>NZ_JASCAS010000044.1:0-189464 GCF_029967615.1 Aeromonas sp. V90_14 | reverse complement strand
ATTTAAAAATGATATAGAGTTCTTTGTTATATTGTTAACTTCATCTGGATATAAACTGATGGTTGTTTGTGGGGGAATTAAATCATAGTTATTTTGTATCTGCTCTTTCTCAACGTGATAGACTCCATCACCAGCCCATATCCGAATGCTCGTTGTTAACTTGCAATCTAAAGCGGCGTTTTTAGCACTAGCATTGGTAATTGATATCTTTATCCTGTTCCCATCGGGTTCTATGGCAAGTTTAAGAATTGGAAGGTATTCATACACTTCCAACCGCTGTTGAAGCGAGTTCGCTGTATCGACAGACTTTCTCGCATCTTTGCGTGCGAGCCATGCAACGATAACAGCGAATAAAGCTATTGCCGTGGTTACTAAATACCTCCAATCCATAGTTTCCAAACCTAATGCTGAAGTTTATTCTTAGCTATATTTATTGCTGGTCTATCATCTATTTTAATGCAAGAATAGCAGCGTAGAGAGTGAAGAATCCAAGAGTTGTGGTCCACACCCACTGCCAGTGCTTTAGATAAAAACTAACAATGTTCTTGGCTATTTTTGCAGTCCAGTGATATTCCGTGTAAATCATTGGCATGATATAGAATGAACCATCATTATCAAATTCATGTATCTTGACCTCTCCATTGTACCAATTTTTTATATGTTTAATCATATCGATCTCTAATGCGTATTAAAAAAATAAATCTGTCATTTATTGATTCCTGAGTGTGGAGGTTAAGCACTATAGGAAAAATCAACAGCCCTTAAGTAAACCCTACAAAAAACTAATTTTTATACATAGCTCCTTGTCTGACTTATGGGGTGAGTGTTTGGTAATATGATACCTCAAATGGTTCCTAGTGTTGAGTCAGTTGAAGGCTGGATAACGAGGGGAACACAGATTTGTAGGGTTGCCGTGGGGGGAGGGTAGAGCGGGAGAAAGGCGCCCGCTCAGGATGGGATGCGTCGGGCAGAAGCGATGGGCTCAGCCTTGTAAATATCGTCACGGTGGTACTCGAGGAATTCGGCCTGCTTGGGGTTGAACGGGCCGACATTCTTGGGAAGCTCAACGCCCCACTGTTGCAGAGCCTGCTCGATACAGGGTTCGGCACACAGTAGGTCACCGGCGTCTGTGAAGGTTATCCAACCCCGGTCGAACAGCTTGTCGATGTGAGGGGAGAGCAGCAGGCCGTTGTGGCCATCGAGGCGTTCAGCGTTCTCCTTGCACTGTGCCCAGGGCTTGATATGAGGCAATCAGCAGGACTTTGTTGGTGACGGAATCCTTTATCACTCATTTCAGCCACAGTTACACTTAATCGCAATACCAGAACGGTTTAATCGCTTTTAATCGTTTTTTTTAGAATTAAACAATGACTTAGTCTAGGAGGTGCAGGCAGGGATAAATCTAGAAAAAATAAGGGAAGAAATGAAAACAATGACAAAATTGACAATAGCTCTTATGTCGGGCCTTGCATTACACGTTCAAGCTGATGTCCTCACTCGCGATAACGGTGCGCCTGTAGGTGATAATCAGCATTCAACTACCGCCGGTGCGAATGGCTCTGTCTTGCTGCAGGATGTGCATCTCATCCAGAAATTGCAGCGTTTTGCCAGGGAACGGATCCCCGAGCGGGTTGTTCATGCTCGTGGCACTGGCGCCCATGGCGAGTTCGAAGTGACCCAGGCTATTCCAGAGCTCACTTCTGCCAGCTTATTCTCAGCCGTAAACAAGAAAACACCTGTTTTTGTCCGCTTCTCCACTGTTATTCATGGTCAACACAGCCCAGAGACCCTCCGGGACCCGCGGGGCTTTGCTACTAAGTTTTATACCGACCAGGGCAACTGGGATTTAGTAGGCAATAACCTACCGGTGTTCTTCATCCGGGACGCCATCAAGTTTCCCGATATGGTCCACTCTCTCAAGCCTTCACCGGTCGACAATATTCAAGATCCGAACCGTGTGTTTGACTTCATGAGCCAGGATCCGGCCTCTACCCATATGCTGACTCAGGTCTACTCCGACCTCGGTACCCCAGCCAGCTATCGCAAAATGGATGGCTTCGGCGTGCATGCCTACAAGTTCGTCAACGCCAAGGGTGATGTGCATTACGTCAAATTCAACTGGCGCAGCCGGCAGGGGGTGAGCAGTCTGGATCTAGATCAGGTTGCTAAGGTGCAGGGTCAGGATTTCAACCATCTGACCCGGGATCTGTATAGTGCCATCAAGGCCGGTGACTACCCGAAATGGGATCTCGCTATTCAGGTGTTAAAGCCCTCTCAGCTGAACGACTTTAGCTACAACCCGTTGGACGCAACCAAGGTGTGGGAGGGGGTTCCTGAGCAGAAGATTGGGACCATGACCCTCAATCGAATGCCTGACAATTTCTTCCAGGAAACCGAACAGTCGGCCTTTGCTCCGGCCAACCTGGTATCGGGTATCGAACCTTCTGAAGATCGTCTGCTGCAGGGGCGTCTGTTCGCCTACAGCGATACCCAGTTCTATCGCCTCGGAGCGAACCATCAGCAGTTGCCTATCAACCGCCCACTGGTTCCGGTTGTGAGTAACAACCAGGATGGTGCCATGAACATCGGCAAGACAATCAGCAATGTGAACTACGAACCGAGCAGCCAGGCACCTAAGACCATGGCAGCAGAGGCTCGTGCAGTCACGACAGCGTTAGAAGGGACTGTTCAGCAGAAGCAGATCGAGAAGACCGATAACTTCAGCCAAGCCGGCAATTTCTATCGCTCTCTCGATGCCAAAGGAAAGACCAATCTCGTGCGCAACTTGGCAGCCGATCTGGGTGCTGTGCGTGACAGTGCAGTGAAGCACAAGATGCTCGCGCACTTTTACAAAGCAGACAGTGAGTATGGTATGGCCCTGACTCGCGCCGTTAAGGGGGATGAGCAACGGGTCAAACAGCTCGCGACCAAACTGTAATTTTGCCCCCGCCAGGCAGGCGGCGGGGGTAACTCGGTAAGTCCTGCAGGGCCCACTTGTTCCTGCCTGCAATCATGAACCGGGCCTTGCAGGCATTATGTTGGAGGAGTGCAGGATGGTACCTAGCCGTTTGCTGCTGAGTCTGCTTGTTGCGCTGATGGGGTTGTCTGAACCCGCCTGGGGTAGCGAGCCGACAGAGGCGGAGCAATTACCGCCAGTCAGCTTGCAAGACTATTTCTTTGCAGCTGCTCGTAGCGGAGAGGTGAGTGTACTGAATGAATTTGTTAACGCTGGCTTCCCGATTGATGAGCGTAACGTGCAGAGCTACACGGCACTGATGATTGCCGCTTATCAGGGGCAAGCTGAAGCTGTTCACTCCCTACTCAAAGCCGGAGCTGATGCCTGTTTACGTGACAAACGGGGTCATACTGCTTTGATGGGCGCGGTTATCAAGGGTGAATGGCGCATTGCTAAAACCCTTTATGCTATCGACTGTGACATGAACAGCAATCGTCGACCCGATGAGCCTGTTACCGACAAGAACACCATGACGGCAGCTCAGTTTGCCGAGCGTTTCGGGCAGGGCGAGCGGTTTCGCGCTCTGGCCACAGGTGCAGGGAAAGGCAATTCCACCGAGGGGAACTCACCCTCGATGCAATAAAGTAAGGAGAAGAAAGATGAATAACCGACTGAGTAAAGTGATGCTTGCAGCAGTACTGGTAACCAGCGTCAATGCCACTGCAGCTACAGTGACAATGAAAGATCTGGCCAGTGGGGCTGTCGTTGGGCATGTCGAGTTGAGTGAAAGTCCTTATGGCGCAGTCTTTACTCCGGCGCTGTCCTCTTTGCCTGCCGGTCTGCATGGATTCCATGTGCACGCCAACGGGAGCTGCGACAGCAGTATGAAGGATGGGCAAAGCGTTGCGGGTGGCGCGGCCGGTGGTCACTATGATCCCCAACAAACTGGGCGCCATGGTGCCCCCTGGCAAGATGATGCCCACAAGGGGGATTTACCACCTCTCTACGTCGATGATGCAGGTAAAGCTGTCCAACCGGTGCTGGCACCGCGCCTTGCCCTGGCGGAACTGAGTGGTAAGGCCTTGATGGTCCATGCCGGCGGTGATAACCATTCCGATCACCCAGCCCCCCTTGGTGGCGGTGGTGCGAGAGTTGTCTGCGGTCTAATACCCTAACTTAAGAAAGTTGGACTTACTTTGCCTAATATTTACTGATCCACTAAAAGGAGGTTGTTCAACAACCTCTTTTACTATTATTTTTTTGAACTTATGTAGGTTTGTTATCTCTGGGTAGATAAATGTAATTATCTTCAGTGTAGCTATAAGTGAAACCACATCCATCTAGAATCCCAATTTTCATTATTCCAAGATATAAAAGACAGGTTAGAATAAACTTTATGTTCTCAATGGGGCTCATGTCGTTCATGTTGGTTATGGAAGTCATTGTTATAATGAGTGATTCGGCTTCTTCTGAACTTGAAAATAAATTTATAATACTGGCTATTAAGAAGGCGAGACAGTATTGCTCTAATTTATTGTTGGAGTCTTTTTTTTGCTGCTTTTCCTTAAATGCTTCATAAGCTACTGCATTGTTATTTTTTATTGCCATAGTTCTGAGTTCCCAGATGTTCTTTAGGTCTTTTCTTGGCTCCACAGCTGATGAGTTAGATTTGAAGAAATTTATAATGCCAAATGGTATAAAACTGACTATTGCGATAATTGAAATTCTTGCAGTTGCCACAATGAATGTAATGTAGAAACTAAAAAAACAAATAAATGCAAGCGCACTACCCATGGTAAATGTTTTATCTACTTCATTCCAGCTCAGTCTGAGCAGTGAGGCATTGCTATGTGTTATTAATGTGCTGTCTAGCATCAGAATAAATGTTCCAAGCAAGACAAAATACTTGAAGTCATCTATTTTTGATAAGAGTTGATTAGCTTCGTTAGCTACTTTTCCTAGCATAATTTATCACCAAATAACAGTCATGAAAATATAATGTCAGGATGAATTTAAATCCTGAGGCTCAGTAAACGTTAGTAATGGTATTTATACACTTGATTGCATAATTATAATATTTCAATCCAGAGTGAAATAATGCAAGTAATATTGGTTCATTAAGGATGTCTAGGCCCCATTTAGGTCAGTCATTTGTAATTCAGCTTGTAACTCGAACGTGACAGAGATTCTCAACAGTGGGTACCATTGCCAATGCCGGACCTAGGGAAGGGGTGAACAAGTGGATCGCACCTTCACCACGAACTCTTTGTCCGTATTTGAAATGCCCATCACTCCGAAAACCTGACTTTTTGCTGCAAGTATTCGGCTATTAAGCGCCATTTAGCCTCATTTTCGAGGCTTATCTCGATTTTTGGGCACAGCTATCCCATGCCCGTATCATCTGGTCCACGCGAAACAGATTCGCCAGCGTAAACAACATCGCCAGTTGGTTGTCGTTCTTGCGCAGCCCTTGAACCGCGCCTTCACAAAGCCAAACTGACGTTTGATGATCCGAAACGGGTGCACCACTTTGGCGCGGATACTGGATTTGAGCCTCTCAAAGGCAATCACAGCCTTGTTTTTTCGCGGATGCTTTTTGAGTTCCTTGAGCCTGCCAGGTCGCATCGCAATCGCCCATTGTGCCTTTACATCTGCCAGCTCTTCACGGTTTTCTACACCCTGATATCCTGCGTCAGCGAACACAAATGCCTCCTCGCCATGGAGCAGATTTCCCACTTGATTGAGGTCGTGCTCATTGGCTGCCGTGGTCTCCAGACTGTGCGTCAGGCCACTCTTGGCATCGACACCGATATGAGCCTTCATGCCGAAGTACCATTGATTGCCTTTCTTGGTCTGGTGCATCTCGCCGTCACGCTCGCCACGCTTGTTCTTGGTCGAGCAAGGGGCCTCAATGAGAGTGGCATCGACCAACGTGCCTTGCTTCATCATGATGCCGGCGTCAGAAAGCCATTGGTTGACGGCGTCGAAGATCTGCCGGGCCAGCCGGTGCTGCTCCAGCAGATGGCGGAAGTTCATGATGGTGGTACGGTCGGGGATGGCCTGGTCCAGTGAGAGCTTGGCAAACAGACGCATCGAAGCAATCTCGTAGAGCGCATCCTCCATGGCGCCGTCACCACTGTTGCATGCAGTGAATACGCAGCATGGTATCGAGTGGGTAGGGACGACGGCCATTACTTGCCTTGGGATAGACGGGCTCGATGACCTCCAGCATCATTGCCCATGGGAGCAACGCCTCCATACGAGCCAGGAATAACTCCTTACGGGTTTTGCGGCGTTTGCCATTGAACTCGCTATCCGCGAAGGTGAGTTGATGATTCATGCTGAACCTTATCAATGGCGCCAGGTGGGGCTCATGATCTCACGTCAGGGACTTGTTCGCACCTTCCCTAGTTAAACCATTGTGTTGTAAAAAAGCCAAGGCATTGCTCTGGCTTTTATTACACGTGATATTGCGTTCCTACTCTATAACTTCATATGGCTTTGCTTCATATTCTCTGTTGAGCGTACCATCGTATTCTGGGTCACCGTCACATCCAAACCAGCCGTATACATCACCGGTTGAGCTAAATGCAGAATAGCCACACTCATGTGGTGTTATTTTTGTTACATCTCCTTTGATGTCCCTAAAATTCCCTCTTAAAATTCTACCCCCAATCTCTTTACGGCCGACGGCAAAAAATTCACTGGAGTTTTTATTGCTAACTGAGAACGCAAAAGATACTGAATTTGAGGTAAAGTTTTTGTATGCCCCTTTCCCGATAGCATCGTATAGATTACTCTCCCAATTCGGGTTTTCTCCGGCATTGTAGTTAACTAGGTTTTCATCGGTTATCCACCAATAACCCCAAGTGGTCATATTACCGTTGCTATCAACACCAATAAAACCACCTTCATTACCATGAATGTCAGTTATAGTTTTATTTTGGATTTCATTATTGGGCTCTACAGAGTACGTATTGCCTCCAGAGAAGCCTTCCCCCCAAGTGACTGCTTTCCCATCTTTCTGTAGGGCAGCAAATGCACCATCGCTTGCAACTACCTTGGTCACATTCTTAGGGGGCTGAATTGCAGTCCAGGTTGTATCTTTGGTAAATCTGCCATTCACATATTCTCTTTTGTGAAGGCTATATTTGAATTCTCCACCATGTGCAGGATCACCCCATACCACTACGTCACCATTTTTTTTCAGTGCAGCATAGGCTTCATTGTTTGAGGTGAGGTCTACAACACTATCTAACGCAGGAAGGTTATCTGCATAGCTTCCCCATACGTAGACATTCCCTGTGTTGTTCAAGACTGCCATGCTGTACTTATGATAGATACTCCCATGAGATACCTGTGTAGATATAGCTTTCTTAATACTTCCAACCGCCTTTGATGTCAGAGGGATATCTACACCGAAGCCATAGGCATTGCCATCATCTGTTAATGCGATGAATCCCTTACTGAGACCATATAATGTAGTCACATGCCCTGATATAGCTACTTCTTCTCCTGGTTTGAATTCGCTTAAATTGCCCCAAAGATACACTTTGCCATCCTCAGATAGCGCCGTGAAAGCGTAATCAGATGCTGCAACCTGTTTAATTTTCTTGCTAGTTACTAACTCAGGAGCATCTCCACCTTGCTTATGATTCCCCCACGTTACGATCTTCCCGTCTTTGTCTAAGGCAATGAATGCTGATTTGTTTGCTGCTAGGGAAATAAAGCTTCGACTATCTGCAGCATCGGCTGGCAGTAGTTTGGTCCGTGCTTCATTTAAATTTGAGCCACTTGGAGCATTCCAACTAATGATCCTTCCATCCGACATGAGTATTGCATCACCAGATGGAGTTTTATGGTGAGTAACCGGAAAAGCCTTTTGGATAATTGTGTCGTATGACTCTGTTTTCTGGCCTTTAGCATTCTGCAAGTAGGCCGTTATTTTTATCGGATGTAAGTGGTCGTCACCAGTGAGCTGGTAACTACATGAATCACTAACCTTTTGTTTTTTGATCATCCATGAACATTTCAGTACAAGATTACTAGTATCTTGTAAGCTCGCATTATTAATGCTTAAATCTTTAATCTTGGCCTCGAGATATGAATTGGCATCGTAATTATCGGGGGATACTTGTATATTAAATTCCGAATTTTTTTCTTCAAATGTTCCGGCTGGAACTTGGGTATCTGTATTACTCGGTTGTGGTGGTACAGGCGCACCGGGTTGTGGCTGGTTAGTGCCATCAGCTACAGATGGAGCTGAATGATGTCCGTTCGGTACGAGAGAAATTCCAGGTGTTGGAACACTAGGTGTATTTTCATTTAAATTTGTGTTGTCGGATTGTTCGTTATTTTGTGTGTTTTGGGCGGTAGTGGTACTGGTGTCTTTGTCATTTGATTGCTTGTTATCATCGCTGCCGCCACCACCACAGCCAAACATGATGGATGTAACTAGAACTGGTAATAACAATCTCATTAATTATCCTCCATAGTTTAGGGATGGATAATTTAATCTCGTGATTAAATTGTGTAAAATATTATAAAGCTGTGATTTTCAGGCTGTAGGTGGTCGACTTGCGCTCTATTATTGAGGTGTGTGCCCATTTTTTGTGCGGTTAGGGATTCCTTTATTTGTATCATTTCACAATAGGGAGCTCACCAAGCGCTGTCGTGTATCTGGGGCTAAGGCTTTCACGCTTCATCATCCCTTCTCTGGAGGCCCGGCCGCGGGTTGCAAAGTAGATCTTGCCCAGCCGGCCATGATTGATCTTGTCAATGACCTGCATCAGCGCCTCGCTGCGCGGTGATTGCTGCTCCGCAGCGAACAGGTCGCCCTGCTGCATGTGGGCCGGGGTGATGTCGGCCAGCATGACGCCGCCCTTCTGATAACGTTGCTCATCGCGCCAGATCCGGGGAAGTAGTTGGGGGATCAGGGCCAGCAGCGCCCGGGTGTCATTTGTTGGCATGGCCAGCTTGGTGCTCACCTGGTTGCCGTAGTAGGGGGTCTTGTCGCTGAACGGACTGGTGCGGATGAACAGGGTGACGTGGCGGCAGCACATCCCTTCTCCCCGGAGCTTCTCGGCAGCACGCTCCATGTAGCCTGCCAGCGCCTGGTTCATGGGGCCGATCTGGGTGATGCGCTCGCCAAAGCTGCGCGAGCAGATGATCTGCTGCTTGGCCTGGGCCTCTTGCTCCAGCTCGGCACAGGGGATCCCCCGCAGCTCCTGCACCGTGCGCTCGACCACCACGCCATACCGGCGCCGCAGGGCCTTGGGATCGGCGGCGACCAACTCTGCCACTGTCTTGATACCCTGTGTCTCCAGCTTGGCGGTTAGCCGCCGGCCAATGCCCCAGACCTCCTCGATCGGGGTGATGGCCATCAGCCTGGCGCGCCGCCCTTCATCCCGTAGATCTACCACGCCCCCGGTAGCCGGCCACTTCTTGGCAGCGTAGTTCGCCAGCTTGGCCAGGGTCTTTGTCGGGGCAATACTCACCCCGACGGTGAGGCCAGTCCACAGTTGCACCCGCTCGCGGACTTGGCGGCCATACTCCACCAGGTCGCCCGCCCATCTCTCGCTGAGCTCGATGAAGGCCTCGTCAATGCTGTAGACCTCCACAGCCGGGGCCATCCCCTCCAATACGGTCATTACTCGGTTAGACATGTCGCCATAGAGGGCATAGTTGCTGGAGAACCAGATTCCACCCATTGCCTCAAAGAACTGGCGGATCTGGAAGTAGGGCACTCCCATCTTGATGCCGAGAGCCTTGGCTTCGGGGCTACGAGACACAACGCATCCATCATTATTCGAAAGCACCACGATGGGCCTCCCCTTCAAATCAGGCCGGAATAGACGCTCGCAGGAGGCGTAGAAGTTGTTCACATCAACAAGGGCAATGGCTGTAGGCATCGTTCAACCCAGCTTGGTCTTGTGGATCACGAAGGTGACGACTCCGAATATCTCCAGCTCCTGACCCTCTTGCAGATAGATGGGCTGGAAATCTGGGTTGGAGGGGAGTAGGGCAGGGATTGGTGTTTCCTGCAGTTTCTTGACAGTGAATTCGCCGTCCAGGCAGGCCAGCACCACGGCGCCGTGACTCGCCTTTACGGCTCGATCAATTACTAACAGGTCCCCATCATGGATCCCCTCTCCAACCATGCTGTACCCGCAGGCTCGCACGTAGAAAGTCGCGGCCGGGTGTTGAATACAAACTTGGTTCAGGTCGATGGTCTGTTCGACATAGTCCTGGGCTGGGGAGGGGAACCCGCATGCAGCAGGAGAAAGGTACAAGGGGATTTCCAGGGCCGGGGCGTCAAGGTCGGGAACTGCGTACATGTTTGGAGCTCTATTGTGCTGTATATAAATACAGTATAACTGTGCCCATGATGAAGATCACCGTGGAGCGATTGGCTCTAGGTCTTGGTTTAGATGGACATGCTGATGACACAACCTGTCACTTAATGACCAATGGAGCATTTAATAGACGCAATGGTGTGGCACAATTGAGGCTTTATTTGAACGTGCGGGCATAGGGATGAATAAGAAGCTGGCGGTTTGCTTAGGTGCATTTCTGGCGTCGTGGTTGAGTGTAGGCCATGCCGATGAGAGTTTGGGAAAAGCTAAGGCGCTGATTGAAAAGGGACAAGAACAAAATGATATCGCTCTATTACGAGAGGCTGTTGCCTTACTCGAACCAGCAGTGAAAAGAGGGGACTCCAGAGCACAGTTTGAGCTTGGTAGGTTGTATGCCGATGGACGTTATGCCACCCGTAACGGGCCGGAAGCACTCTCGTTGATTACCGCAGCAGCTGAACACGGTAATGCTGATGCTCAGCTTTACCTTGGGCAAACCTATTCAGGTATTTCTCAAGGGATCATTGAGGTGGACCGTAACAGCGAAGTCGGATTGAAGTGGTATGAAAAGTCAGCCGCTCAAGGTAACCCGCATGCTCAGTATGTATTGGGAGTCACATACTCGAGTAGTTACGAATCCGTTCATAATGATGAGGTCGCACTAAAGTGGTACCTTCGTTCGGCTGAGCAAGGGTATGTGTATTCTCAAGAAGCTTTAGGCAAAGTCTATTTATTTGGTCGTCTTGGGCAGAAGGCAGACAGAAGCAAAGCAGAACATTATTTGAAACTGGCTACTGCCCAGGGCTCGCAAGACGCCGAAGGAAAACTGAAAGTAATGCGTTGTTTGGATGGAGCTGATCCAACAGGTGATATCAAAGCCTTGATGCCACTATGTGAGAATGAGGATGCAGATCGAGGGATTGAATTGTGGATTGGCATGAATTGCCCTGCAACTGAGCTTGATAGTGCTGTCTCCGTCGATGCCTGTTTTAACAAGAAGCCAAAAGAGGACCCGGAAGCTAATTTTATTCGCGCGTTTACTTATGCGTTTGGCTATGGTCGCCCTGTTAATTTGGCTGAAGCATATGTTTATTTTTCTATGGCTGCATTACCATCTGGAGGTGAACGTGATTTAGCCGTATCATATAAGCAAGCTATCGAAACAGCTTTATCTCCAGCAGGTCTGACTGAGGCCAAGAAACGATTTGAAGAATTAACCAATGATAAAGGATAATTCAAAATCACTTTTTCTTAGCACAAAAGCAGACCACTGAGCCGATAGACCTCATCAATAAGTAAGCTTATAAGGTAGAAAAATGAGCGAATTTATCAAAGTGATCCTGAACCAACGTAGTCTGCGTGCGGCGTTACGTGAACTGACTTTTGAGCAGCTGACCGAGGCCAAAGAGAAGCTGGATGTGGTTTTTAAGGAACGTGAAGATGTCGAACTGAAGCTCATGCAAGAGCAGGAAGAGCGCCAGGCTAAATTGGCCGAATTCCAAGCAATGCTGGAGCAAGCAGGTATTGACCCAAACGAGCTACTGGGTGCAGGTGAGGGTAAAAGCACCAAGGGGACTGCTGCTAAGCGGACTCGTGCTCCTCGCCCTGCCAAGTACAAATACACCGAAGATGGTGTAGAGAAAACCTGGACTGGTCAGGGTCGCATGCCAAAGGCTATTGCAAAGGCAGTAGAAGGTGGCACAGCACTAGATAGCTTCCTGATTTGATCTGTTCCACCTGAAGGCCAAGGGTCATACCTTGGCCTTCAGGTTTTATTGTGCGTCACACCATGTCATAGACAAACGGTCTTGAAGCTTCAAAAGTGAACACCTTTGTTGTAAGGTGATTTCCATTTGAGGCAGGAAATACCTAATGTCCAAGCAGGCAGCCAAGGTTGGTAATATTGGCACTGACCATGATGGCTTTTATCCCACGCCCATCACTGCAGGTTCACCTGACGTCTTCATCGATGGTATTCCTGCGGCCAGGGTAGGTGATCCCCTTGCCCCCCACGATAAGCCAAATCATCCGCCGCACCCTCGCAAGATAGCCTCTGGTTCATCAACAGTTTTGGTTAATGGCAAGCCACTGGCGATGACTGGAAGCTCAGTGGACTGCGGTGGGGTGATTATCGGGGCAGGAACTGTGATTGTTGGTGATCAGTTCGAGAAGGTAGATTCACATTTCACACCTCCTGTAGTTGAGAAAGTTACTCCGTTTATTTTCGCGAAATCTAGTTCTGTCGCGCCAACAACGATCGAGGCCGCTACTAGTGCGGAGCCGCTTTCAATGTTTGGCAAAGCCGTGGTGCTAGCCCCAATACCTTCAAACCCCAAGTGAGGAGCTGCAAATGACTAGCGCCATAGCAGGAAGTGCGGTGAAAGAGGTCGCACTTGGGCGAATTTCAGGAAGTTTGCCCGCAGAGTTAGGGTCTTGGGCTCTTCGAACCAGTGGAGCAGCGTCAGGCGCATTTCTGATGGCTTTCTGGCCTTCCGATATGGGGGACGGCACTCTTTACACAGATGAGCAATTGAAGGCGATGAGCCGTGCTGCAACTCGTGTTCGATTCAGATTTATTGAAGATGAACAGGGGCGGATGCAGGTATATGGGATCCACACCAGCGCAGCATCTGGCATGGATTCTGTGCCAATCGTGCAAGCTCGGCAAGAAGGAAGTGCCATAGTCGCCGTGGTTCCTGGTGGGCCGACATTGACTTGGTACCCGGACAGCAGCGGTGAAGTGCCTGATGCCAGCAGTTATTATCCGGAACGAGATGGCATGGATGTGTCGAACATATTGGTTCGCCCCATCCCAGAAGCTCCAGATGCGGAGCTAGAGACGTTCCCAGCAAGCGGAGATAAGCTGGAAGATTGTATCATCACCTTCCCAGCATCACTGGGGGTCCCCCCGCTTTATTTGGTATTCAGTAAGCCTCCGGTTAAGCTGCTCGAAGTAGATACCTATCGTGGATTCCAAGGCAGACCCAGGTTGGGATCTCATGCAGACCACATGCCGTCAGCTGCTGCGGTAGAGAAGTACTTACGTAACCTCTATCCCGATATGAAAGCCAAAGATGTTGAGGCCATGAAAAAAGACGTTGCGGCTCTCATCATCCCTGCATCAGTTCACCAGAAGTGCAGCGAGACTTATGGTGGTAGAAATACCCCTATGCAGATTGATAATGACTCTAAAGATTTAAGGAAGGCTGTAGATAAAAACTTCAATATGGTAAAAAAATGTTTGCTTGACGAAGGATATGATGAAACAGAAATTGAGCAAGCAAGAAATAAGATGCATGAAGTTAATCAAGAACAAGGGTGGTATTGATGACAATCAATGTTAAAGAGTTGATTAATAGCCTTGGTAAGACTTATAACTCCTTGTTCGAAGCAGGGCAGATCCCATATAAGACTAAGCCCAAAGGGGACTCAGGCAGTCCTTTTCTTAATCTAAATATGATTAAGGAAGGCGTTATTTTAACATTTGATAGAAGTACAACATCTTTGATTGAGATAGGTTTGACCCTTATTGAAGAAGGTAAGGAAGGATATAAATTCCCAAATGAACTGCCACCTCCATTGAGGCAAGACATGTCACGTGCGGAGGTCAGGGCTGAGTTTGGAGAGCCAACATATTCCCATCCACCATTCAAGATAATTAAGAAAAAATATGGTGGCGTTGACTATTTTGAGCTTAAAAAAGGTAGCAGGAGTACAATGATGCTGCTGCACTATAATCTAGAACAAAAGGTGACGGATATCACATTTAAACCCGCAGATGGGTTTGAGTGGAAGCCGCTTTCTCCTGCTCAATTATTATGACTCTGATCAGGATTCAAGAAGCCCTGTTGTGCGTGGATGCATCGATCCTACTTCTGTTGACAGGCAGAGGGGGGGCAAATGACGGTTAATGTGCAGGCTCTAATCAATAGCCTAGGAATGACCTATGAGGCCATGATGGAGGCTGAATTGATCCCTTACAAAACCAAGCCAAAGGGTTACTCCGGGGATCCTGAGATAACGTTGAGTATGGCGAAGGAGGGCATTTTCCTTTCGTTTGACCGCTCATCTAGAAAGTTAATAGAAGTGGATTTGGAGTTGCTCAAAGAAGAGGGAAAACAATACAGGTTTCCGAATGCGCTCCCGGCTCCATTATGGGAAAACATGATGAAGGCAGATGTAAGGTCTACCTTTGGTGAACCTACTAACTCGCACCCTCCATACATGATTGTAAATAGAAAGAAGGGGGGGGACAGACCACTATATTTTTGAAACGGGTTCAAAACGAGTATCTATGCTACTCAGTTATAACCTTGATCAAAGAGTTACGATTGTAGGATTCAAGTCGACCGAAATGGTCCAATGGAAGGAACTTGATCCTTCGTTCTTACTGTAACTGCAGCTGAGTTCTCCCCAACATCTGTTGAATGTTTTTCTGTGGAGCGTTAGCATCTCTTAAAGATGGCCAGAGTCCCCCGGGACCTTGGCCTTTTCTATTTCTGGCCCGCCTCGTGCGGGCTTTGTCATTTCTGGGGGGAGGGATGAGTAAAGAGGAAGGGGTGGCAACGGCCGTAGTAGTTTCAGGGATGGTTAGATCACTACAGTCGCGATGTGTGACGGTGCTGCCGAGCGACTCTATAGCAACGCACAGAGTCGGT
Source organism: Aeromonas sp. V90_14 (assembly GCF_029967615.1). NCBI lineage: Bacteria > Pseudomonadati > Pseudomonadota > Gammaproteobacteria > Aeromonadales > Aeromonadaceae > Aeromonas > Aeromonas sp. V90_14. Next base: position 174,495 of record NZ_JASCAS010000044.1, on the reverse strand, counting down.
TTGCCCCATTCTGGATCAGTGGGTTGAAAAAAGTAACCGGAAGCGAGCTCTATGAGTGCTTGAGCCAAGATGAGTTATAGCGACGCACTACCAGCGAGACAAGTCCGAAGCCTGGCTGGTTGTCCCGGGTGTTAAAACTACCTAATTGACCCACTTGTTTTTGCAGCGATGGGAAAGTGACAAGCGCGGTTTTCTCCTAGGTGGCGTGATGCGCTTTATCGCCGAGCTCTCTTGCTGTTTCCATGAATCTCGGTGAGCCAACCTTGCTTCATTATCAATCATCACTGGAGTGTCATGACATTGATGCCAGGCTCAGGTGACCCTAGGGGGAGCGCTGTCAGCCGAGCGGGTTACGGAGCTGACCTCTTTACTAACCAAAGGTGCCTTGTGCCAAGAAGGTGAGACTTCACCGCTGGCGGTATTGACGGCATTGGCCAATATCGCCTGGATCGCACGTTACTGCCCGTCAACCAGGGGCTTGAGCAATTAATGAAAGGTTCTGCCGACTTGCTGGAGGCAGATGCTGGCTTTGAAGATCAGGATGCATTTCGCTTGTTGGCTTTACTGCTCGACAAGTTATTGCGTGGAGGGAGTGGCAGTCGTCAGGCCAAACCTGATGGACAACAGTAAGCGTCATGGAGCCGAGGGGGTGACGGCCAGATCCCCGAATAGCGGTGCCGTGGTACGTGGGCCATGCCAGCTGGCTGGATGTGGTAGAAGCAGATCTCTAGTGCTTCTGGCATGGGGACGATCCGGCAAGCGGCGAGGTATTGCTTGGCGTACTGCTGGGACGGGATGAGAGAGTGCGGCTTGTTTATGGTCTGCTGGTGAGTGCTTTCTACATGGGTGAGCCTTTCAAGCTCGAGTGAGGTTGTTTGAATGCTTCAGTAAGTGATTTAAATATAACAGTAAAATGAACTTCTGCAGTTTATGCCCACGAACTTCTGCATGTGGTGTTTCAAAAATGAAACACCTAGACGGGTCTGGCTTGGCTCTATTACGACAAAAACGGATGGAGTTCTGTCGGTTAAGTTGCTCGGACGAATACTGTTACTATCTGTAGCAATGCCCCTCAAATTGCACCACGTCCCAATTGTGTACCACTCTCATCAGCGTTAGAGACATAAACCCTTATAAATCAGGTTATTAAAAAAGACATATTGCAAAACGTGGAAGTAGAAGGTCGGCTCGCTGCCGGCGTGTGCTGTTTTGCTCATGTTGCTCGAGAGGGATATCCGATGACGGTGGCGCCTGGCGCCAGGGTGGGGGTGCTATGCACCTCGGTTGCCTGCATGGTAAACCATAGCGCAGGCAGAACGAAGGGCAGACCAGCCGGCTGCCGCTTTATTGGGCAGGCAGGCGTCAGTGGCAGGTGAAAATAGGTTCGGGGAATAGCTGAAAAGAGACAACCCCGCGTGCGGGGTTGTCTGCTGGACAGGCTTTCTGGTGGCGGGCTCAGTGGCAGAGCTTGTAGTAGACCTCGTTCCACTGCAGGGTCTGCTTGAGCTCGGGGATGCGGGTGTGCTCGTCGATCACCACGCACTCGATGCCCATGAGGTCGGCGAAGGTACGCAGTTGCTCGATATCCACCGACTGGGTGAACACCGAGTGGTGGGCGGCCCCGGCCAGGATCCAGGCCTCGGCGCTGGTCTGCAGGTCCGGCATGGGCTGCCATAGGGCGCTGGCCACCGGCAGTTTGGGCATGGCCTCTGGCAGGTCCACTACCTCGAGCTGATTGACTACCAGCCGGAAGCGGTTGCCCAGATCGATCAGGCTGGCATTGACCGCCTTGCCGGCGGGGGCCGCAAACAGCAGGCGGGCCGGGTCGGCCTTCTTGCCTATGCCCAGATGCTGGGCATCCAGCACGGGTTTATTGGCGGCGATGGAGGGGCACACCTCCAGCATGTGGGCCCCCAGCACCAGGTTGTTGCCCGCCTCCAGGTGGTAGGTGTAGTCCTCCATGAAGGAGGTTCCGCCCGCAAGACCGGCACCCATCACCTTGAGGGTGCGCAGCAGGGCCGCGGTCTTCCAGTCCCCTTCTGCCCCAAAACCAAAACCTTGCTGCATCAGGCGCTGACAGGCGAGCCCCGGCAACTGGTGCAGGCCATGGAGATCCTCGAAGGTGGTGGTGAAGGCGCCAAAACCGCCGTCGGTGAGGAATTGCTTCATCCCCAGCTCCTGGCGCGCCGCCTCATAGAGGGAGGCGCGAAGCTCCCCGCCTGCCTGCACCGCCTCGGTCAGGGTGTAGGTTTCTTCGTATTCGGCCAGCAGCGCCTCGATGTCGCTTGCGGGCACGGCGTCGATCACCTTCACCAGGTCGCCGACCGGGTGGTAGTTCACCTGATAGCCGAACTGGATCTGGGCCTCAATCTTGTCGCCCTCGGTGACCGCTACGTTGCGCATGTTGTCGCCAAAGCGGGCGATCTTCAGGTGGCGGCTGTCGTGAATGGCGGCGGCGACCCGCATCCAGTTGCCCAGCTTGCGGTGGGCCTCTTCATCCTGCCAGTGACCGACCACCACGGTGCGCGGCAGTCGCAGCCGGGCCCCCATGAAGCCGAACTCGCGGCCGCCGTGGGCGGTCTGGTTCAGGTTCATGAAGTCCATGTCGATCTCGCTCCACGGCAGATCCCGGTTGAACTGGGTGTGGAACTGCAACAGGGGTTTTTGCAACTGACTCAGCGCCGGGATCCACATCTTGGCGGGGGAGAAGGTGTGCATCCACACCATGAGCCCGATGCAGCGCTGGTCGTGGTTGGCATCACGGGCCACCGCGCTTATCTCGTCGAGGGTGGTGCCGGTGGGCTTGAGCACGATCTTGACCGGCAGGCCCGCGCGCTCGTTGAGCTGGCTGGTGATGGTATGGGCGTGATCGGCCACCTGCTTCAGGGTGGCGGCGCCATACAGGTGCTGGCTGCCGACCAGGAACCACACTTCCAGCTGTTTCATCAATTCCATCTTGGTGTCCTCTTTATGCTTTTGTCTGGCCGTAATAGGCGTGTTTGCCATGTTTGCGCTGGTAGTGCTTCTCCAGCAGGTAATCGGGCAGGGGGCGGGCCGCGGGGTTGATCTGGCCGGTGAGCCAGGCCATGCGCGCCACCTCCTCCAGCACCACGGCGTTGTGTACCGCGTCCTCGGCGCTCTTGCCCCAGCTGAAGGGGCCGTGGTTGGCCACCAGCACCCCCGGCATGGTGAGGATGGGGGTCTGCTTGAGGGTCTCGACGATGAGATGACCGGTCAGCCCCTCGTAATCCTCCTCCACTTCCCCTAGGGTGAGCAGGCGCGAGCAGGGGATCTCGCCGTGAAAGTAGTCGGCCTGGGTAGTGCCGAAAATGGGGATGGGGCGCCCCGCCTGGGCCCAGGCGGTGGCGTGGGTGGAGTGGGTGTGCACCACGCCGCCCAGCTCCGGATAGGCGCGATAGAGCACCAGGTGGGTGGCGGTGTCGGAGGAGGGGCGCAAGGCGCCCTCCACCTGCTTGCCCGCCAGATCCAGCACCACCATGTCTTCGAGCAGCATCCGCTCATAACTGACGCCGCTTGGCTTTATCACCACCAGGTTGCGCTCTCGGTCGATGCCACTGACGTTGCCCCAGGTGAAGGTCACCAGCTCGTGGCGCGGCAGATCCAAGTTGGCGACGAGCACCTGCTCCTTGAGCATCTTGAGGTTCATGCCGGAACTCCCCGGTTGTAGAGCGGCTCGGCGGCGGCGCCCCAGGCGAGGTAGCGCTGGTAGAGGCGCTCGTATTCGACGACCCGCTCAGGGTCAGGCTGGTGAGTGCGCTCCACGGCGCTCGCCATGTGGTGCTGGGCCTTGGCCACATCGGCGTGGATACCGGCCGCCACGGCGGCAAAGATGGCCGCCCCCAGGGCGCAGCACTGATCCGAGGCCACCACCTGGATGGGCCTGTTCATCACGTCGGCGCAGGTCTGCATCACGGTGGCCGACTTGCGGGCGATGCCGCCAAGGGCGATCACCTGCTCCACCGGCACCTGCTGACTGGTCATGCACTCCATGATGCTGCGGGCCCCGAAGGCGGTGGAGGCCACCAGGGCACCGAACAGATCGGGCGCATCGGTGCCGAGGTTGAGCCCGGTGACGGTGCCTTGCAGACGCTGGTTGGCGTAGGGGGTGCGGCGGCCGTTGAACCAGTCGAGCACCACCGGCAGGTGGGCCAGATCCCGCTGCTGCTCCCAGGCGGCGGCGAGGCTTGGCAGCAGCTCCCGCTTGTGGGCCTCGATGGCGGTGCGCAGCTCCGGATACTGGGCGGCGAGGCTCTCCAGCGGCCAGCCGAGCTGGCGCTGATACCAGGCATAGATGTCGCCAAACGCCGATTGTCCCGCCTCCAGCCCCACCATGCCCGGCACCACGCTGCCGTCCACCTGGCCGCAGATCCCGGCAATGGCGCGATCACCTATGGTGGCCTCGTCGGCGATCAGGATGTCGCAGGTGGAGGTGCCTATTACCTTGACCAGCGCATTGTTGCCGGCCCCGGCCCCCACCGCGCCCATGTGGCAGTCAAAGGCGCCACCGGAGATCACCACCTCGCAGGAGAGATGCAGCCGCTCCGCCCACTCGGGGGTCAGGGTGCCGACCGGCAGATCGGCGGTCCAGCTGTCGGTAAAGAGCGGGTAGTCGAGATCCTCGGTCAACAGCGGATCCAGCGCGTTGAGAAACTCGGCGGGGGGCAGGCCGCCCCAGCTCGGGTGCCAGAGGGACTTGTGGCCGGCGGAGCAGCGCCCGCGCCGGATGTCGGCCGGGGCCTGGGTGCCGCTCAGGATGGCGGGGACCCAGTCGCACAGCTCGATCCAGTTGCAGGCGGCGGCGCGCACCGCAGCGTCACTGCGGGAGACGTGCAGGATCTTGGCCCAGAACCACTCGGAGGAGTAGACCCCGCCGATGTAGCGGCTGTAGTCGGGGAACTGGCCGCCATGGCACAGGGCGGTGATGGCCTCGGCCTCCTCGATGGCGGTGTGATCCTTCCACAGCACGAACATGGCGTTGGGGTTGTCGGCAAACTCCGGGCGCAGTGCCAGCACTCGGCCCTCCTCGTCGATGGGGGCCGGTGTGGAGCCGGTGCTGTCCACCCCGATGCCACGCACGGCGGCGCGCTGACTCGGGGTGAGCTGGCTCACCACCGCCACCACCGCCTGCTCCATGGATTCCAGATAGTCGAGGGGGTGGTGGCGAAACTGGTTGGTGACCGGCTGACAGTAACGACCGGCCTGCCAGCGCGGGTAATAGACGACCTGGGTTGCCAGCTCGGCGCCGTCGTGGCAGCGCACGGCGAGTGCCCTGACCGAATCGCTGCCGAAATCGAGTCCGATGGTGATCTGCTCGGACCTGGGGTGCTCAGACATAAGTGCTCCTGACCATCAATGAGGGGTGACTGGGGAGGAACCATAGGAGATGGACTGGATGGGCGGTTAGCCATTGGCTGCTGGAAATATGGATTTAAACGCTATGCCGGCAAGAGGGTGACGGCCATCGAAGATCGGATATGTGATTATTTTGCTGAAAACATAGACAAAACAGCTGCAATTTCATGGCGTGATCCTGCTCTCCATTTTTCCATGTGAAAACGATTACAACTTGGTTCGCTCAACTAGCAACAACAATAACGTCCTGTTTAAGCATGTTTTTATATGGCTGCGACTTGATTGACTCAAGGAGCAGCACGGCGTGGATACATGGATTGATAGAACACCTGGAGACACTCGCATGAACAAAATCGTTAACAGCATGATCGCAATGGGGTTTGCCCTTGGTATGGCAAATTCTGCTTTCTCGGCCGAGACACTGAAGCTGGGCTACCTGGTCAAGCAACCGGAGGAGCCCTGGTTCCAGACTGAATGGAACTTCGCCGACAAGGCGGGCAAGAATCTCGGCTTCGAGGTGATCAAGATCGCCGTCCCCGATGGCGAGAAAACCCTCAATGCCATCGACAGCCTGGCGGCCAACGGCGCCAAGGGCTTCGTCATCTGCACCCCAGACCCCAAGCTCGGGGCCGCCATCATGGCCAAGGCCAACAGCATGGATCTGAAGGTCATCACGGTGGACGATCAGTTCGTCAACGCCAAGGGCCAGCCCATGGAGCAGGTGCCGCTGGTGATGATGGCCGCCACCAAGATTGGTGAACGCCAGGGCCAGGAGCTCTACAAGGAGATGCAAAAACGCCAGTGGGACGTGAAGGCGACCGGGGTGCTTGCCATCACCGCCGACGAGCTCGACACCGCCCGCCGCCGGGTCGAAGGCTCCCTGAGCGCGCTCAAGGCCGCCGGTTTCCCCGAGGCCCAGATCTACCGCTCACCCACCAAGGCCAACGACATTCCGGGGGCACTGGATGCCGCCAACTCCATGCTGGTGCAGCACCCCGAGGTGAAGAACTGGCTCATCGTCGGCATGAATGACAACACGGTGCTGGGCGGCGTGCGCGCCACCGAAGGGCAGGGCTTCAAGGCCGAGAACGTCATCGGCATCGGCATCAACGGGGTGGATGCGGTGAACGAGCTCTCCAAGTCCAGCGCCACCGGCTTCCTCGGCTCTTTGCTGCCAAGCCCGGACGTGCACGGTTACAAGAGCATCCAGATGCTCCATGACTGGGTGGTCAACGGCGCCGAGCCGGCCAAGTTCACCGAGGTGACCGACGTGGTGCTCATCACCCGCGACAACTTCAAGGTCGAGCTGCAGAAGAAAGGTCTGTGATTGACGCCATCTAAACCCTGATACCGAGACCGGCATGGCGCAGTGCGCCATGCCGGTCGGCTGGAGTGAAACATGAATCAGTCAGTTCCTTATCTGGAGTTTTGCGGCATCAGCAAGGAGTTTCCCGGCGTCAAGGCGCTGAAGAACGTCTCCTTCTGCTGCCAGCAGGGCACGGTGCACGCGCTGATGGGGGAAAACGGCGCGGGCAAGTCCACCCTGCTCAAGATCCTGAGCGGTTTTCAATCGCCCACCACCGGGGTGGTGAAGCTGGCCGGCCAGGAGCGGGTCTTTCAGAGCACGGTCGATGCGCTGGAGAGCGGGATCGCCATCATCTATCAGGAGTTGCATCTGATACCCGAGATGACGGTGGCCGAGAACATCTACCTCGGTCAGCTGCCGACCCGGCGCGGGGTCATCGATCGGGAGAAGCTCTATCAGGATGCGGCCAGGCAGCTGGCGCGTCTCGGCATGGACGTCTCCCCCGAGACGCCGCTCAAGTACCTGTCGCTCGGGCAGTGGCAGATGGTGGAGATCGCCAAGGCGCTGACCCGGGATGCCAGCGTCATCGCCTTCGACGAGCCGACCAGCAGCCTGTCGTCGCGCGAGATCGAGCAGCTGTTTCGGGTCATCCGCCAGCTGCGTGACGAGGGCAAGGTCATTCTCTACGTCTCCCACCGGATGGACGAGATCTTCGCCCTGTGCGACGCCATCACGGTCTTCAAGGACGGCCAGTTCGTGCGCACTTTCGCCTCCATGGCCGAGGTGGATCGGGATCTGCTGGTCAAGACCATGGTGGGGCGCGAGCTGACCGACATCTATGGCTACAGCCCAAGGCCGCTCGGCGAGGCGGGCCTCAAGGTAGATAACCTGATGGGGCCTGGGCTCAAGGCGCCGGTATCCTTCGAGGTCAAACGCGGGGAGATCCTCGGCATCTTCGGGCTGGTGGGGGCCGGGCGCAGCGAGCTGATGAAGCTCATCTTCGGTGCCGACAAGATGCACAGCGGCGAGATAGCGGTGTTCGGCAAGCCGGTGCTCATCGGCAGTCCCATCGACGCCATTCGCAGTGGCATCATGCTCTGCACCGAAGACAGGAAGGCACTCGGCATCATCCCCATCCACTCGGTGCAGGAGAACATCAACATCAGTGCCCGCCGTCACCACGCGTGGGGGGGCTTCTGGATCAACCAGCAGTGGGAGGACGAGAACGCGAGGCTCAGGATCCGCGACATGCGGGTCAAGACCCCGTCTCCCCAGCAGGCCATCATGAACCTCTCCGGCGGCAACCAGCAGAAGGCCATTCTGGGGCGCTGGCTCTCCGAGGACATGAAGGTCATCTTGCTCGACGAGCCGACCCGCGGCATCGACGTCGGGGCAAAGAACGAGATTTACAACGTGATTTACGATCTGGCCAAGGTGGGCATCGCCGTGGTGGTTGTATCCAGCGAGCTGCCGGAAGTGCTGGGCATCGCGGACCGGATCATGGTCATGCGGGAGGGGGAGATCGCCGGCGAGCTTTCCCACGACGAGGCCAACGAGGTCAAGGCGCTCAATCTGGCCATGCCGGCCCGTTGATCTGCTGACCGCAACGAGATAGCACCCGGAAACTTCAGGAGAAATACCATGACAACTACTACCTCAGTCGGCCAGGCCGCCAGCGCCGCGACGGCCAGCGGCTCCCGCCTGCAACTGGCCCGCGTCTGGGATCAATACGGCATGCTGGTGATCTTCGCCATCCTGTTCCTGCTGGCCTGCGTGCTGGTACCCAACTTCGCCAGCCTGATCAACATGCGCGGGCTCGGGCTCGCCGTCTCCATGTCGGGCATGGTGGCCTGCGGCATGCTGTTCTGCCTCGCCTCCGGCGAGTTCGACATGTCGGTCGGTTCCGTGGTGGCCTGCTCCGGCGTCGCCTGCGCGGTGGGCATCAACGCCACCGAGAGCATCCCCCTCGGCATTCTGGCCGGTCTCTCGGTGGGCCTTGTCTTTGGCCTCATCAACGGCATCGTCGTTGCCAAATTCAAGATCAACGCCCTCATCACCACCCTTGCCACCATGCAGATGGCGCGCGGGGTGGGCTACATCATCTCCGACGGCAAGGCGGTGGGCATCGTGGAGGAGGGCTTCTTCGAGCTTGGCAACTCCGCCCTGCTCGGCATCCCGACGCCCATCTGGCTGACGGCTGTCTGCTTCGTGCTGTTCGGGCTGCTGCTCAACAAGACCACCTTCGGGCGCAATACCCTGGCCATGGGGGGCAACGAGGAGGCGGCGCGCCTGGCCGGGGTGAACGTGGTGCGCACCAAGATCATCATCTTCACCATGACCGGGCTGATTGCCTCCATCGCCGGCATCATACTCGCCTCGCGCATGACCTCGGGCCAGCCGATGACCTCTATCGGCTTCGAGCTGGTGGTGATCTCCGCCTGCGTGCTGGGAGGGGTCTCCATGAAGGGGGGGATCGGCAAGATCTCCTACATCATCGCGGGGGTGCTGATCCTGGGGCTGATGGAGAACGCCATGAACCTGCTCAACATCTCCCCGTTTGCCCAGTACGTGGTGCGTGGCCTCATCCTGCTCGCCGCCGTGCTGTTCGACCGCTACAAGCAGGTGCGCAAGGCGCGTATCTGATCCCTGTCCAACTGCAGGCCCGCGCGTTGCGGGCCTGCCGAGGGTTGTCCCCTGGCGCACGACACATCCCGTTGTGAGCCAGTTCACCAATTTCACACGGCGCCACGCGCCGGATAGCGCGTTCTCAAGGTGAGTCTTTACAATGGCCCAAGCCGATTTTTTTACCCAAGCGCTGTTTTCCGCCATGTCCTCGATGCAAAAAGAGAAGCCGAAACAACTCAACCCCCTGCTGCCGGGCTATGCCTTCGACGTCTTCCTGGTCTCGGGCATGACCCCCATAGAGCAGGGGAGTGCGCTCGACTTCATCATCGACCGCCCTCAGGGGATGAAGGGCTTCATCGTCAATCTGACCATCAGGGGCAAGGGGCAGATCTTTCAGGGGGAGCAGGCCTTCACCGTGGAGCCTGGCGATCTGCTGTTGTTCCCACCCGCGGCCGTGCACCATTACGGCCGGGCGCCGGATGCCCAGGAGTGGTACCACCGCTGGGTCTATTTCCGGCCGCGGGCCTACTGGGCCGACTGGCTCAAGTGGCCGCAGGTGACGGAGCGGGTGGGGCGATTGCAACTGGCGGACGCCACCTTGCTCGCCGAGTTCGATGCCCTCTTCCTTGACATTGAAGAGACCCACCAGCAACTGCGGCCCATGTCGGAGCAGCTGGCCATGAACCTGCTGGAGCGGCTGCTCATTCGCTGCTACGAAGCCTCCTCCCTGGATGCCTATCCCGCCATCGACCATCGGGTTCACCAGGCGTGCCAGATCTTAAGCGAGTCGCTCTGCGCCGAAATCTCGGTGGAGGCGCTGGCCGAGCAGGTGTTCTTGTCCCCCTCGCGCCTCGCTCACCTGTTTCGCGAGCAGGTGGGGGTGAGCATAGTGCGCTGGCGCGAGGATCAGCGCATCATGCGGGCCAAGCTGCTGCTGCAGACCACGCCGCTGTCGGTGGCCACCATCGGCCAGCAGGTGGGCTATGACGATCAGCTCTACTTCTCGCGTGTGTTTCGAAAGCGGGTGGGGGTCAGTCCCACCGAATATCGCAAGTGCGCCACCCCGCTGTGACCCCTCTTGCCTGAGGCTGCGGCCCATCTTGTCCATTCAGCATTCACCCCATGATGGGGTGGCTGCCTGGGGCTGCTGCTTTCTTCATCACTCCTCGTCGATAGCGGCGAAGCGCTCCACCAGATAGTCGATGAGGGCCCGCACCGAGGGGAGCAGGCCGCGCCGGGAGGGGAACACGGCGTGGATGAGCTCGGGCTTCGGCTCCCAGGCGGGCACCACCTTGACCAGGGTGGCGGCGGTCAGCTGCTCCTGCACCATCAGCAGCGGCAGCTGCACCACCCCGACCCCGGCCAGCGCCGCACTGCGCAGCGCCACCATGTCGGTGGTGACGAAGCGGGGCTGGTGGGTGAGGTCGGCATGCGCCCCTTGCGGCCCGAACAGCGACCAGAGGTAGTGCTGCCGCGGTGCCCCCAGCCCCATGCTGGGCCAGCCGTGCAGATCCGCCGGCGCGGCGGGCAAGCCCTGCTGTGCGACGAGTGCCGGGCTGGCCACCAGGCACTGGCGACGCTGTGCCAGTATCCGGATCACCAGCTCGCTGTCCTGCAGCGGCGGTGGCCTGACCCGGATGGCCACATCGACCCCTTCGGCGATAGGGTCGACCCGCCGATTGGTCCCCTCCAGCTCGACCCTGATCTGCGGGTGACGGGCCATGAAATCCGCCAGCATGGGGCCGATATGGGTATGCAGCAGGGCGATGGGGCAGCTCATGCGGATGAGCCCGCAGGGCTCGGCCCGGGTCATCTCGATGGCGGCCTGCGCCGCCTCGGCCTCCACCAGCATCGCCTTGCAGTGCTCGTAGTAGGTGCGGCCCAGCTCGGTCACCGCAAACTGGCGGGTCGAGCGTTGGAGCAGCCGCACGCCGAGCCGCTCTTCGAGCAGTGCGATGCGGCGGCTGAGACGGGATTTGGGCATGCCGATGGCGCGGCCGGCGGGGGCAAAGCCGCCGTGATCCACCACCTGGACGAAATAGTAGAGATCGTTCAGATCTTGCATAGGGTGCTCTCATCGTTCCAAAAATAGGACGCTGATGCCCAATTTAGCAGCCTACCCACCTGTTCGTCTCGAAACTATGCTGTCTCCAGTGTTCAATTCCACCGGATATGTCAGGAGCGACAGATGAAAAAGATCCTCGGCGTTTACAGCGCACCCCGTCCTCACTGGGTAGGCGACGGCTTTCCCGTCCGCTCTCTCTTCTCCTACAACAGCCACGGCAAGCAGTTGAGTCCCTTCCTGCTGCTCGACTATGCCGGCCCGGCCAACTTTACGCCGACCAGCCGGCCGCGCGGGGTGGGTGAACATCCCCATCGCGGTTTCGAGACGGTGACCATCGTCTACAAGGGCGAAGTGGCGCACCGGGATTCGACCGGTCAGGGCGGCGTGATAGGCCCGGGCGATGTGCAGTGGATGACTGCCGGCGCCGGTATCCTGCACGAAGAATTTCACGCCCCGGCCTTCAGCGAGTCGGGCGGTGAGCTCGAGATGGTGCAGTTGTGGGTGAATTTGCCGAGCCGTCACAAGATGACGCCGCCCGGCTACCAGCCCATCCTGGCGGGCGACATTCCGACGGTGGCACTGGCCAGCGACGCGGGGTCGGTGCGGGTCATCGCCGGCGAGTTTGAGGGGATCCGTGGTCCGGCCCATACCTTCAGCCCTCTGCATGTCTGGGATCTGCGTCTGGTGCAGGGCAGTGTCAGCACACTCGAGTTGCCCGAAGGCTGGACCGGCGCGCTCATCGTGCTCAAGGGGACCGTGCAGGTCAACGGCAGTGCCATCGCCCGGGAGGCGCAGATGGTGGTGCTGGACCGGGCAGGGCGGCAGGTGGTGATCGAGGCAAACAGCGACGCCACTGTGTTGCTGCTGAGCGGCGAGCCCATCGAGGAGCCCATCGTGGGTCACGGCCCCTTCGTGATGAACAGCCATGAGGAAATAGTGCAGGCCATCGATGACTTCAACAGCGGCAGATTCGGCGTGATGCCGGAGTGATAAATGGACAAGGCCCTCGCATGAGGGCCTTGTTTTTATGAGGCTGCGGATCAGCGCTGACGGGCCTTGAACCTGGGGTTGCTCTTGCAGATCACGAACAGCTTGCCGCGGCGGCGGACAATCTGGCAATCGGGATGGCGCGACTTGGCCGATTTGAGGGAGGAGAGGACTTTCATGACTGCGCTTTTCCTTTGTTGAAGAACTGACCGAAACGCTGGCCGAAACGGGCGACCTGACCTTCCTTGCTCACCTGCTTCTGCTTGCCGGTATAGAAAGGGTGTGACGCACTGGAGACATCCAGCGTCACATAGGGGTAGGTGTTGCCGTCTTCCCACAGCTTGGTGCGATCGGTCTTGAGGGTGGAGCCCACCAGAAAATAGGTGTTGGCGGTCAGGTCGTGGAACAGAACCTGACGGTACTCGGGGTGAATGTCGGGACGCATGATGCTGGCCTCATAATCTGATTGTTATAACATAACAAATGAATCATGCCTTTGTTGAGAATGAATATCAACAATTTTTTGTCTTGTGTGATGCTGGGGCGATAGACCGAACGAGGTTCTGCCTCTACGGCAAGCAGGGTAACCGGCCGGGTTTGGTGATGCCGCAGCAGGGTTGGCAACAAGAGGTTGATGATGGGCTTTACTTTTGATTTTTACTGTATAAAAATACAGTTATAAATCATGGAGAAGTATCCTATGCGTCTGGAAATCATCATCGACAAAAAACATCAGGTGCCCACCTCGACCATGGAGGCGCTGCGTCAGGAGCTGCTCAAGCAACTGGGCGAGAAATTCCCCGACCTGCATGTGCGGGTCGCCCCCGGCAGCGCCATGGCACTGACGGTCAGCCGCGCCAGCAAGGAGGACAAGGAGCTGGCAGAAGCCATGGTGCAGGAGGTGTGGGAGAATGCCGACAGCTGGATGCCGGAGAATGTTGCCTCCTGAGCCCGCGGGTCGGGCGTCGAATACATGCAATCTGGATGGACAGAAAAAACGCAGCCCAAGGCTGCGTTTTTTGTTGCTGCTGGGATGAGCTCCCGAGCCGATGGTGCGTCAGCACTCAGCCTTTAATCCTCAACCGTCAAAGCCCGGCCCAGCGTTTGAGGCTGTTGACCTGCACCCGCTGATCGGCCTGGGCGATGTCGCCGCTGGCGCGCAGTGCCTTGAGGGCGACAGGCAGGGCGGCCCGTACTTCGCTGGCCGTCATGCCGGCCTGCAGGGCCGGGTGATAGGCGAGCTTGAGCAGCACGTAATCGAGCCCGGTCGGGAAGCTGTCGATGCTGTTGTCGTTGAAGATGGAGGGGAACACCTTGTCCGAATCGTTGGGCAGTCCCATCACCTGGGTGAGTTCTTCCACCACGCAGTCGAGAAAGCGCCCCTTGGCGCGGCTGTAATCCACCGGAATGATGATTGTGGCACGGGCCATCTCGCGGCGGGTATTGGTGGTGAAGTTGGCCATGCAGAGCCCCTCCTTGAGCGCCGTCTTGACGGAGGCATCCTGCCCCATGGTGCGCTTGGCCCAGCTCGCCATCTTGGCGCGTTCGGTCATGATCAGCGTGATGTTGGGCCGCTCGCTGACCAGGGCGATGGGGCGACCTATGATGCCGGCCAGATGCTGGCTCTGTACTCTGACCACCTCGCTTTGCAGCGCCTTGTCGCCAAATTCGTTGACCAGCTTGAGCCGGATGGGCTGCTCCCAGCGGGAGAAGTGCACGTTCTGTTCGTGGCCGTACTCCCGCTTCATGGCGACCTCGAAGAAACTCTCGGTGAGATAGGCATCGCTCTGCCAACGCTCGGCGGCTTGCAGCCAGGGGCTCAGCAACAGGAGCACCACCAGCCAGCGGCCGAGCGGCCGGCGCCGGCCTGAGTGGTGCACGGCAAGGTAACGGCGCAATGAAGTCATGTCTCCTCCTTGAAACAGTCGGGATCAGCGCGTGGCCCGTTCGAGATCGCGCCAGGTGAGCCAGAGCCGCAGATCAAACTCCAGTTGATGATAGTCGGGCTCCATATGCTGACAGAGCTGATAAAAGCCCTTGTTGTGATCCTTCTCCTTCAGGTGGGCCAGCTCGTGCACCACGATCATCTTCAGGAAGGCCGGGTGGGCCTCCTTGAACAGGGCGGCGATGCGGATCTCGTTCTTGGCCTTGAGCTTGTTGCCCTGTACCCGGCTCACATAGGTGTGCAGGCCGAGGGCATCCTTGATCACGTTGATCTTGCCATCGAAGATCACCTTGGAAAGGGGCGCCGAGCTTTTCAGGTAGCGGTTCTTCAGCTCCATGGTGTAGGCGAGCAGCGCCTTGTCACTCTGGATGAGGTGGGTCTCTGGATAACGCTTGGCCAGCACGTCCCCCAGCTTGCCCGCCGCGATCAGCTGTTGCACCTGGGCCTTGAGGGGCTCGGGGTAGCCACCGAGGTAGGTCAGTTCCGCCATGTCTGCATTACTCGTCATATCAAAAGAGCGCCATTGTAGTCAGCGTGCAGTCGCTTGCCTACCGTTTCGGGCCTTGCCTGCGTTGGCGCAATGAAAAGGGCCGTCATCGCGGGATGACGGCCCTGTTCGGTCAAGGGGGCTCAGCGCCTGCGATAGAGGCCCGGATCCACCTCTTCATACTGGTTCACCAGATATTGATAGAAGGCGAGGCTGGAGGGGGAGCTGGGCTTTTTGAGCTCATCGGCCACCCGATCCGGCTTGGCGATGATGAACTTGGGACTCTGGCGCTTGAGGTCGGCCAGCACCCGCTCGCGCACGTCGTAGGGCGGGTTGACGTTGGCAAAGAAGAGGTAGGCGGAGGCCGGCTGGCGATCGGTCCAGAGGTAATATTGCGGCTGGATGCCGTCTACCCAGATCTTGTCGGTGGGGCTGGTTTCGGCCTTGATGCGATCGACCCGTACCTGGGCCGGCGGGTTGAACGGCGTGCCCTTCAGGGTGCCTTCCCAGGCATTGTTGAGCAGCAGGGCCAGCATGGCGAGCGAGGCGAGCCAGGGGGTGGCGCTGCGCACATCCCAGGCGCGCCACAGGGGCACCAGGATGAGCACCGGCAGGGCCCACAACAGGCTGTTGCCGAGCACTTCGCGCACCCGTTCCAGCGACCACTCCTTGGTGCTCCAGCCGTAACCCAGCTGCTGGGCCAGCAGCCAGCTGGCGGTCAGCACCACCAGCGAAATGCAGAGCAGGCCGAGGCCATCGGCCTGCTGTTCGCTGCGATCCAGCAGGCAGGCGAGCGGCAGCAGGGCCAGCGGCAGATAGAGCACATCGTAGTGATCGAACACGTGGCCGGAGACCGAGTTGGCGATCAGGGTGAAGATGACCCCAAACAGGGTGGCGCACAGGGCCGGCAGATACCACTCCTGACGGCGTCCCATCATCAGCACGATGAAGGCGGGCAACAGCATGATGAGGCCGGTACGCAGCAGGCCGACACTGCCCACATCCGGCGAGAAGCCGTTGCCGTAGCTCCCCTCGAAGAAGATGTCGAAGGCGTAGTATTTGAATTCGGCCAGCAGGTTATGATGCTGGAAGTAGGCCAGCAGCGGGCCGCCAACCAGTGCCAGCCCCAGCAGGCTGGAGCAGAGCAGGGAGAGGGCGCAGCGCCACTGTTCGCGCAGGCACCAGTGGCAGAACAGCACCAGATACCAGGCACCCCAGAAGGCGCCGTTGTTGGTGCGCATCCAGGCAACGATGGCAAAGGTGAGCGCGGCCACCAGCGCCGGTCCCCAGCTGCAGCGCTTGTCCAGCAGCATGGTGATGAAGGCCCACTGGGCGATGAGGGCCAGATGGAACGTCCAGTCCTCGGTCATGTTGCCGTAGTAGTAGCGGGTGCCGTAGAGCGCCAGTATCGCCAGCATGCTGCCGAGCCGGGCCCGCAGCGAGAGGCCGAGCTGGCCGAACGCCTGCCAGCTAGCCAGCAGCCCCAGCCAGCAGAGTGCCCACTCCAGCAGCCAGATCCCGAAGAAGCCACCGACGCCGTAGCCGAGGGCGTCGAGGGCGAAGATCATGGGGCCCTTGATGTCGATCATGTCCCGGTAAAGCACGCCCCCTTCGCTCCACATCTTGCCCATCACTGCAAACAGCGAGGCGTCAAAGCCTGGCGCCATGCCGTGGAACAGCGGGTTGCGCAGGCAGAACAGCAAGGCCAGCAAGCCGGTGAGCAGGATCACCAGCGGCCGCAGGCCCGGATTGACGCGAGGAGGGGTAAAACGGATGGCATGATTCATGGGTGACCTGTTCCTGCTGGGAAGTCTCGAAAGCGGGCCTATCTTGCCGAGCCTGACAGCACGATGCAATGGGCGAGGGGAATGTGCTTGAAATAATTTGTAAAAGTGCCGCTTTACGGCATGAAAGCGGCACGTTTTCTGACAAAACCGGCTAAAGCGACCTGGCGGGCCATCGCCAAATGGCCCGCCAGATCCTTACCGGGTAGACGGCCCCTGATACTCCACCAGTGCCGGCGCAGCGGCGAGTTCGGGCAGGTAGCGAGCCCAACGGATGAAGGCATCCGCCAGGGTGATGCCGAGCTCCTGGTTGTGCTGGGTCAGGGTGCGGGCCAGCGCGGTGTAGCCCTCCTTGCCGGAGGCGGTGTAGGCGCTGGAAACCCCCCGATAGATGGCGTCGGCCTCGACCGGCTGCCACTGGCCGGGGGCGCGCTCCCACTCCAGCCGGGTGATCCGGCGCCCCTTGGGCTGGTCTGCCTGATAACAGAAGCGCACGCCGGCGGTATAGGGGAAGCTGCCGCTGCCATTGCCCGTCACGCCGTTGTTGGTGGCGTTGTCGATGGCCCCCTCCAGCGCCTCGGCGAGCTCATGGCCGTGCACCCGATAGAGGGTGAGCGGGATGGCGAAGGGCAGCAGGCGGCCGGCGATGTCCGCTTCGCTGAGCGGTCCGGGTTCGAGGGAACAGCGCACCCCGCCGGCATTGTGCAGGGCGAAGTCCACCTGACCGACCTGCTCGCGGGCCCCGGCCAGCATGGCGCTGGCCACCAGGGGCGCCACCTGGCTGCCGGCCGGCAGGCTGGCATCGGGCAGCCGCTGATGGTGCAGCGGCCCGCCAAGGCGGGTCACGATGCGCTGGGTCATGGTCTCGAGCTCGGGCCGGTAGCGTTTGGCCAGCAGTTGCTCGAGCGCGGGCGCCGGCTCGCAAAAATGCAGCCCGGCCGGCGGCGTCGAGGCAAACGGCCAAGGCTGCCAGGGCAGCCACTCCAGCTGGCCACGGCTGCGCGCTACCCGGCCGTGCTGGTCAAACGTCAGCTCGCACACCCCGAGGCAGAGGGCGCTGTGGGCGGCGTGCAGGATGGCGACGCCGTTTCGCATCAGCGGATAGCTGCCCTCGCTCGCCAGACCGAGCGGCGCCAGATCCCCCAGCAGGCTGTGGGTGTGGCCGCCGATGATGAGGCTGAGCTCGGGGAAATGCTCGGCCAGCTGTTTGTCCTGCTCCAGCCCAAGGTGGCTCAGCAGAATGATGTGGCGGATGCCGGCGGCCTTGATCTCTGCCAGCGCGGCCTTCAGGGTCTGCTCGATGCCGTGAAAGCGGGTATGGGGATCGGGGCTGGCGATGGCCGCCATCTGCGGCAGCGTGATGCCGAGCAGGGCGAAGGGCACGTCGTCGATGATGCGCTGGTGCCAGGGACGGCTGGCATCATACAACTGGGGCAGGCCGCGCAGCCGCAGCGGGGCGTCGACGGGCTCCTGGCTGCTGTCGAGGTTGGCAGCCAGCACCGGAAAGTCGAGCTGGCGCAAAAACTCCACCAGCGGCCCGTTGCCCAGATCGAACTCGTGATTGCCGATCACCATGGCGTCCGGTCGCAGCAGGCTCAGCAGGTCGGCGTTGGCGCGCCCCTTGAAGCGGTTGAAATAGAGCGAGCCCTGGAAGGTGTCACCGCCGTGCAGGAACAGGCAGGTCTGGCCCGCCGCGTCGGCTTGTCGGCGCAAGGCGTTGAGCCGGGTCAGGATGCGGGCGTAGCCGCCACACTGGGTGCGCCACTCGGACTCGCCTGCGGGGGCGAAGCGCATGGGAGCGCCATCGAAATGGGAGTGGCAGTCACTGAAGTGGGCAAGTTGAACCGTAATACTCATCTCGGTCCTCCTTAGAGAAAAAAGAGCACCGAGTCTACTCCAATGGCGGGGGGAGATACCAGCCCGGCTGCAGGCCGGGCTGGTCGAGCGAGATAGAGGCGGGGCATCCGCTCAGGGAGCCCCGGCCAATTTAGGCGGGCACCATGATCTGGGTGGCGAGGATCACCACCAGCAGGCCGACCGCGACCGGCACCGAGGTGCGCTTGACCACTTCGAACGGAGAGAGGTTGCCCATCCCCGCACAGGCGACCACCACCCCGGAGACCGGCGAGATGGTACGGCCCAGGTTGGAGGCCTGCAGCATGGGGATCACCAAATAGGCGGGGTTGACGCCGAGGCTGGTGGCGAGATGGGGAATAAGCTCCACGAAGGCGTAGAAGGGGGCGTTGCCGGACCCCGTGGTAAAGGCGGCCAGGGTGGTGATGACCACCAGCACCAGCATGATGACGATGCCGCCGGTACCAAAGCTCTGGGCCAGATCCAGGAGGTTGGCGATGAAGCCGAGCCCCATCAGGCCCTGGGCAAACACCCCGGCACCCACCAGCAGCATCACCACGCCGGCGAAGGCATCGGCCATGCTGCGCCAGCACACCTGCAGCCCGTCCAGCAGCTCTTTGCCGTTGCGCTTGCGGGCCAGCTCCAGCAGGGCGGCCAGCACCAGGCAGATGACGATGATGGTGACGATGTCGAGCTTGGGCCCGAGTTTGCCGTCAAACAGCAGCACCCCGATGATGGGAGTGAAGGGCAGGATGGCGTAGAAGCCGGGGGCATCGGTGATGAGATCGCTCGGGGCGACCGCCTCGTTGTGCTCGCCGGCCTTCTGATCCAGATAGCGCTGCCAGAAGAAGTGGGTCACCGCCATGGCGGCGATGGCCACCAGCGAGATGGGCAGGGTCAACTTGAAAGCAAAATCGAGCAGCTCCATGTTGGCGGCCTGGGCGGCCATCACCACGTCCCCGGAGGTGGGGGCCAGGATGATGGCGGCCGGTGAGGCGCACACCGCCGCCGCGGCGCCACGGGAGATCCCCATGTTGACCATCAGCGGGAACAGGGTGGCCATCAAGAGCACGCCCAGACCGGTGGCGGAACTCACCGCCAGCGACATGGCGCAGGCCACCAGATAGGCGGCAACCAGCAGGATGTAGGGGGACTTGATGATGCCAAGCGGCTTGCTGGCCAGCTTCACCAAAATGGTGTTGGCGCCGATGTGGCTCATGTAGCCGGCGAAGCCGCACAGCACCATGATGAGCATGCCGAGGCCACCGCCCCGATCCACCAGCAGGAAGCGCACGTATTCGAAGATGTCGGTGGCCACGTGGCCGGTGGAGGTGACGCTGGTGGGCAGCACCGCCTTGCCCATCAGGGCGGTGATCGCCAGCAGCAGCAAGCCGCCGCTGAGCAACACCCCGGTGGCCGAGTAGCCCTTGAAGATGTAGCGACCCACAGCCAGGGTGACCAGGGTGCCGATAAGGAGTTCCATCATAGAGTGAGTTCCTGAGTACGAATGAAGGTGGATGCATTCCTGGCGTCAACTTGGAGGTTAATCTGGCCAATCCCGAAATGTATCGACATAAAACTCGGCGATTATTATCCAATAAGGGGTATCTCACCATGATGTTGCGCATCACTTGTGATCTTGCTTGCAAATCAATGGCGGTGCGGGGTTGCGACTTGTCAACCTGACACTTAGGCTTTGTGACGGGAGTAGGTGACAGTCGCGGGGATCGCGGTTAATCTCCTGCTTCGAGTATTAATGCGTTGATTATTAATTAAAATAACAACCCCGCCAGCAACGAGGTCAAGGCAGCAGAGATGGGAATGGTCAGCAAAGTTTTCATGGTGGCATTGATGTTGTTCGCCGCCACGGCCGGGGCCGAGAGTTCCCATTACACCGGTATCAAGGCGGTGCCTGACATCAAGGTCGACTTTCAGTTTTATCGGGTTTCCGGACCGGACGTGGCGAGCCTGGCACGCCAGATGACCAACGCGGGCACAGCCCGGGCCAACGGCCACATCGGCATGGCCAGTTACCAACTCTCCTGGCAGTTGCAGACCCGTCCCGAGGCGCAGCGCTGCGAG
Organism: Aeromonas sp. V90_14; assembly: GCF_029967615.1. Classification (NCBI taxonomy): domain Bacteria; kingdom Pseudomonadati; phylum Pseudomonadota; class Gammaproteobacteria; order Aeromonadales; family Aeromonadaceae; genus Aeromonas; species Aeromonas sp. V90_14. Next base: position 153,987 of record NZ_JASCAS010000044.1, on the reverse strand, counting down.
CTGGAACAGGTCAGGGTCACCACCCGGATCAAGGTGATGGTGCCGAACTGGATGGACAAGGCCAGGGCCTCCGCCGCCGAGCGCCAGAAGTGGGACAAGCTGGTGGCCGCCATGTTCGACTACGAGAGCCGCCACAAGGATATCTTGCTGGAGAGTGTCAGCCAGCTCGGCATCCAGCTGGCACAGCTGCCGGTGGAGCGCGACTGCGCCGCCCTGGAATATCAGGCCTGGCAACGGGGGCAGGGGGTACTGGCCAGCTCGCGCCAGCGTTTCAGCCAGTTGCAGCAGCAGACCGATCACGGTCGCAAGCTGGGGCTTAACTGGCCAAAGGGCATCTGAGCCCGACAGGATTTGAGCGAACAAAAAGGGCTCCCGCTGGGGAGCCCTTTTTGTTGTTGCGCCTTGCCGAGCATCTGAATGCTCACTGGAGCGGCTTGCCCTTGAGCAGCTTGCGTACCCAGTAGCGGGCCGGGTGGAGCGCCTCCAGCAGATCGGCTGCCAGCGGCAGCGGATCGCCGCAGATCTCGCTGGCCAGCAGCTCGCCGCAAAGGGGGGCCGAGCAGAGTCCCCGCGAGCCGAGTGCCCCCAGCACATAAAGACCGGGATGCAGCGGCAACGGCGCCGCGTTTTGCTGATCGCCCTGCAGTCCGGCGTAGTGATCCGCCAGGTTGGCCAAGCTGGCGACTGGCCCCACCACCGGCAGGTGATCCCGGCTGGCACTGCGCACGCCGACCCGGGCCTGATTGCCACTCACATCCACCTCGGCGGGCCAGCTCTGCTGTGGCAGGCAGGCTTGCAGTCGCGCCTGGTTCTGGGCCTGTTCGTCGGCGCGAAACCCGAGGTCGGTCTGATTGCGACCATAGCTGGCCCCGATGCAGTGGTGATCGTGGTGGGCCGGGGTGAGGTAGCCATCGTAACAGAGCACGGTGTTGAGCTTGCTCAAACTCGCCGAGGTCGGTACATGGCTCACCTGGCCGCGCACCGGGTAGAGCGGCAGCTCGGCAAAGGGAATGAGCGCAGGCAACTGATGGCCGGCAGCCACCACCAGATTGGGGGCTTGCCAGCGGCGCCCGTCACGACTCTCGACCTGCCAGCCATCGGTCTGTTCGGCCATGGCGACCACCTCGGTATTGAACGCCACCTCAAGCAACCCGCGGGCCTGCGCCTCCTTGATGGCGGCGCGGGTGAGATCCGCCGGGCAGAGCCAGCCCCCCTGCGGATAGCTGACGCCACCGTGACCGCAGGGCAGGCCGATCACTTGCTCAACCTCCGGCTCGGAAAGTACCTGCATCAGTTCGGGCGGGAAGGGGCCTTGTGCCATCTTGGCCAGCTTGGCGGCGGATTTGTCGTCATAGCCGAGCTGGGTGACGCCGCACAGCGAGAAGGCGACGGGGTGGCGCTCGGCCAGGGCCAGCAGTCGGCTTCTGGCGAAGCCGAAGGCCAGGGAATAGAAGCGCGACAGGGCATCGTGCTCGCCGTTGAGCAGCGGGTAGAGGGCCCCTTGCCGATTGCCGGAGGCGCCGGTCGCGGCCTCGCCATCCTGGCACAAGAGCGTCACCCTGCGGCCTCGCTCCACCAAGGAGAGTGCGGTCATGGCCGAGGCGATGCCGCCACCTATGATCAGCACCTCGCCCGCGCGGCCGGCGGGTCTGGCATACCAGGGGGCGATGGTCTGCTGTGGCTGTTTCTCTGCGCGCTCCCCGGCCAGCATCTCCCGCTTGCTGCCGTGGCCCTTGACCTTCTTCATGGCAAAGCCGGCGGCAATCAGGCCGCGGCGCACGAAGCCGGCGCAGGTAAAGGTGGCAATGGAGGCGTCGGGGCGAGCGAGACGGGCCAGGCCATCGAACAAGGCTTGCGTCCACATCTCGGGGTTCTTGGCGGGGGAGAAGCCATCCAGATACCAGGCATCCACCAGCCCGCCCTCCTGATGGGGGACTTGCGGCAACATCTCCTTGATGTCGCCAAACCAGAGATCGAGCCGGATGCGGCCCTTGGCAAACTGCAGGCGATGGCAGCCCTGGACTGGCAGCGGCCACTGGGCGATGAGATCCTGGCTCAAGGGAGCGAGCTCGGGCCAGGCGGCCAGCGCCTTGCGCAGATCCTCCCGGGTCAGCGGGTATTTTTCGAAGCTGATGAAGTGGAGGTGGGCACCGTTGCCGGATTGGGGCGCCTGTTCCAGAAAGGCGGCCATTGTCGCCAGAAAGTTAAGACCTGTGCCGAAACCTGTCTCACCTATCACGAAAATGTCACTATCGTGATGCGAAAATCGCGCTGGCAGCCGATTTTGCTGCAAAAAGACGTAGCGGGTTTCACTTAGACCGTTATCATTGGAAAAGTACACATCCCCGAACTCACTGGAGACTGGAGTTCCCGCTTCATTCCAGTCCAATCGGGCATGATGTAAGGATGTTTGACTCACGTTTTCCTCTGCTCGCGTCACAAAATCGCGGGCATTCTACGTGAAAGCAGACCAGTTTGGCAGCCGAAAGCGGGTAGACTTGGCGCCAGTTTTTCCAGACGAGATGAATTAATGAGAAGAGCAGTGATCACCGGTATCGGCGTCATCTCCAGTATCGGCAACAACAAGGAAGAAGTGCTGGCCTCCCTGAAAGCAGGCAAATCTGGCATCACCTATTCCGAGCAGTTCGAACAGTACAACCTGCGCAGCCGTGTCTGGGGTAACATCAAACTCGACCCGTCTGAACTGATCGACCGTAAAGTCATGCGTTTCATGGGCGATGCAGCGGCGTACGCCTATCTCTCCATGCAACAGGCCATCGAAGACGCCGGTTTGCCGGAAGAGATGGTGTCCAACGAGCGTTCCGGTATCGTGACCGGCTCCGGTGGCGCCTCCGGCAAGAACACCTCCGAGTCTGCGGATATCGCTCGTGAGAAGGGCGTCAAGCGTGTGGGCCCCTACATGGTGCCGCGCACCATGTCCTCCACCACCTCCGCCTGCCTGGCCACCCCGTTCAAGATCAAGGGTGTCAACTACACCATCAGCTCCGCCTGCGCCACCTCTGCCCACTGCATCGGTCACGCTCTGGAACTGATCCAGCTCGGCAAGCAGGACATCGTCTTCGCCGGCGGCGGCGAGGAGCTGGACTGGTCTTCCACCATCCAGTTCGATGCCATGGGCGCCCTGTCCACCAAGTACAACGACACCCCGGAAAAAGCCTCCCGTACCTATGATGCGGATCGCGACGGTTTCGTCATCTCCGGTGGTGGCGGCATTCTGGTGGTCGAGGAGCTGGAACACGCCCTGGCCCGTGGTGCCCACATTTATGCCGAGATCACCGGTTACGGTGCTACCTCCGATGGCTATGACATGGTCGCGCCGAGCGGTGAAGGCGCGGTGCGTTGCATGAAGATGGCGATGCAGGGTGTCGGCAAGGTGGATTACATCAACACCCACGGTACCTCCACCCCGGTCGGTGACACCAAGGAGCTGGAAGCCATCCAGACGCTGTTTGGCAGCAATGCGCCCAAGCTCTCCGCCACCAAGGCCATGACCGGTCATGCCCTGGGCGCCGCCGGCGTGCACGAGGCCGTTTACTCCCTGCTGATGATGGAACACGGCTTCATCGCCCCCAGCATCAACATCGAGACCCTGGACGAGAAGGCCGAAGGCCTGCCCATCGTGCGCGCGTACGAAGAGGCGGATCTCAATACCGTCATGTCCAACAGCTTCGGCTTTGGCGGGACCAACGCCTCCCTGGTGTTCAGCAAGTTCAAGGCTTGATGAGCCCACCATGAGTCGAAAAAAAGGCGCCGCAAGGCGCCTTTTTCATTGGGTGATCGTCAGCCCCGTTGCGGCAATGGCAGCCGCATGTAGGTCGCACCCTCGCCATATTCGGTGAGGGACTTGCGGGTACTGGCCGGCTGGAAGCCCTGCTTGCGCCAGAAGGCTGGCGCATCCTGCACCGCCACCAGACCGGCGTGCTCGAACCCTTCGTCTGCGGCAAACGCAAGGGCGGTGGCGAGCAGCCGCTGCCCTATGCCCTTGCCGCGGGCCTGCCGTGAGACGGCGAGATCGTGCAGATAGAACTCGTCATTGCCGGCCAGGCGCTGAATGGGGACGGAGAGAGGCGGGGGCTGGTGGGCACGCCAGGGGTGGCAGAGCAAATAGCCCAGCACCTGGCCCTGATGTTCGGCCACCCAGCAGCTGGCGGGGGCCAGTTCGGCCTTGTTGCTCATGACTTCGATGGGCTCAGGATCCAGCTGGTGATAACACTCGTCCTGAATGGCCATGATGGCGGGCCAGTCGTTGGCCCGGGTCGTGCGGATCTTGATCATAGTGGTAGGGCATGGCTGCCCGAAAACGCTGATTAAACAATGGATTCGTCAACCAGCGTACCAGAACCGGGTCATGAACTGAACAATCATCTCCAAACGATGCCTTTTTTGATCAGCGCGCCGCCTGTTTGCTGACGACCTTGATGAGCTGGTAGCGCAGGGAAGGGGCATCTGCCGGCACATCGGTGAGCTGCTCCTTGCTGACGGTCAGCTGATAGCGATAGCCAGGTTCAAACTGAAAGCCTTCAATCTGCTGATAGAACAGGGTCCAGGGCTGCTGCTCGTCGCTGCGCACCTGCATGCACTGCATGGGGCCGACGCCGACGCAGTGTACCAGCTGGCTGTTGACGTAGAGGGTCTCGCCTGCGGTTGGCGTGGGGGCGCTTTGACAGGCGCTGAGCAGCAGGGCGGCAGCGGCGCTGAGGAACAGTGGTCTCATGATGAACTCCTTCGATGGAAAGGGGGGCATTAGAGCGGCAAATAAAAAGGCGGTCAATGACCGCCTTTGTAACAAAAAATCCGAAACCTTTGACTCAACGCTGGTCGAGCGGGGTGAACTCGCGCTGCGGCTGACCGGTATAGAGCTGACGCGGACGACCGATCTTCTGATCCGGATCCGAGTGCATTTCGTTCCAGTGGGCAATCCAGCCGATGGTACGGGAGATGGCGAAGATCACGGTGAACATGGACATGGGGATGCCGATGGCCTTCATGATGATGCCGGAGTAGAAGTCCACGTTCGGGTAGAGCTTCTTCTCGATGAAGTAGGGGTCGGAGAGCGCGATGCGCTCCAGCTCCATGGCCACGTCCAGCAGCGGATCCTTGATCTGCAGCTCGGTCAGTACCTCGTGACAGGTTTCGCGCATCACGGTGGCACGGGGGTCGTGGTTCTTGTAGACCCGGTGGCCGAAGCCCATCAGACGGAACGGATCGTTCTTGTCCTTGGCCTTGGCGATGTACTCGGGAATGCGGTCAACGGAGCCGATCTCCTCGAGCATCTTGAGGCAGGCTTCGTTGGCACCGCCGTGAGCCGGTCCCCACAGGGAGGCGATCCCCGCGGCGATACAGGCAAACGGGTTGGCGCCGGAGGAGCCAGCCAGACGCACGGTGGAGGTAGACGCGTTCTGCTCGTGGTCCGCATGCAGGGTGAAGATACGGTCCATGGCGCGTTCGACTATGGGGTTGACCTTGTACTCTTCGGTCGGCACGCCAAACATCATGTGCAGGAAGTTGCCGGCATAGGAGAGGGCGTTACGCGGCTGCATGAACGGCTGACCGATGGAGTACTTGTAGCACATGGCGGCCAGGGTCGGCATCTTGGAGAGCAGACGGAAGGCGCAGATCTCGCGGTGCTCTTCGTTGTTGATGTCGAGGGCATCGTGATAGAAGGCGGAGAGCGCACTGACCACGCCGCACATGACGGCCATGGGGTGGGCATCACGACGGAAGCCGCGGAAGAAGAAGGCAATCTGCTCGTGCACCATGGTGTGGCGGGTGACCAGACGTTCGAATTCCGTGTACTGCGCCTTGGTGGGCGCCTCGCCGTACAGCAGGATGTAGCAGACTTCCAGATAGCTGGCCTGGGTGGCCAACTGGGCGATGGGGTAACCACGGTGCAGCAAGACACCCTGATCGCCATCTATGTACGTAATGGATGATTTGCAAGAACCGGTTGCCATAAAACCGGGGTCGAAGGTGAAGTACCCTTGCGCGCCCAGTTTTCTGACATCGATCACGTCGGGTCCGACAGTTCCTGACAGGATCGGGAGTTCTACCGGGTCTTTACCGGGCAGATGTAGGGTGGCTATCTTATCAGCCATAGCACGTCTCCTTTGCTCTTTTATAATTTGATTCCAGCTCTACTTTATTACGAGTTTGATGACGCTGGCAAAGGTTCTGACCCGTACCAGGGCGGCTGGAGCGCCTTATTTGAAACAGAGTTCAGGGCCGTTGTCAATTTTGCTGGATGATCATTAATGATTTGTTAAATGAGTTGTGAGATCTGGTTTACGGTTTTGGGTTTTCTTTGTAGCTAATTGATTGTCATTGGTTAAGCCCGCCGATATACTGCGCCTCGTGGGTGATGGCTGTCGGTGTTTGAAACGCTTTCGCAAAGCTAGATGTGATATTGAAAATGTTATTTTTGGCTTTCCTGAGTTGTTTTGGTAACAAAAACCTAACAAATGCCACTCCATGCCCTCATAAGCGTGTAAAAACAATAACTAACGTGCTCAATGGAGCTGAGTGGGCAAAGCCGTGAAAAATAAACAGAGACCTGTAAACCTCGACCTACAGACGATCAGCTTTCCTGTCACCGCCATCGCTTCCATCTTGCATCGTGTCTCAGGGGTCATCACCTTTGTGGCGCTCTCAATCTTGCTGTGGATGCTTGGTACTTCACTCGCCTCTCCCGAAGGATTTGAGACCGTGGTGTCCATCATGGACAACTTCTTGGTCAAATTCGTGCTGTGGGGGATCCTGACTGCGCTGGCTTACCACATTGTGGGCGGACTGCGTCACCTGGTCATGGACATGGGCTATTGGGAAGAGCTGGAATCCGGTAATCAGAGTGCCCGTGTGGCCTTCGTGATCACCGCGGTTTTGGCGGTATTGGCGGGGGTACTGGTATGGTAACCAATTCTGCAACCTTCGGGCGCAGCGGCGTTCACGATTACATCCTGATCCGCGCCACCGCCCTCATCATGACCTGTTATGTCCTCTACCTGGTGGGCTTTGTCGCGTTCAACGACATCAGCTACGAGGTGTGGACCGGCTTCTTCGCCAAAACCTTCACCAAGGTGTTCACCCTGTTGGCGCTGCTGTGCGTACTGATCCACGCCTGGATCGGTCTGTGGCAGGTGCTGACCGACTATATCAAGCCGGTGGGGTTGCGCGGTGCGCTGCAATTTGCCCTGGTAGTGGTGCTGTTCGTCTACCTGATGACCGGCTTCGTTGTACTGTGGGGGGTGTAAGGTGACTATTCCAACTCGTGAATTTGATGCTGTGGTGATCGGTGCCGGTGGCGCCGGCATGCGCGCCGCGCTGCAGATTGCCCAATCCGGCAAGAGCTGCGCTCTGTTATCCAAGGTATTCCCGACCCGTTCTCACACGGTTTCTGCCCAGGGCGGGATCACGGTTGCGCTGGGCAATGCCCACGACGACAACTGGCAGTGGCACATGTACGACACCGTCAAGGGCTCCGATTACATCGGTGATCAGGAAGCCATTGAATATATGTGCAAGACCGGCCCCGAGGCCGTTTATGAACTGGAGAACATGGGCCTGCCCTTCTCCCGCTTCGACAACGGCACAGTCTATCAGCGTCCATTTGGTGGCCAGTCCAAGAATTTCGGTGGCGAGCAGGCGGCCCGTACCGCGGCGGCAGCCGACCGTACCGGTCACGCCCTGTTGCACACCCTCTATCAGCAGAACGTAAAGAACAAGACCACCGTCTTCTCCGAGTGGTATGCGCTGGATCTGGTGAAGAACCAGGACGGCCACATCGTCGGCTGTACCGCCATCGACATGGAGAGCGGTGAAGTCGTCTACTTCAAGGCCAAGGCCACCGTACTGGCCACCGGCGGCGCCGGTCGCATCTACCAGTCCACCACCAACGCCCACATCAACACCGGTGATGGCGTCGGCATGGCGCTGCGTGCCGGGGTCGGCGTGCAGGACATGGAGTTCTGGCAGTTCCACCCGACCGGCATCGCCGGGGCAGGGGTGCTGGTGACCGAAGGTTGCCGCGGTGAAGGCGGCTACCTGCTCAATAAAGACGGCGAGCGCTTCATGGAGCGTTATGCGCCGAACGCCAAGGATCTGGCTGGTCGTGACGTGGTGGCCCGTTCCATCATGATCGAGATCCGCGAAGGTCGTGGCTGCGACGGTCCCTGGGGCCCGCACATCAAGCTCAAGCTGGATCACCTCGGCAAAGAGGTGCTGGAATCCCGCCTGCCGGGCATCTGCGAGCTCTCTCGCACCTTCGCCCACGTGGATCCGGTCAAGGAACCCATCCCCATCATCCCGACCTGCCACTACATGATGGGCGGCGTGCCGACCAACGTGAACGGCCAGTGCCTGACCCAGGACAAGGACGGCAACGATGTGCCGGTGGTCGGTCTGTTTGCGGTGGGCGAAATCGCCTGCGTCTCGGTGCACGGTGCCAACCGTCTGGGCGGCAACTCGCTGCTGGACCTGGTGGTATTTGGCCGCGCCGCCGGCATGCACCTGGTCAACACCCTGAGCGAGATGGAGCACGGCCGCGCCGCCTCCGATGCCGATATCGACGCCGCGCTGTCCCGCTTCAATCGCTGGGAAAATTGCCGTGACGGTGAAGATCCGGTGCAGATCCGCAAGGACCTGCAGCGCTGCATGCAGAACAACTTCTCCGTATTCCGGGAAGGTGATGCCATGGCCGAAGGGCTGGCCGAGCTGAAACTCATCCGCGAGCGCCTCAAGAACGCCCGTCTGGACGACACCTCCAAGGAGTTCAACACCCAGCGCATCGAGTGCCTGGAGCTGGACAACCTGATGGAGACGGCCTATGCCACCGCGGTGGCTGCCAACTTCCGTACCGAGAGCCGGGGCGCCCACAGCCGCTTCGATTTCCCGGAGCGTGACGACGAGAGCTGGCTGTGCCACAGCCTCTATCATCCGGACACCGAGTCCATGACCCGTCGCGCTGTCAACATGTCACCCAAGACCCGTGAGGCGTTCCCGCCCAAGGTCCGGACTTACTGATTGCGGAGCTAGCCCTATGAACGTCACATTCTCTGTCTACAGATACAATCCGGATGTTGATAACGTCCCCCATATGAAGGAATATCGTCTTGATATTCCTGAAGGTTCCGACATGATGGTGCTCGACGCACTGATCCAGCTCAAGGAGCTGGATCCCACGCTCGCCTTCCGCCGCTCTTGCCGCGAAGGGGTCTGTGGATCTGACGGTCTCAACATGAATGGCAAGAACGGTCTTGCCTGCATCACCCCGCTCTCCGATCTGCTGAAGAAGGGCAATAACGTCGTTATCCGCCCCTTGCCAGGCCTGCCGGTGATCCGTGATCTGGTGATCGACATGACCCAGTTCTACACCCAGTGGGAGAAGGTCAAACCCTTCCTCATCAACGACGAAAAATTGCCGCCCGTGCGTGAGCACCTGCAATCCCCCGAAGAGCGCGCCAAGCTGGATGGCCTGTACGAGTGTATTCTCTGTGCCTGCTGCTCCACCTCTTGCCCCTCCTTCTGGTGGAACCCGGACAAGTTCATCGGCCCGGCCGGTCTGCTCGCCGCCTATCGCTGGCTGGCGGACAGCCGCGATACCGCTGCTACCGATCGACTGGGTAATCTGGATGACGCCTTCAGCGTGTTCCGTTGCCACGGCATCATGAACTGCGTGAACGTCTGTCCCAAGGGCTTGAACCCGACCAAGGCCATCGGTCAGATCAAGTCGATGCTGCTCAATCGGGCTGTTTAGTATCAGGGCCAGGGCGTCACGCGCCAGGCCCGACCTCTGGATAGCCATCCGTCACCATGGCTGGATGGCTATTTAAACCCTACAAGCTGCGCTGCAGTGAACAAGATGTACAAGGGATAGAAATGCATAACGGCGTGATGAAGGCCTGGTTGGAGTCATCTCACCTGGCTGGTGCGAATGCAAGCTATATTGAGGATTTGTACGAATCCTTCCTGGAAGACCCCGAGTCCGTAGCCGAAGAGTGGCGCAGCCTGTTTAGCTCGCTGCCCCAGGTCAATGGCCATGCGATAGAACAACCTCACTCCCGAGTCCGCGATTATTTCCGTCGCCTGGCCAAGGATCCCTCCCGCTACAGTGCCCCCGTCTCCGATCCGCAAGTGGATGCCAAGCAGGTGCGGGTATTGCAGCTGATCAACGCCTTCCGCTTCCGTGGCCATCAAAACGCCAATCTGGATCCGCTCGGCCTCTGGGCGCGTGAAACCGTTGCCGAACTGGATCCTGCGTTTCACAACCTGCAGGGCGCAGACATGGAGGCCACCTTCAACGTGGGCTCCTACGCCATCGGTCGCGAGACCATGGTGCTCTCCGATCTGTATGCCTCGCTGAAGAAAACCTACTGCGGCAGCATCGGCGCCGACTACATGCACCTCACCTCCACCGAGGAGAAGCGCTGGCTGCAACAGCGTCTCGAATCCATCGAAGGGACGGGCAGCTACACCCTGGAAGAGAAGACTCGCTTCCTCGAGAGCCTGACCGCCGCCGAAGGGCTGGAAAAATACCTGGGTGCCAAATTCCCGGGGGCCAAGCGTTTCTCCCTGGAAGGGGGCGATGCCATGGTGCCCATGCTCAAGGAGCTTATTCGTCGCGCCGGTGAGCAGGGCTGCAAAGAGGCCGTCATCGGCATGGCCCACCGCGGCCGTCTCAACGTGCTGATCAACGTGCTGGGCAAGCGCGCCCAGGACCTGTTCGACGAGTTTGCCGGCAAGCACGGCGAATCCTGGGGCACGGGTGACGTGAAGTACCACATGGGCTTCTCGTCCGACTTCGCCACCCCGGGCGGCAACGTCCACCTGGCGCTCGCCTTCAACCCGTCTCACCTCGAGATCGTCAACCCTGTGGTCATCGGCTCGGTCCGAGCCCGCATGGACCGCCGTGGTGACAAGGACGGCTCGACCGTACTGCCCATCACCATCCACGGCGACTCGGCCATGGCCGGTCAGGGCGTGGTGGCCGAGACCTTCAACATGTCCCAGACCCGTGCCTATGGCGTGGGCGGGACCGTGCGCATCGTCATAAACAACCAGGTCGGTTTCACCACCTCTTACATCCGTGACCTGCGCTCCACCGAATATTGCACCGACATCGCCAAGGCGGTGCAGGCCCCCGTGCTGCACGTCAACGGCGATGACCCGGAAGCCGTGGTGCTGGTGACCCAGATTGCGCTGGATTACCGCAACACCTTCAAGCGCGACGTGGTGATCGAGCTGGTCTGCTACCGTCGTCACGGTCACAACGAGGCCGACGAGCCGAGTGCGACCCAGCCCTTGATGTACCAGAAGATCAAACAGCACCCGACCCCGCGCAAGATCTACGCCGACCAGCTGGTGGCGGAAGGCAGCATCAGTCAGGAGCTGGCCACTACCCTGGTCAACGAATATCGCGAGACCCTGGATCGCGGTGAGCGGGTGAGCAAGGAGTGGCGTCCGATGGAGCTGCACTCCGTCGACTGGACCCCGTATCTTGGTCACGACTGGGCCATGGCCTATGACAGCACAGTGCCGATGGATCATCTGAAATCCCTCGGTGAGCGGATCAGCCAGTACCCGGCCACCCACGTGTTGCAGCGCCAGGTCGAGAAGATCTATGAAGACCGTCGCCTGATGGCCGCCGGCGAGAAGCTGCTGGACTGGGGCTTTGCCGAGACCCTGGCCTACGCCACCCTGGTGGACAAGGGCTCGCGCATCCGCTTCACCGGTGAAGACTCCGGCCGTGGCACCTTCTTCCACCGCCACGCCGTGCTGCACAGCCAGACCGATGCCAGCACCTACACTCCGCTGTGCAACCTGCACGACGAGCAGGGCCCATTCGAGGTGTACGACTCCGTGCTGACCGAGAACGCGGTCCTGGCCTTCGAATATGGCTACGCCAGCGCCGAGCCGGCTGGCCTCACCATCTGGGAAGCCCAGTTCGGCGACTTCGCCAACTGCGCCCAGGTGGTGGTGGATCAGTTCCTCTCCTCCGGCGAGCAGAAGTGGGGCCGGATGTGCGGTCTGACCATGCTGCTGCCGCACGGCTACGAAGGGCAGGGCCCGGAGCACTCCTCCGCCCGTCTGGAGCGCTATCTGCAGATGTGTGCCCAGCACAACATGCAGGTGTGCGTACCGTCCACCCCGGCGCAGGTGTTCCACATGCTGCGCCGTCAGGTGGTGCGCCCGATGCGCCGTCCGCTCATCGTGATGACGCCCAAATCCCTGCTGCGCCACCCGCTGGCGGTGAGCAAGCTCGAAGAACTGGCCGAAGGCACCTTCCAGAACGCCATCGGCGAGATCGATGCGCTGGATCCGAAGGGCGTCAAGCGCGTGGTGTTCTGCTCCGGCAAGGTCTACTACGACCTGCTCGATGCCCGCCGCAAGGCCGAGCAGCAAGATGTGGCGCTGGTGCGAATTGAGCAGCTCTACCCCTTCCCGGAAGAGGAAGTGCGCGCCATCCTGGCCGACTACAGCCATGTCACCGACTTCGTCTGGTGTCAGGAAGAGCCGCAGAACCAGGGCGCCTGGTACTGCACTCGCCATCACTACGACAGCGTGCTGCCAAGCCATGCCCGTCTGCGTTATGCCGGTCGCCCGGCGTCGGCTTCACCGGCCGTCGGTTACATGTCAGTCCACGCCAAGCAGCAAAAAGCCCTGGTGGAAGACGCGCTGACCCTGGAATAAACCCGTTGCGAAGGAGAGGGCACGCCTCTGCGCCGACCCTCTCCGACTCTGGAACAAGCCTGCTGGCCAAGAAGTAACAAGGAACTGATTAGATGACTATCGAGATCAAAGTACCGGACCTGCCGGAATCAGTGGCGGATGCCACCATCGCCACCTGGCACAAGAAACCGGGTGATCTGGTTGCCCGTGATGAAGTGCTGGTCGACATCGAGACCGACAAGGTCGTGCTGGAAGTGCCGGCGCCGGAAGCCGGCGTGCTGGGCGACATCCTGCAAAGCGAAGGGGCCACCGTGCTCTCCCGCCAGCTGATCGCCATGCTCAAGCCTGCCCCGGTGGCCGGTGAAGAGACCAAGGAGAAGCCGGTCGAAGCGGTGGCCGATGACGCTGCCGATGGCCTGAGCCCCTCCGTGCGCCGCCTGGTGGCCGAGCACGACATCGATGTCGCCAAGCTGACCGGTACCGGCAAGGGCGGTCGCGTCACCAAGGAAGATGTGGAAGCCTTCATCAAGGGTGGCAACAAGCCTGCCGCCGCACCGGTTGCCGCTGCGGCCCCGGCTGCACCGGTCGCCCCGCTGGCTGGTCGCACCGAAAAGCGCGTGCCCATGACCCGTCTGCGCAAGCGCATCGCCGAGCGTCTGCTGGAGGCCAAGAACACCACCGCCATGCTGACCACTTTCAACGAGATCAACATGGCGCCCATCATGAAGCTGCGCAAGCAGTACGGCGAGATCTTCGAGAAGAAGCACGGCATCAAGCTCGGCTTCATGTCCTTCTACGTGAAGGCGGTGGTGGAATCCCTCAAGCGCTACCCGGAAGTGAACGCGGCGCTGGACGGTGACGACATCGTCTACCACAACTACTTCGACGTCAGCATCGCCGTCTCCACCCCCCGTGGTCTGGTGACCCCGGTGCTGCGTGACTGCGACAACATGAGCCTGGCCGACATCGAGAAGGCCATCAAAGACCTGGCCGGCAAGGGCCGTGACGGCAAGCTGACCGTGGATGAACTGACCGGCGGCAACTTCACCATCACCAACGGTGGCGTGTTCGGCTCCCTGATGTCCACCCCGATCATCAACCCGCCCCAGAGCGCTATTCTGGGCATGCACAAGATCCAGGACCGCCCCATGGCCGTCGACGGCAAGGTCGAGATCCTGCCGATGATGTACCTGGCGCTCTCCTACGATCACCGCATCATCGACGGCCGCGAGTCGGTGGGCTTCCTGGTCTCCATCAAGGAGCTCTTGGAAGATCCGACCCGTCTGCTGCTGGACGTCTAAAGAAATCGGCCGGACCGGCAAGCCTGTGGGCTTGACGGCTCGCGCCACAAGCTTGCCACCGGACTTCCCGTTCGGCGGCAAGCGGGGGCCAACCCGGCCCCGACGGAACGTCTGAGTGAAAGTGAAATTAGAAAGATAACGAGGGGCCGCCTTGGCCCCTTTCACAGGGGATTGAGAAACACGAGCCCCGGACGGAAATACCTACAACACGGATAGAGCATCTATGAATCTGCATGAATATCAGGCAAAACAGCTGTTTGCCGAGTATGGCCTGCCGGTCTCCGAAGGTTATGCCTGTGCCACCCCGCAGGAAGCGGCCGAAGCGGCCGACAAGATTGGCGGCAATACCTGGGTCGTCAAATGCCAGGTCCACGCCGGTGGCCGCGGTAAAGCGGGCGGCGTCAAGCTGGCCAAGAGCAAGGACGAGATCCGTGCCTTCGCCCAGAACTGGCTCGGCAAGAACCTGGTGACCTATCAGACTGACGCCAACGGTCAGCCGGTCACCAAGATCCTGGTGGAATCTTGCACCGACATCGCCAAGGAGCTCTATCTGGGCGCCGTGGTTGACCGTGGTTCGCGCCGCGTGGTCTTCATGGCCTCTACCGAAGGTGGCGTGGAGATTGAGAAAGTCGCCCACGAAACCCCGGAACTCATTCACAAAGCCGCCATCGATCCGCTGGTAGGCCCGCAGCCTTATCAGGCCCGCGAGCTGGCCTTCAAACTGGGTCTGGTTGGCGAGCAGATCAAGCAGTTCACCAAGATCTTCATGGGTCTGGGCCAGATGTTCCTGAACTGCGACTTCGCCCTGCTGGAAATCAACCCGCTGGTGATCACCGCCCAGGGTAACCTGCACTGCCTGGACGGCAAGATCAACATCGACGCCAACGCCCTGTACCGTCAGCCCAAGCTGCGCCAGATGCACGATCCGTCCCAGGATGACCCCCGCGAAGCGCACGCCGCCCAGTGGGAGCTGAACTATGTGGCACTCGATGGCAACATCGGCTGCATGGTTAACGGCGCGGGCCTGGCCATGGGTACCATGGACATCGTTAACCTGCACGGCGGCTCACCGGCCAACTTCCTGGACGTCGGCGGCGGCGCCACCAAGGAGCGGGTGACCGAGGCGTTCAAGATCATCCTCTCCGACAGCAAGGTACAAGCCGTGCTGGTCAACATCTTCGGTGGCATCGTGCGCTGCGACATGATCGCGGAAGGCATCATCGGCGCCGTCAAGGAAGTAGGGGTGAAAGTGCCCGTGGTGGTGCGTCTGGAAGGCAACAACGCCGAACTGGGTGCCCGTAAACTGGCCGACAGCGGCCTCAATATCATCGCCGCAACGAGTCTGACTGACGCAGCTCAGCAAGTGGTAAAAGCAGCGGAGGCCAAATAATGAGCGTTCTGATCAACAAAGACACCAAGGTGATCTGCCAGGGCTTTACCGGCGGTCAGGGCACTTTCCACTCCGAACAGGCGATTGCCTACGGTACCCAGATGGTCGGCGGCGTCTCCCCGGGCAAGGGTGGTACCACCCACCTGGGCCTGCCGGTGTTCAACACCGTCCGTGACGCCGTGGAAGCCACCGGCGCCACCGCCTCCGTCATCTATGTTCCGGCGCCGTTCTGCAAGGACGCCATCCTGGAAGCCATCGATGCCGGCATCAAGCTCATCGTCACCATCACCGAAGGCATCCCGACCCTGGACATGCTGGACGTCAAGGTGAAGCTGCAGGAAACCGGCGTGCGCATGATCGGGCCGAACTGCCCGGGCGTCATCACCCCGGGTGAATGCAAGATTGGCATCATGCCAGGCCACATCCACAAGCCTGGCAAGGTGGGCATCGTCTCCCGCTCCGGCACCCTGACCTATGAAGCGGTCAAGCAGACCACGGACGAGGGCTTCGGCCAGTCCACCTGCGTCGGTATCGGTGGCGACCCCATCCCGGGCTCCAACTTCATCGACATCCTGGAGATGTTCCAGAACGACCCGCAGACCGAAGCCATCGTGATGATCGGCGAGATCGGCGGCAACGCCGAGGAAGACGCGGCTGCCTACATCAAGGCCCACGTCACCAAGCCGGTGGTCTCCTACATCGCGGGTGTCACCGCCCCGGCTGGCAAGCGCATGGGTCATGCGGGCGCCATCATCGCCGGTGGTAAAGGCACCGCGGCCGAAAAATTTGCCGCCCTAGAAGATGCCGGCGTGAAAACCGTGCGCTCCTTAGCCGATATCGGCAAGGCCCTGCGTGAAGTAACCGGCTGGTAAGTTCTTTTGCCTGTTATCTCTGATAAAAATGCCGCCCTTGGGGCGGCATTTTTTATAGGGATAGTTTTTTCGCCTGCGTAACTTAATTCAGTACACATCTCAGCTCAAAGGGGCGCTGGTCTCTGCGCGCGATGAATTGAAGATCATTATGTAAGCGATGCAGTCATAATAATAAAATTTGCACATGCTGAATGGCGAACTATATTCTTATGGCTTGCAAGTGATGTTGGTGTCAATACTACTGGAGGAGGTAATATGATGACTTCGAAATGTATGTTTTTCTTTTGTGTTTCTTCTGCACTTATTTCTGGCTGTTCTAGTAATCTAAGTGCAGTAGATAAGCTGACTAGTTCGACTCAAAATGATGGTGGTATTTCATCTTACTTTAATGATATTCCATTTCAAAGTCGCTTTCTGGCAATAAATGGCCAACTTCCTATAGATACTGTAGGAATGCCTTGTGTTGCGAGTAGTTATCGAGTGCCATATTCAATGATATGTCTGAGTACAGATAAGTCGAAAGTCATCGAATATGACTACCCCGTGACTGGAAATCCTGGTAAAAAAATAAAAGATATTAAAAACAGTCTCACTAATTTAGAGAAAAAATCACAAGATTTAGTTACCAAATTGCTTGTTAAGGCTACTTGCCAAAATGCAGGAAAAGAAGAATGCACGGCGGAGGTTGAGAGTGCATCTACTGCTCAGTCAGAATTTCAATCTTTACAGGCGGAAGTATTATCAAAGTTGTCAGATGGTAATACGTTTATATTTCAGTGGAGCAGCACAGCCGGTGGTGGATTCGATGTAGAAGCTGACCCCTATGGGAAAATTGATGGGCAGGGTGGCTATCAGAATAGTGGGATTACAATCGTGTCTGGTTTACGCATATCCCAATTTTTAGTGGGAAATGATATCAGCAGTATTTATCGGAATTTGCCAAAGGATACTAAGTTAGCAACATTTGTCATGCAGGCGCAAGGAATTGCATATATAAGTACTCGAAGCATTAGTGCTACGGTGCAAGCTCGTTTAGGGCTAACGCCCACTCAATTTAGTGACATAATAAGCACTTTGTCTGGCGCTCAGAAAATACAACTGGCAGCAGCTTTCAATTATGTAAGCAACCTGAGCAATGAAGGTCAATTTCACACTGTAAATAAGAACATTAAAGATGTGCCGACGTGGGGCGTAACAGGTAAGATAGAAGACCATGGATATCAAACATTCTATGCAACCATGACAAAATTAGATGAGCTTAAAAAAATGATTGAGAGGAAATAGTAAATTAGTTACAGACCATATCTGCATATACAGTGTGATTACATATGGTTGTTTTATAGTTTGGCTTGTGAACCACTGAGTCATTTCAATAACTTTTTAAATATATTTTGACAGTTTTTGTGGTTGTATTACCGCAGTGTAATTGGATGCTTGAAAAACATTATTAATGCTTTCCCATTTATTCGAGTGAAATGCCATTTTTGACATTGCAATTGTTTGATGTGGCTACTGATAGAGTAATGCCTTGACCAAGAAAGTCTGATACTCATACTCAATAGGGCAATTCAACCCATCATGGGAACATTAGAATTTCAAAATTTGTTGTCTTGTATTTATTTGTCTCCCCTTGTTTTACCGATAGCTACTAGTGAGTAGGCGAGCAAGGTTCTTCCGCCAACCTTGAAAAATCGGGCCATAGGGCGTATAACCACGCGCTTGTCAGTGTATTGAGTGAGCCAATTTTTATGCAGCAGAGTGAACCCGTGCAGAACGCCCCCTTTTGGCAGGTAAAAAGCCTGCAGCAGATGACCATGACGGAGTGGGAGTCCCTGTGCGACGGCTGCGGCAAGTGCTGCCTGAACAAGCTGATCGACGAGGACACCGAGGAGCTGGTGTTCACCAACGTGGCCTGCAACCTGCTCAATACCAAGACCTGCCAGTGCTCCGACTACGGCAATCGCTTTAAAAAAGAGCCGGACTGCCTGCAGATCACTCACGACAAGATTGCCGAATATGACTGGCTGCCCTCTACCTGCGCCTACCGCCTGCTGGCGGAGGGGCAGAGTTTGCCAGAGTGGCATCCGCTTATCACCGGCAGCCGCAGCGCCATGCACCAGGCTGGTCAGTCGGTGCGCGGCAAGGTGGTGCACGAGGTGGATGCCGGCGACTGGATCGATCACATCATTACCTGGGCCAGCTAACGCCAGGCCTGTCTATTGGGCCAGTCGCGAGCCGTACCAACTGCGAAGGGGCAGGGGAGTCATCACTCTCCTGCCCCTTCGGCTTTCTGGCTCCTTCCAAAGCGCTGTGAAGGTGTCTATTTGTCCGCCTTGCCAGCGGCATCGGCAAGTTTGGCCAGCTGTTTGTCATACCAGTCCACCGGACGGTTCTCATCTTCCGCCCGCTCCTTGCGCCGGATGGCGTTGCGCACCGCCATGGTGCCCAGCCAGCGAAACGGCTCGGGCGGAAAATAGCCGCGCGGGCCGCTGACCAGCGCGCAGTCGCGCCACGGCTTGTCCTCCTCCCGTACTTCATCGCGCACCAAGGCCGCCAGGAGCTGGCCACCCATCCAGCTCTGCGCCACCCCGTTGCCGGAGTAACCGAGGCCATAGACGATATTGGGCTGCCCTCGCCAATGGCCGAAGAAGGGGAGGCCATCCACCGAGCGGTCGGAGGCACCGCACCAGCTGGCGGCGATGGGCACCTCTGCAAGGGCCGGAAAGAAGCGGCGCAGGGTGCGGGTGAGAGGGGCAAGATAACGACTGGGGGCATCGAACTCGGCCAGATGGCGGTTGGCAAAGGCGAAGGTGTTGCCCCCCTTGCCCAGCATCAGCCGCCCTTGCGGGGTCGAGCGGTAGTAATGGACAAAGGTGCGGCCATCCACCACAGAGCGGCCGTGCGCAAGTTGCTGGGCGGCCAGTGCATCCGGCGCGGGGTCGGTTATCACCATATCGGAGGAGACCAGCACGATACTTCGGCGAAACTCGCGAAAGTGCTGCACCATGGCGCTGTTGAGCGCCAGCACCACCTTGCGGGCGCGCACCTCACCTTGCGGTGTCTGCACCCGCGCTGGCTGGCCCGCCTCAAGGCGCTGCATGGGGGAGTGCTCATAGACCTCGACCCCCAGCTCCCGCGCCACCCGCAGCAGGCCACGCACCAAGAGCGCCGGTTGCACCGAACCGGCGTGGGGGCTGTAGAGCCCCTCCAGATGGACGTGGGAGCCGCTCTGGCTCGCCAGTTCACCCTCTTCAATCGCCTGCCACTGGTTAAGACCGGCGTGTTTCAGCTCCCGCAATACCGGCGCCATCAGGCCGCGCTGGGCCTCGCTGGTTGCGGTGTAGCAGGTGCCCTCGACTCTCAGATCCGCCTCTATGTGGTGCTGTTCGCAGAAGCGGGCGATTTCGTGCACCGCCAGCTCGGATCTTTGTACCAGCCAGGCCGCCTGCTGCTCGCCAAAGAGGCGCTTTAACGTCAGGTATTTGGCCGACCAGGTGAGCAAACAGCCGCCGTTGCGCCCCGAGGCGCCGCTGCCGCAGCGATCTTTCTCCAGCACCATGATACGCAAGGCTGGCTCGGCCTCTTTAAGGGCGATGGCACTCCAGAGCCCGGTAAAGCCGCCACCGACGATGCAGACATCGACCTCGTGGTTGCCGTGAAGTGGCGTGGGCGGCGCGGGCTGTTCGGCGGCGAGCGCCTCGGCCAGCCAGAAGGGGAGAGTGGACATCATGACTCCTCGATAAGGTTATGGGTGGCGCCAGCGCTGGGTGCGATCCAGCAGGGCGCGGCTCAAAAAGAGCTGGAGCAGCTTGACGGTGGTGGCGGCCAGCAGGATCAGGGTGGCCATGGCTGCAGCCGCGGCGGTATCGCCGGAATCCTCCATATTGAGCACGGCGATGGAGGCGAGCACGCTGTCGCTCGAATAGAGGAAGATCACCGCCGAGGTGGTGGTCATGGCGTTGACGAACAGATAGATAAAGATCTCCAGCAGTGCAGGCAGGGAGGCGGGCAGGGTGACTCGCCAGAACGCCTTCCAGAGCGGAATGCGCAATGAGATGGCCACCAGCTCCAGCTCCTTGGGCAACTGCTTGAGGCTGGTCAGGGCCGTCATATGACCCACGGTGTAGTAGTGGATGACGCAGGAGAGCACCATCAGCGGCAGAGTGCCATAGAGAGTGCCGTAGAGGCTGCCAAAGAGCGGATTACCGTTGAAAAAGAAGATGTAACCCAGCCCCAGCACCATGCCGGGCACCGCCAGCGACAGCATGGCGAGCAGATGCAGCAACTGGCGAAGCCATGCAAAGTGGCGCCCCTTCTCCTGGGCCCAGGCCAGCACCATCACCAGCACGGTGCCGATAAGCGCGGTATAGAGGCCCAGTTGCAAGGTGTTGGTAAAGGGCTGCCAGCCATAGACGCTGTTGCTGTCAAAGGCGTAGTGATCCAGCGTCAGCCCAAGGTTGTAGGGCCAGAACTGCACCAGGGAGCCGTAAACGGCCATCCCGACCAGCGCCAGAAACAGCAGTGCCCACAGCGAACACCAGCCGAGCGCCAGCAGATCCCGCAGCCGATGGGGTTTGGGCTGATAGGGCACCGCCTTGGTGCTGCTCTGCTCCTGCATCTTGCTGCGAACCCTGTGCTCCAGTGCAAAGCTCAAGAGCGCCGGCAGCAGCAGGGTGACGCTGGCAACTGCGCCAAGCGAGAAGTTCTGCATCCCGATCACCTGCCGGTAGATGTCGGTGGCCAGCACGCTGTACTGGCCGCCAATCACCTTGGCCACCCCGAAGTCGCAGATGGTGAGGGTGAAGACGGCGATGGCGGCGCTGAGCAGGCCATAGCGGGCGGTGGGCAGGGTGACGGTGACAAAGGTGCGCCAGCCGCTGCTGCCCAGCACCCGGGAGGCTTCATAGAGGCGGGCGTCGCTCTGACCCAGTGCCGTGATGAGGATCATCAGGGCGTGGGGGAAGCACCAGAAGCCGAGGCCAATGACGATGCCGATGGGGCCGTAGATGCTCTCGCCGCCGAGCAGCCCCTTGGCGATCCCCTGATTGCCAAACCAGTAAACCAGACTGATGGCGGGCAGCAGGGAGGGCATCAACAGCGGAATAAGGCCGATGAGGCGAAACAGGGGCTTGCCCGGCATGCAGGTGCGGGTGAGGGCATAGGCGTAGCCAAAGGCGATGGTCACCACCAGCGCGGTGATCAGCACCCCGAGCCAGAGGGTGTTGCCGATGGTGCGCCCCAGATGAGGGGAGTCGAAATAGGCGCTGAAGTTGGCAAGGCCCACCCAGAGCCCGTTCTCATCCTGCAGGCTCTTTTGCAGCATGGTGAGCAGCGGCAGCAAGAGGCCCCCCACCAGCAGAGCGATGCCGAGCACCAGCAGGATCAGTTGCAGCAGTTGATCCCGGCTCCAGCCGCGACAAAGCCGCTGCCAGCGGGAGCCGTGCCTGGCTGTCGCTGGCAGCAACAGGGAAGAGGTCGCGAGGGGGGCAGTCATGGGCGCTCTCCTTCAAACAGTTGCATCGCCCCGGCGGGCCAGTGCAGCGAGCAGCGCATGCCGCTGTGCCAGCCACCCTGCTCGTGGCGGGGCAGCTCGTGGGTCGGGCGCTCCACCAGAATTTGCTGGGGGCCCAGATAGGTGTCGGCGGTGCAGATCAGGCGCTGGGCGGCGCCGAGAAACTCCACCTGATCGATCTGCGCGTCGATGCCGTGCTGACCAAGATACAGCTCGCTCGGCGCACTCAGGGTGATTGCCTCGGGGCGGATCGCCACCTGCAATTTGCTGCCGGCCGCGGCCCGGTTGGCCAGTGTCAGTGGCTGATCGTTGAGGCGCACCTGAGTGGGGCTCAGCACCAGGGTGTCGAGGAAGTTCATGGTGCCGACAAAGCTTGCCACGAAACGGCTGGCAGGCTGGTGGTAGATCGCCTGCGGGGTGCCCACCTGCACGATGCGGCCGCCCTCCATCACCACGATGCGATCGGCCATGGTCAGCGCCTCTTCCTGATCGTGGGTCACCATGATGGTGGTAATGCCAAGGCGCTGCTGCAGGGCGCGGATCTCGCTGCGAAGGTGGGTGCGCACCAGCGCATCCAGCGCGCTGAGCGGTTCGTCCAGCAGCAGCAGGCCGGGGGAGAGGGCGAGCGCCCGGGCCAGCGCCACCCGCTGCTGCTGGCCGCCGGAGATCTGGCTCGGGTATTTGTGGGATTGGGCCGTGAGATCCACCAGCCCCAGCCAGTGATCGACCCGCTGCTTGATGAGATCCCGCGCCAGCCCCTGATTCTCAAGGCCGAAGGCGATGTTCTGGGCCACCGTCAGGTTGGGGAAGAGGGCATAGGACTGAAACACGATGCCAAAATCACGCTGCTGGGGCGGCAGCCGGGAGATATTGCGCCCCCCTTGCCAGATCTCGCCGCTGTCCGGCAGATCCAGTCCGGCGATGGCTCTGAGCAGGGTGGTTTTGCCGCAGCCGGAGGGGCCGAGAAAGCAGATAAACTCCCCCGGCTCAATGGTCAGAGTGATCCCCTTGAGGGCCTGAAAAGCACCGAACTGCTTGTTGAGATGTTGAATGTCCAGATAGGGCTGGGTCATGGTTCGACTCGCTACTGATTTGGTATATACCAGTTTGCGGGTGAAGTGTGACGGTCAGGTGATCGAGGGATGACAGTCAGATGACGACGGGTCCTCAACAGGTGGCTTGGCAGCGTGTGGATGGGTGAGGCGTTGCTAATTCAAGGCAATACAAACTCGGGAAGTTAAAACCAAAAAACGAAGGCCAACACCTGTTGGCCTTCGACTGGCAGTTTATTGGCTGCGGTGTGTGGCGTGAACAAACCGCTGCCCTTCACGCTTACTGCTTGGCTTCGGTCTTGCCGTCGAAGCTGGCGCTCCACTGGGCCAGGATGGCGTTACGCTCACGGGCGGCCCAGCCAAAGTCGTTGTCGATCATCTGGCCCTTGATGTTGGCGGGATAGCCGGCTCTGGGCTTGGCCACCTCCGGGATGGCGACCACTGCGAACGACTTGTTGTAGAGGGCGTTGGCCTGCTCGGTGGCGGCAAAGTCGAGCAGCTGTTTGGCGGCCTCCAGCTTGGGGGTGCCCTTGATGATGGCGGCGGCTTCCATGTCCCAACCTGAGCCCTCTTTCGGGAACACCACCTCGATGGGGGCGCCCTTGGCTTTGAGGCTGGTGGCCGGGAAGTCGAAGGAGATACCGATCACCGTCTCGCCGCTGGCGGCCAGCTTGCAGGGGGCGGAGCCCGAGTGGGTATAACGGTCAATGTTCTGGTGCAGGCCGTTCATAAATTGCCAGCCCTGCTGTTCGCCCATGGTCTGCAGCCAGCCAGCGACGCTCAGGTAACCGGTGCCGGAAGAGCTGGGGTTGGGCATGATCACCTTGCCCTTGTAGATGGGCTTGGTGAGGTCGGCCCAGCTGGTGGGGGCCGGGATCCCCTGTTTCTCGGCCTCTACCTTGTTGAAGCAGATGGCGCTGAAGAAGGCGTCCAGACCGATCCAGTGCGGCTCGGCCTTGCTGTCGCGAAAGCGGCTGTCGAGCTTATCCAGCCCTTTCGGTGCATAGGCATTGAGCATCTGCTGCTGATCGAGCTGCATCAGGCTGGTAGCCGCCAGTCCCCATACCACATCCGCTTTGGGCTGCGCTTTTTCTGCCAGCAAGCGTGCGGTGACCACGCCGGTGGAGTCACGCACCCACTTGATGTTGATGTCCGGATGCTGGCGTTCGAACGCGGTTTTCAGCTCGCTGAGCTGCTCCGGTTCGAAGGCGGTGTAGACGGTGAGATCGGTGGCGGCCAGAGCCGGGGCTGTCGTGGCGGCCAGCACGGCGGCGGCCAGCAGATGGGTTCCCTGTTTCATCCTCTTCTCCAGTTAAATTGGTTTGGTATAAACCAGATTGGTCGAGAGAGAGGCTAGGGGATCTTTATGACGTGACCGTGACGGCCCCGTGACGTTTTGCCGTTCCTGATGTGCCCCTGACTAATCCTGGGTATCCACCTCGATCTCCAGACTGTCGTGACGCCAGTACTCCAGATCGAAGTCGAGCACACGGCCGTGCTGATCGAAGTTGAGTCGCTCGAGACGCAGGGCGGGCAGACCGGCGGTGGCCCCCAGTGCCTTGGCCACCTCGTCCGGCAGGGCGGTGGGGAAGAAGCGCACCTGCATGCGGGCGTAGTGGAGATCGTAATGGGCCTGATAGATCTCGGTCAGACTGCCGTTGAGATCCTGCTCCAGCAGGCCGGGCACCCGCTCTGGCAGGCAGTGATTCTCGCAGTAGCAGATGGCGCGCCCGTTGGCGTAGCGCAGCCGTTTTAGCAGAAACAGGCTGTCGAACGGCTTGAGCTGCAGCTGCGCCATCAACGCGGGTGGCACCGCCTGGCGGCTTTTCTCCAGCAGCTCGGTGCGCGGCTCGCCCCCTTGCTCCCGCACTATCTGGTGAAAGTTGGAGGTGCGTCTGGGGTTCAAGCGAAAGCGCGGCGGGGTGACGAACCAGCCACGGCGATCCTCCCGATAGATAAGGCCGTTCGCCTCCAGCTGCACCAGTGCCTCGCGGATGGTGACCCTTGTTGTGCCATAGAGTTCCCCCAGCAGCCGCTCGGAGGGGAGCTTGTCGTTGGGGGCCAGACCCCCCGCCAGTATCTGGTTGGCGAGGGCATCCTTGATCTGCAGATATTGCGGTTTGCTCATGAAAATCCCTGGTTTTGCAATGAGTTGTGCAATGCGTTGTGCAATGGGCTGGGCGCAGGGCTGGTTATCTGCCCGGTCGTTAAACGGCGACATCAACATGCGTTGGTAGATACCAGCATCGCCCCTGTTGTTCAGGCTTCCTAGATTATCGCGATCCCGACGCTGAAAATGAATTTTTTGTTGCACGTAGCGCCACCCCTTTGACCTTGGCGGGGCAGTTACCCACAATGCGCCCATTCTGGTATATACCAAAAGGAGCGAAGTCATGACCCATATTCCTGCGGCCCCTGCCGCCGTTGATTACCTGCTGCTGACCCCGGGCCCCCTCTCGACCACCGCGACTGTGCGCGCTGCCATGCTGCAAGACAGCTGCACCTGGGATGCGGACTACAACCAGGGCGTGGTGGAGCCCATCCGCCGCGAGCTGGTGCGACTGGCCACCGGCCCGGAATATGAAAGCGACTACAGCGCCGTACTGCTGCAGGGGAGCGGCAGCTATGTGGTGGAGAGCGTGCTGGGCTCGGCGATCGGCAGCGATGAGTGCCTGCTGATCATCAACAACGGCGCCTACGGTGCCCGCATGGGGGAGATGGCTCGCTGCCTTGGCCTGCGCCACCATGAGCTCGACTGCGGCGAGACAACCCGCCCCGAACCCGCCGCCATCGAGGCCATGCTGGCACGCCACCCCGAGATCACCCATCTGGCCATGGTGCACTGCGAGACCACCACCGGCATGCTCAACCCGTTGGAGGAGGTGGCTGCGCTCTGCCAGCGCCGCGGCATTCGCCTGATCGTCGATGCCATGAGCAGCTTTGGCGGCATCCCCATCGACATGGGGCGCCTTGGCATCGAGTTTCTCATCAGCTCGGCCAACAAGTGCATTCAGGGGGTACCGGGTTTTGGCTTCGTTATCGCCCGCCGCGCCGCGCTGGCGGCCTGCGCCGGTCGCGCCCGTTCGGTCTCCCTCGACCTGCACGCCCAGTGGCAGACCATGGAGCAGCAGGGGGGCAAGTGGCGCTTTACCTCGCCCACCCATACCGTGCTCGCCTTTGCCCAGGCCCTGCGAGAGCTGGACGAAGAGGGGGGGATCGCCGCCCGCCATCGGCGCTACCGCGAGAATCAGCGCACGCTGGTGGATGGCATGGCCGCCCTCGGCTTTGCGCCGCTGCTGCCAGAACAGTGGCAATCCCCCATCATCACCGCCTTCTACTCTCCGGCACATCCTGACTACCGCTTCGCCGACTTCTACCAGCGGCTCAAGGCGCAGGGCTTTGTCATCTATCCGGGCAAGGTCTCGCAGGCCGACTGTTTCCGCATTGGCAATATCGGCGATGTGACCCCAGCGCGGGTGCGCTGCCTGCTCGCCGCCATGGCCAGCGCCTGCTACTGGCAAGGGGACGCGCGATGACGAGCCAAGCGCCTCAGGGTTGCGTTCAGCACGACCATAAGCTGTACGGCAGCGGCCGCGCTGACAGCGAAGGGGATATCAACCTCGGTGAGGGACGAACGCGCTGGTGGGCGGGGCAGAGAGAAGAGGTACAGGCGGGATTGGCGGAAGATAGCCGCTACTTCCTCCATCAGGCGCTCTCCACCCCCTGTCTCGATCTGCTTGAGGGGGCGCAGGGGAGCTGGCTGACCAGTGTATCGGGCAAACAGTATCTCGATTTCCATGGCAACAGCGTCCATCAGCTGGGCCATGGTCACCCCAGAGTGGTGGCCGCGGTGCAGCAGCAACTCGCCGATCTGCCGTTTTCGCCCCGCCGCTACACCCATCATGTCGCCATCGATTGTGCCCGCACTCTAGCCGAACTGGCCCCCGGCGATCTCAACCGGGTACTGTTCGCCCCCGGTGGCAGCGAAGTGGTGGGGATTGCCCTGAAGCTCGCCCGTTTCATCACCGGCAACAGCAAGGTGGTATCCCTGTGGGATGCCTTTCACGGCGCCTCCCTCGATGCCATCTCGGTCGGCGGCGAGGCCTGCTTTCGCGCAGGCATGGGCCCCTTGATGGCCGGGGTGGAGCGCATCCCGCCCCCCACCCGTTATCGCGGTGTCTGGTATCGGGGGGAGGGGGATGACCTGCACTATGCCGATTATCTGGAGTACGTCATCGAGAAGGAGGGAGGGATCGGTGCCTTTATCGCCGAGCCCATCCGCAACACCGATGTGCAGGTGCCTTCAAAAGCCTACTGGCAGCGGGTGCGGGAGATCTGCGATCGCCACAAGGTGCTGCTGATCGTCGACGAGATCCCCAATGCCCTGGGTCGCACCGGCCACTGGTTCAGCTTTGAGGAGTTCGGCATCGAGCCCGACATCATCTGTCTGGGCAAGGGGTTGGGGGGCGGGGTGGTGCCGTTTGCCGCGCTCATCACCCGCGACCGTTTCAATCAGGCGGCGGCCATTTCGCTCGGTCACTACACCCACGAGAAGAGTCCCATCGGCTGCGCGGCGGCTCTCGCCACCATAGCTACCATCCGTGAAGAGGGGTTGCTGGCCAAGGTGCGGGAGGATGGTCGCTTTATGGCGTGCGAGCTCGGCAAGTTGGCCGAGCGTCACCCGCTGATCGGGCAGGTGCGCGGCATAGGTCTCTTGTGGGCACTCGATCTAGTGGTCGATCACCAGAGTCGAAAGCGCAATAGCCAGGCTGCCGAGCGGCTGCTCTACCGCTGTCTGGAGCTGGGGCTCAGCTTCAAGGTCTCCCAGGGCAATGTCATCCAGCTCTCGCCGCCGCTCAATATCGCTCGCGCCGATCTGGTGCGCGCCATTTCCATTCTCGATCGCGCCCTTGGCGAGATCGCACTTTCACCGAAACAGGAACACCACCATGACTGACTTGCAGATTGCTGTAGACCCGACCACCGACGTAGAGGCGCTGATCCTCGACTGGGCCGGTACCGTCGTCGATTTCGGTTCCTTCGCCCCCACCTCCATCTTCGTCGAGGCTTTCGCCCGCGCCTATGACTTCCCCGTGACTCTGGATGAGGCGCGCCAGCCCATGGGCCTTGGCAAGTGGGATCATATCGCCGCGCTGGGCCGCCTGCCCTCGGTGGATGCGCGCTGGCAGGCCCGCTTTGGCCACCCCATGAGCCACGCCGAGGTGGACCACATTTATCACACCTTTATGCCGCTGCAGATTGCCGCGGTGACCCGCTTCGCCGACCCCATCCCCGGTGTGTTGCCGGTGCTGGATGGGCTACGCGCACAAGGGCTGCGTATCGGATCCTGCTCCGGTTATCCCCGTCCGGTGATGGAGGCGCTGGTACCTGCGGCGGCCGATCACGGCTACCGGCCGGATCACTGGGTCGCCACCGACGATCTCAAGGCCGGTGGCCGCCCCGGTCCCTGGATGGCGCTGGCCAACGTGATTGAGCTGGGAGTGAGCGCGATGCATCGCTGCATCAAGGTGGATGACGTCGTGCCGGGTATCAGCGAAGGGTTGAACGCGGGCATGTGGACGGTGGGGCTGTCGGTCTCCGGCAACGAATTTGGCGCCACCTGGGAAGCGTTTTCCGCCATGAGCGAGGCGGAGATCGCCGCCCGGCGCGCACCGGCCGAGGCCAAACTGCGGGCGGCGGGGGCGCACTACGTGATCGACACCCTGGCGGATATCGCCCCGGTCATCGCCGATATCAACCGCCGTCTGGCGGCAGGAGAGCGGCCCTGAACAAGGCGGGAGAGAGGAGGGGAGTGCCGGGCTTGCCGGCAGGTTTCAGGTCGATGCTCCCTGACTATCAGGCATAAAAAAACCGGCGCCTTGGCGCCGGTTTTTGTTCACCGAGACTCTATTACAGAGAAGCGGTGAAGGTACGGGTGATGACGTCTTGCTGTTGCTCTTTGGTCAAAGAGTTGAAGCGAACGGCATAACCGGATACGCGGATGGTCAACTGCGGATATTTCTCCGGGTTTTCCATGGCGTCCAGCAGCATTTCACGGTTCATCACGTTGACGTTCAGGTGCTGACCGCCTTCCAGGTTGGACTCATGGTGGAAGTAACCATCCATCAGACCGGCCAGGTTGGCTTTCTGGGCTTCCATGTCTTTACCCAGTGCGTTCGGCACGATGGAGAAGGTATAGGAGATACCATCTTTGGCGTAAGCGAACGGCAGCTTGGCAACGGAAGTCAGGGAAGCAACGGCACCCTTCTGGTCACGACCGTGCATCGGGTTGGCACCCGGGCCGAACGGTGCACCAGCGCGACGGCCATCCGGGGTGTTACCGGTCTTCTTGCCGTACACCACGTTGGAGGTGATGGTCAGCACGGACTGGGTAGCCACGGCACCACGGTAGGTGTTCAGCTTCTGAATTTTCTTCATGAAGCGCTCAACCAGGTCGCAGGCGATGTCATCGACGCGAGCGTCGTTGTTACCGAACTGCGGGTACTCGCCTTCGATTTCGAAGTCGATGGCAACGCCATCTTCGTCACGAACCGGCTTGACCTTGGCGAACTTGATGGCAGACAGGGAGTCAGCGGCTACGGACAGACCGGCGATACCACACGCCATGGTGCGATAGACGTCACGGTCGTGCAGTGCCATCAGAGAGGCTTCGTAGCTGTACTTGTCGTGCATGTAGTGGATGATGTTCAGCGCGGCAACGTATTGCTTGGCCAGCCAGTCCATGAAGTGATCCAGACGATCCATCACGTCGTTGTAGTCGAGGTACTCGGACTTGACCATTTCGGTCTTCGGACCGACCTGGATCTTGAGCTTCTCGTCCATACCGCCGTTGATTGCATACAGCATGGTCTTGGCCAGGTTGGCACGGGCACCGAAGAACTGCATCTGTTTGCCGACGATCATCGGGGACACACAGCAAGCGATGGCGTAGTCATCGTTGTTGAAGTCCGGACGCATCAGGTCGTCGTTCTCGTACTGAACGGAAGAGGTCTCGATGGATACCTTGGCGCAGTACTTCTTGAAACCGACCGGCAGCTTCTCGGACCACAGGATGGTCAGGTTCGGCTCAGGGGACGGGCCCATGGTGTACAGGGTGTTCAGCATACGGAAGCTGTTCTTGGTGACCAGGGTACGGCCATCAACGCCCATACCAGCCAGGGTTTCGGTGGCCCACATCGGGTCGCCGGAGAACAGTGAATCGTATTCCGGGGTACGCAGGAAGCGAACCATGCGCAGCTTCATGACCATGTGGTCCATCAGCTCCTGGGCTTCTTGCTCGGTGATCAGGCCTTTCTTCAGGTCACGCTCGATGTACACGTCCAGGAAGCTGGAGGTACGACCGAAGGACATGGCGGCACCGTTCTGGGACTTGACTGCCGCCAGGTAGGCGAAGTAGGTCCACTGGACGGCTTCTTTGGCGTTCTTGGCCGGTACGGAGATATCGCAACCGTACTTGGCAGCCATTACCTTCATCTGTGCCAGGGCACGGTGCTGCTCGGAGATCTCTTCGCGCAGACGGATGGTGGCTTCCAGGTTGACACCGTTTTCCAGGTCAGCCTGCAGAGACTTGAACTGGGCCAGTTTGTCGGCCATCAGGAAGTCGATACCGTACAGGGCAACACGACGGTAGTCACCGATGATACGGCCACGGCCGTAGGCATCCGGCAGACCGGTGATGACGCCGGACTTGCGGCAGTTCAGGATGTCTTTGGTGTAAACGTCAAACACGCCCTGGTTGTGAGTCTTGCGGTACTCGGTGAAGATCTTCTCGACCATCGGGTCCAGCTGACGACCGTACACTTCGCAAGAGGTCTTGACCATCTTGATACCGCCGTTGGCGATGATGGCGCGCTTGAGCGGCTTGTCGGTCTGCAGACCAACGATTTGCTCCAGGCTCTGATCGATATAGCCGGCATCGTGAGCGGTAATGGTGGAGGGCAGGTCGGTATCAAAATCGACCGGCGCGTGGGTGCGGTTCTCGATCTTGATGCCTTCCATGACCTTGTCCCACAGCTTGGTGGTAGCTTCGGTCGCGCCAGCCAGGAAGGACTCGTCACCTTCATACGGGGTGTAGTTCTTCTGGATGAAGTCACGGGTGTTGACAGAGATCTGCCATTCACCGGCCGCGAAGCCTTCCCATGCTTTTTGGAACTGTTCGTTAAGTTCTGCCATTTTCATTACCTCACACGGTATTGATGTAGTATCCCGCAATCATCCTTAATGATGACGACGGAAGATAAACCAGTAAGTCAGACCAACCATGACGCCACCACCAATGATATTACCTATGGTGACGGGAATGAGGTTGTGTAGGACGAAGTTGGATACGGTCAGGTCGGCAAAGGTCGCCGGGTCCTGGCCGATGGCCTGCCAAAATTCCGGGCCTGCTACCGCATGGATAGCGAT
This sequence comes from Aeromonas sp. V90_14, assembly GCF_029967615.1. Classification (NCBI taxonomy): domain Bacteria; kingdom Pseudomonadati; phylum Pseudomonadota; class Gammaproteobacteria; order Aeromonadales; family Aeromonadaceae; genus Aeromonas; species Aeromonas sp. V90_14. The sequence continues at coordinate 122,752 of NZ_JASCAS010000044.1, read as the reverse complement.
ACCGACCGGGATCATAAACATGTTTGCGATGCTGTGCTCAAAACCGGAGGCCACGAACATGGCGACGGGGAGCAGCATGACCATCACCTTGTCGGTCGCACTGCGGGCGCCGAACGCCATCCAGACGGCGAGACACACCATGAGGTTGCAGAGGATACCGAGGGCAAGGGCCTCGAAGAAGGTATGGTGGATCTTGTGCTGGGCCACCTTGAGGGCGTTCAGACCCCACTGGCCATCTGCCGCCATGTATTCGGCCGACATGATGATGAGGCCGACGATGATGAGACCACCGATGAGGTTGCCGAAGTAGACCAGTCCCCAGTTCTTGAACAGCTGAGCCCAGGTGATGCGATTGGCCGCCTTGGCCACCAGGGTCAGGGTGGTGGAGGTGAACAGCTCGGCACCGAGCAGCACGCAGAGGATCAGACCCAGTGCGAAACAGAGACCGCCGACCAGCTTGCTGAGGCCCCAGGCCACATTGCCGGCACCGGTCGTCACCGTGATGAAGAAGACGAAAGCAATGGCGATGAAAGCGCCTGCGGTGATGGCCAGGGGGATGACCTTGTATGCAGGCTTGGTGGCCTTGGCATAGGTGATATCTTCTGCCAGTGCAGCGATGGCTTCTGGCTTGAGACAATCAAAGGGAGATTCTGCTTTCAATTCTCATGTACCTGATGTTTTGCCTGTGGAAATCATAACAAAGGGCCAGATCGTCAAAATTGACTCCGATCAAGAATTGCAGATTGTGAATGTAATTTTACTACAAAAATTTGAGTCCTCCGGCAGCGTTGCTTTACACCAGGTTTCAGCTGAAACATAAATGCTGATTTTTTAATGCAATGATTTTAAACAATTTATTTTTCATCGCCTAAAAATGGTACTGGCAAGGCATCTTTGCATCTCCCCAGCATTCTCTGCCCCGGCTTGGCAACCCCCTAAGAGGTATTTTTTGTTTTTTATTTCATCTTTGAATAACAAATCGCCTCTCTGGCGACCATAAAGCAAAAGGGGCCATCAGGGCCCCTTCACATACTACCACATCAACCCCATGAATGGGCTCGTTTGGCCTTCTGCAGCTTCTCATAGGCTGCCAGCAGCTTCTGATGCAGCGGGAACTGGCTGAGGGACAGGTCGGCAGCTGCCAACCCGTGGAAGCGAGCTTCACCGCTGGCGTGGGCCCAGGCCTGTGCCAGCGTCTCTTCACCATACATGCGGGTGAACACGGCGCGGTACTGCTCGGGGTCGCGATCCTCATCCAGGAACAGCTCGACGCAGGCGCGCAGGGCACGGTAGTAGTTGGCACGATCGGCCGGGAACACCGACTGGTTGAACTCCATGGTCCAGTCGATGAGATCGAGCGCCGTGTCGAGTTCGCCGGCGGCCAGTGCCAGCATGGCTTTGAGCTCGCCCACCCGCAGGGTGTGCAGGGCGGTGCCCTTGGCGGCGGCGATGCCGAGCAGCTCGCGCACCCGGGTGCGCTCGTCGTGACCCTCTTCATCCAGCTGGTCGAACAGCGCCATGTACTGCTCCGCGTCCCACTCCAGCGCCGGCAGCGCCAGGATGGTCTCCCGCAGGTGGGCACCCATGGTGTTGTTGGCCAGCAGCAGATCTTCGGCCGGATAGATGTCGGACATGCCGGGCACCAGGATGCGGCAGGCGTAGACGCCCAGGTGCTCGTAATCGGCGATATAGACCGGCTGCTCCAGCTCGTGGAAGATGCCGATCAGGTGGTCGAACTCCTCCTGCGAGGTACCGCGGAAGTCCCAGTCGGCAAACTCGAAGTCCGCATCCTGCTTGAACAGATCCCAGCTGATGAGGCCGGAAGAGTCGATGAAGTGGGTTTCGAGATTGTGGTGATCCGCTACCTGCTCGTTGTCGAACGAGGGCGGCACGAACACGTCGAGATCCTTGAGGCCACGGCCCTGCAGCAACTCGGTGACGGTGCGCTCGAACGCCACTTCGAAGCGCGGGTGGGCGCCGAAGGAGGCAAAGCAGGTGCCGTTGCTCGGATTGAGCAGCACCACGCAGATGACCGGGTAGCGACCGCCCAAGGAGGCGTCGAAGCTGTAGATGGGGAAGCCTTCGGCTTCCAGCGCATCGATGGAGGCCTTGATGCCGGGGTAACGGGCGATCACCTCATTCGGGATCAGCGGCAGGCTGAGGGCCTCTGCGATGATCTTGTTCTTCACGTGGCGCTCGAACACCTCCGACAGCCCCTGGGTGCGGGCCTCGGTGCGGGTGTTGCCGGCGCTCATGCCGTTGGAGACATACAGGTTGCCGATGATGTTCATCGGGATGTAGACGGTCTGGTGATCAGACTGACGCTCGAAGGGCAGGGCGACGATGCCGCGCTCTTCGTTGCCGGATTGCAGATCCACCAGCATGTCGGCGGTCACTTCACCGTCCGGGTTGTAGAACTTGCGGGTGAAGGGGTCGAGCAGACCGGCGGGCAGCTGATCCCCTTCGATGGGGAACCACTTCTCGTTCGGGTAGTGAACGAAGTCGCCATTGGCGACCTGCTCGCCCAGATAGAAGTCGGCGAAGAAGTAGTTGGTGGAGAGACGTTCGAAATATTCACCCAGGGCGGAGGCGAGCGCCGCCTTCTTGCTGGCACCCTTGCCGTTGGTGAAACAGAGGGAGCACTCCTTGTCCCGGATGTGCACGGACCAGACGTTGAGCACGGGGTTGAGCCAGGAGGCCTCTTCGATATCAAACCCCAGGGCTTGCAGCTTGGTCTGGAAGCGTTCGATGGAGTCTTCCAGCGCCGCGTCCTTGCCGGGAATAAAAGTGTGGTCGGTCATCACGATATCCTGATTTTTATTGGCTCATGTTTGGCCGCAGATAATAGCAGGGGTCGGCGCGTTTGGCAGGCAAAAAACGGGGCCCATGCCCCGTTTTGCTCTCCATTCAACCGAGCTCGGTCACGGCTCAGCCGATGAACTTCAGACCCAGGATCCCGCCGATGATCAGCAGCAGGCAGAGCACCCGGGCGAGGGTGGCCGGTTCGTTGAACAGCCAGATCCCCATCAGCACGGTGCCGACCGCGCCGATGCCGGTCCATACCGCGTAGGCGGTGCCAAGGGGCAACTGTTTGACCGCCATGGCGAGCAGCAGCACGCTCACCCCCATGGCGATCAGGGTCAGCAGGGTGGGCAGGGGACGGCTGAAACCGTCGGTGTATTTGAGGCCGATGGCCCAGGCGACCTCGAACAGGCCGGCCAACAGCAGGAGCAACCAGGACATAAGGCAGATTCCGCAGGAAGCAGGGTCGTCCCTGCGTATCAGGAGGCCTCGGGGTCGTCCCCGAGGGGCAGCGGGGCTGCCGGTCGGTCTCAATGATGCCCCAAGTGGGGGCGGGATGCCAACCGGCTGCCCGCAGGTCGGCCAGGCTGACGGATATTGCAGCGAACGGCACAGAATATTGCGCAATTCGACTTGCGCCCGCCGTCACAATCCGTAATGTGGACAGACGCATTTTTCGCAACCCATATTTTGTGAATCGCTTGTAAACGGCCCGCGCCGGACAAGGGATCACGGGTATCACACTCGGTTTCTATAAGCAGCTATCCAGGGTAGGACATTATGAAAAAAGTAGGTTTGGTCGGTTGGCGTGGCATGGTGGGTTCGGTGTTGATGAGCCGGATGCAGGAAGAGAAGGATTTTTCCCGCATTCAGCCCACCTTCTTCACCACCTCCCAGGCCGGTGAGGCCGCCCCCAATTTCGGCGTCGATGCCGGCACCCTGCAGGATGCCTTCGACATCGAGGCACTGGCCGCACAGGACGTCATCATTACCGCCCAGGGCGGCGACTACACCAAGGATGTCTATCCGCGCCTGAAAGCCGCCGGCTGGCAGGGCTACTGGATTGATGCAGCCTCCTCCCTGCGCATGGAGAAGGACGCGGTCATCATCCTGGATCCGGTCAACGGCGACGTCATCGAGCATGCCCTCAACAACGGCATCAAGACCTTCGTCGGCGGCAACTGCACCGTCAGCCTGATGCTGCTGGCCCTGGGTGGCCTGTTCAAGGCCGATCTGGTGGAGTGGGTGAGCGTGGCCACCTATCAGGCCGCCTCCGGTGGCGGTGCGCGCCACATGCGCGAGCTGGTCACCCAGATGGGCCTGCTGCGCGATGAAGTGGCGGTGGAGCTTGCGGATCCCGCCTCCGCCATCCTCGACATCGAGCGCAAGATCACCGAGAAGACCCGCTCCGGCACCCTGCCGGTGGACAACTTCGGCGTGCCGCTGGCCGGTGGCCTCATCCCCTGGATCGACACCAAGCTCGACAACGGCCAGAGCCGAGAAGAGTGGAAGGGCCAGGCCGAGACCAACAAGATCCTGGGCATCGAACACGCCGCCATTCCGGTGGATGGTCTGTGCGTGCGCATCGGCGCCCTGCGCTGCCACAGCCAGGCTTTCACCATCAAGCTGAAAAAAGACGTGCCGCTGGCGGAAATCGAAGCCCTGCTGGCCGCCCACAACGACTGGGTCAAGGTGATCCCCAACGATCGCGACATCACCGCCCGCGAGCTGACTCCGGCTGCCGTCACTGGCACCCTCAGCATCCCGGTCGGTCGTCTGCGCAAGCTCAACATGGGTCCGGAGTATCTGGCCGCCTTCACCGTGGGTGACCAGTTGCTGTGGGGCGCCGCCGAGCCGCTGCGCCGCATGCTCAACATCCTGCTGGATCGCGGTTGAGCCGGTTGCAGCCAGCATGCACAGGGGGCCGCGGCCCCCTGTTTTTTTTTCGCCTTTGCCAACTCTGCAGGCCGGCAGAGAGTGCCAAAAGGGTGGGCTGGCGAGTGGTGCCAGCAAGGCGGCTGCCACCCGCTTGTTATTAATTGAATCAATATTGACTAACCGCCGGGTTTATTTGTTTGTGACTCAATAACGGCAGACTTATTTCCCTGCAGCGGTCGAAACGCCATACCGACGATATTTTCTGGCACTGTTAATCGGTACGGTTAACAGGGTTAAATAGCGCCGTTCAGGCTATTCAAGAGCGCTGACTGATGGGCCAGATATATACCTTGTTACAAAAGCACGTCTGTTGCTGATATCCCTTCGGGGCTTGATTGATTACACTGACGACCACAGCCGGGTTGCAGGCTGCCAGCCTTTGGCAGCTATATTGACTGGCGCGGGGCAGACATTGCTGCCGGCAAAAATATTATTCATGTCATCAATAATGCGAGGCACCAGCAGAGTGCTGTCGCCATTTTTCCGTTGTCGCGCGCTGGATATGAACGACGCGCAGCGACCGCCAATAATAATGTTCAGGTTTGAAAATTGGGAAATAACATGAGAGTCGTGTGGAGTTTGCTCTATTTCTTCAGTGTCTTGGCCTTGGCCAGCCCGGTGCTGGTCAAGGAGCAGAAAAAAGTGGCCGATCCGCTGATCGTCCCCTATCAGCAATATCGGCTCGACAATGGCCTGACGGTGATCCTGACCCAGGATCACTCCGACCCCTTGGTGCACGTGGCGGTCCACTACCGGGTTGGGTTGCCGGAAGAGGCCCCCGGCCAGTCCGGGCTGGCCCATCTGTTCGAACACATGATGTTTCAGGGCTCGGCTCACGTGGGGGAGGAGGGCTATATCCGACTGCTGCAACAGGTGGGCGGGCGCAACATCAACGGCTTGACCTCCCGGGATCAGACCCGTTATTACCAGACGCTGCCAGCCAATCAGCTGGAGAAGGTGCTCTGGCTGGAGGCGGATCGCATGGGGTTTCTGCTCGATACCCTCTACCAGCAGAAATTGGAGGCCAAGCGCGACATCGCCAAGAACGAGCGAGCCACCCTGGTGGATGCTGCCCCCTACGGCCGGGTGCTGGAGGTGCTCAACCGCACTCTCTACCCCCCCAATCACCCCTATTTCAACACGCCGTTTGGCCGGGTGGCGGACCTGGATCGCCTCACCTTGGAGGACGTGCGCCAGTTCTTCCTGCGCTGGTACGGGCCCAACAACGCCACCCTGGTGATTGGTGGCGACATTCAGCCGGCCCAGACCCTGGCCTGGGTCGAGCGTTATTTTGTCGCGCTGCCTCCGTCACCAACCCAGACAAGCCCGGTGGTGCGTCCGGTGACGCTGAAAAAGAGCCGCTATCGCACCCTGGTCGATCGGGTCAGCGAGCCCATGCTGGTGCTGGCCTATCCGACCGTCTCCGCCCGCGAGCCCGACTTCGAGGCCCTCGATCTGCTGGCGGATCAGCTGGGGGGCTCGGCCAGCGGCCTGTTGCAGCGACAACTGCAGCAAAGCGGCCAGCTGGTCTCGGTGACGGCCAGACAGGAGTGCGGGGTGCTGGCCTGCATGCTGGTGATTGAGGCGGTGCCCAATCTGGCCAAAGGGGGCGAACTGGGCCCCATCAAGGCGGAGATCGACCGGATCGTCGGCCAGCTCGCCAGCGAGGGTGTCTCCCGGGAGCAACTGGCCCACTCGGTCAATGCCCAGCGGGCCCAGCGGATCTGGCCGCTGGACAGCGTGGCTGGCAAGGTGGAGCAACTGGCCACCGGCCACACCCTGTTTGCTGACCCCAACTTCCAGTACCGCAACCTCCAGCGCATCGCCCGGGTGACGCCGACCGATCTGCAACGGGTGTTGACGCGCTATGTGCTGAACAAGCCCAGGGTGGTGCTGAGCGTGGTGCCGGCCGAGCACCCTGAATGGCAGGCGGGCAGCCCCAACTTTGTCGAGCCGCCCCCCTTGCCGCTGGCCCGGCCGACCCCCTCTTTGCTGCCTCATGTCATCAAGGAGACCCTGGATCGGCGCCAGGAGCCGGCCAGCGGCGGCGCCTTGCCGGTGCCCATGCCGGCCCTGTGGCAGGCCAAGCTGGGTGAGCGGATCTCCCTGCTCGGTCACTACAGCGACGAGGTGCCGGCCTTTGCCATGAGCATCAGCTGGCCGGGCGGTGAGCGGGCCGAACCCGAGGGCAAAGGCGGGGTCGCCACCCTGGCCGACGCCATGCTCTTCCTTGGCAGCGAGCAGCTGCTGGCGGCCAGCATCGAGGAGCGGGCCCGTCAGCTGGGGGCCAGCATTCGCTTCAATCATGGGGAGGGGCGCAGCTACGTCGAGATCGAGGGGCTCACCTCCCATTTTGACGAGACGCTGGCACTGGTGCGGGAGCTGGTGCAGCAGCCCGCCATGCGCGTAGCCGATTTTGAGCGCAGCCGCTTTGATCATGTCCAGTGGCTGCAACAGCTGATGCAAGATCCCCAGTGGCAGGCGGACTGGCAGTTCGGCGCCCTGCTCGAGGGGCGCAAGCGACCGGATCTGCTGGCCAGTGTACGTGCGCTGACGCTCGACGATGTGCGCAACTTTTATCAGTCGGTCTATCGCAGCGGGGAAGCCCAGGTGGTGGTGAGCGGGGATCTGGCCCAGGAGCGGGTGATGAAGGCCCTCGGCTTTCTGGTCGAGCCTGCCGGTCAGCCGCCGGCCCTGCACTCTCTCGGCTGGCGCGGCCAGCAGGCGAAACGGGCCATCTATCTGCTGGACAATCCCGGGGCGGCGCTCAGCCAGATCCGGGTGGGACGGCGCGCCATGGCGGAGGATGCCTTCGGCGAGCACTACCTGACCCGGCTGATGAATGTCTCCCTCGCCGAGCGGCTGCACATCCGGCTGCGCGAGGAGCTGGGTTACACCTACTTCATCGACGCCGCCTTCGACGGCAACGCCGATGCGGGCCACTTCCTGTTGCAAAGCAGCGTGCGCAGCGGGGTGACCGGGGCGGCCCTGCGGCAGATCCTGCAGGAGCTCGACAAGTATCAGCGGCTGGGGCCGACCCGGCTGGAGGTGCGTACCCTGCGGGATCGGGTGCTCAATGGTCAGGCGCTCGATTACGAAACGTTGCCGCAGGAAATGGAGTACATGCTGCCCATCCTGCTCAAGGGGTGGCCGGAGGATTATGTGGAGCAGCGGGTGCAGCAGGTGAGCCGGCTCTCTCCGTTTACCCTGCGTGAGCTGGCCCGCCGCTGGCTCGATCCCGACGACATGGTGATCCTGGTGGTGGGGGATGCCAAGACGCTGGCTCCTGAGCTCGCCGCGTTGGGCTGGCCGGTGCAGCGCCTCTCTGCCACGCCTTAGCGGGTTGCCCCTATCGGGCGATGGCCGCAAGCAAAACAGCCCGCCCCCTGGCAGGGGGCGGGCTGTTTTTTTGCGCTCAAAAGAGGCAAACGGTCAGATAAGGGCCAGGGCGGCGGCCAGATCGGCAATCAGATCGTCGGCGTCTTCCACCCCGATGCTGAAGCGGATGAGATCGTCATTGACCCCGGCGGCGAGGCGGCTCGCCTCGTCCATGGCGGCGTGGGTGGTGCTGGCCGGATGGCAGGCCAGGCTCTCGAGATCGCCGAGGCTCACCGCCTGCACGAACAGCTGCAGGTTGTCGAGCAGGTTGGCGCAGCGGGCAAAGCCGCCTTCAAGTTCAATACTCACCATGCCGCCAAAGCCGCTGGCGAAGGCGCCGAGGGCATCGTGGCCCGGATGGTTGGCCAGCCCCGGGTAGATCACCTTCTTCACCGCCGGGTGGGCGGCCAGGAAGTCAGCCACCTTCTGGGCATTGTGCAGGTGGGCATCCATGCGCAGGGGCAGGGTCTTGACCCCGCGCTGCAGCAGGTAGGCCTCCTGCGGGCCGATGGGGGAGCCGATGTGCTTGAGGGCCACGGTGCGAATCGACTTCATCAGCGCGTGAGAGCCCGCCACCACCCCGGCGATGATGTCGCCGTGGCCGCCGAGGTACTTGGTGCCGCTGTGCATGACGATGTCGATGCCAAGCTCGAGCGGACGCAGCAGATAGGGGGTGAGGAAGGTGTTGTCACACACGGTGATGGCGCCCACCTTGCGGGCCGCTTCTACTACCACCCGCGGATCCACCACCTTGAGGGTGGGGTTGGTCAGGGTTTCGAACAGTACCACCTTGGTGGCGGGGCGGATGTTGGCCAGCAGATCCAGATCGCTCTCGTAGGCGGTGACCTTGATGCCGGCGCGGCTAAAGGTCTGCTTGAGAAACGCATCGGTGCCGCCGTAGAGCGGGCCGATATAGGCCACTTCATCGCCGCTGTCGGCCAGGGCATACATGATGGCGCTCACCGCCGCCATGCCGCTCGCCACCACCAGCGCCTCGTCGGCCCCTTCCAGTGCCGCGAGTTTTTGCTCCAGCTCGGCGGTGGTGGGGTTGCCAAAGCGGCTGTAGATGAAGCCGGGGGCCTGACCGGCGAAGCGCTCCTTGCCCGCCTGGGCGTTGAAGTAGCTGAAGGTGCTGCTCTGATAGAGCGGGGTGGTGAGGGCGCCGGTCTGGGGATCGATCCGCTGGCCGCTGTGCACGCTCATGGTTTTGAATTTCATTGTATTGCTCCGTCATTGCCAGGCTGTGGCCCAACTGCTTGTGTCATCTGAAGGGCGCCGTGGCGCCCCTCGTCTATTAGGTATGGCAGCGTCAGGCGAGTTGTGGTTCGCGCCGATCGCGCTTTGCCATCTGTTCGCTGCTTGTCTGCGCATTGGCGGACGCGGGGGCGACGCCATAGTGGCGGGCCGCCACATCCGGGTGGGAGCGCAGCCTCCCTTTGAGTACGTTCTCCCCCACCTGATAAAAGAGCGGGTTGGTCGGGTCGCTCTCGGGCCCCTGTGCCTGCGCCGCCAGCGCGGGGGAGAGGCTGAGCAGCGGCACGGTCGCATCCAGCCGCGCCGCCATGAAGAAGGCGCAGGAGAGGCGCGATACCCCGGGCGGCGGGCTCTGCACCCGGTGCAGTGTGGCCTTGAGGTAGCCGTTGGAGGCCAACTCCAGCAGTTCGCCGATGTTGACCACCAGGGCGCCCGGCAGGGGCGGCGCAGAGATCCAGCCGTCGGCCGTCTCCACCTCGAGCCCGGAGTGATGATCCTGCATCACCAGGGTCAGGTAGCCGGGATCCTTGTGGGCGCCCACCCCCTGACCGCTGCCCCCTTCGGCTTGCCCCGGGTAGTGGATCAGCTTCATGTGCTGATGGGGCGCCCCGCGAATACTGTCGTCAAACACCCCGGCCGGCTGCGCCAGCACCTCGGCGAAGGCGGCCAGCAGGGTGAGGGTGATGGCGCTCAACCTATCTTGCCACGCCAGCAGCTGCGCCTGCATACCGGGCAGGGCGGTCGGCCACTGGTTGGGGCCGATGAGCCGCTGCCAGGGATGCTGCAGGCTGGCGGCATCGAGGGCTGCCTCTTCGTTCATGATGTCGAACTGCTCGCGCAGATCCGGCCGCGCCCGGGTGAGCTCGGCCCCCACCTGGTTGTAACCGCGAAAGTGGGGGGAGTGCACCATCTGCACCGCCAGCTTCTCCTGCTGTGGCAGGTCGAAGAAGCGGGCCGCCAGCGCCAGGGTTTCCTGCTGTTCTTGCTCGCTCAGGCCATGGCCGATCAGATAGAAAAAGCCCACCTCACGGGCCGCCCGGCCAAGGGTGGCCAACATCTGGCGACGGGTCTCGGGGGCGCCGTCGAGCGCGGCGAGATCGATGATCGGCAGTGGTGAATGTTCCATGTGCACCTCCTCACTGGCCAGGGGCGGGATGTTACCCGCACACCTGACATGAAAACGACGACGCCCTGACCGATAAACCGGCCAACGCCCTGTTGCCAGGGATGGCGCCATTTGGATTGAGGGAGATGCTACTGTTCGGAGTTATAAGACGGAAACAACAAATTATTCTTAGTTATATACAAAAATCGAAATAGAATTCGCCACCCATCCGGGTGGCTGCCGATTGAGCGGCGATAATGGCAATATACCGGCGCACTTGACACCCATGTTGGCCTGACCCGGCATGTACCGGCTTGAGCGCAATGTGAGCGAGACTTGAGCCAAAAAAGAGGCGAGCATCGCTGCCAGCACAGAAATGCCCAAATACAGAGATGCAAAAAGGGAGGCTGATGCCTCCCTTTGTGTGACGGGTGTTGCGGCCCTGTGTGGTACCTGGCTCAGGCTCAGTAACCCAGGGTAAAGCGCTGGCGCAGGTGGGCTGGTTTTTCCGCTTCGTTGAGCACGCCGTCGGCCAGATCGCCAACCGTGATCCCGGCCGGTTGTTCACCGCTGAACAGCACCTGATCGGCACCGAGCCGGTAGCCGCCGCGCTTCTCGCCGGGTTCCAGGAACACGGGCGGGGAGACGAAACGCCAGTCGAGGGTGGTTTCACGGCGCAGGGCGGTGAGGCCGTCGCGGGCGGCCAAGGCCCCCTGTTTCCACTCGGCCGGGAATTCCGGGGTATCCACCAGTTGCACACCCGGGGCAATTTCCAGACTGCCGGCACCACCGACCACCAGCAGCCAGCTGTTGGCCGCGACGGCGGCGGCCACGATGGCGCTGGCCCCCTTGAGGTACTGGTCGTAGATGTCCGGGGCAGTCCAGCCCGGGTTGTAGGCGCTGATCACCCGATCGTGCCCCTTGAGCACCTTGGCCAGCGCCTGGCTGTCCTGGGCATCCACCGCCACGGCGGTGACCTGCGGGTGAGCGGCGACCTTGCTCACGTCACGCACGATGGCGGTGACGTGATGGCCGCGGCTGACGGCTTCATTGAGGATGGCTGTACCGACAAAACCGCTGGCACCGATCAGGGCAATTTTCATGGGAGATTCTCCTTCACTGTTGGAATGGGGCTATCCTACGCCCCCGAATGTGATTTAATAATCCGTTGTAAATTGCATTCACTTATAAGCTGGATTTAATAATGGAACAGCTCAAGCGTTACGCCATCTTCGCCGCCGTGGTCGAGGCGGGCAGCATGACCGGCGCCGCCAAGGCTCTCGGCATGACACCTTCCGCCGTCAGTCAGCATATCAGCCAGCTGGAGAGCCTGCTCGGCCTCACCCTGCTGCACCGCTCCACCCGCCGCCTCAACCTGACCGAGGCGGGAGAGGTGGTGTGGCAGGGGTGCCAGTCCCTGCAGCAGACCCTCAACCAGACCGAGCTGCGCCTCTCGGAGGTACGCGACAGCCTGCTGGGGGAGGTGCGGATCACCGCCCCGGTGGGGATGGCCGGCCAGCCGCTGGCACGAGCGCTCTCGCCGCTGCTGCAGGCTCACCCCGGCCTGTGCATCCAGATCATCGCCGACGACGAGAAGCGGGATCTCATTGCCGAGCGCATCGACGTGGCGCTGCGGGTCGGCACGCTCTCGGACTCCACTCTGGTGGCGCGCAAGCTGGGCCAGACCCGGATGTTGCTGTGTGCTTCGCCCGCCTACCTGGCGCGCAAGGGCACCCCGCGCAGCCCGGAGGCGTTGCTGGATCACGACTGGCTGGCTGCCGATATGCTGATCGGCGGGCTGACCTTCTTCGACGAGAAGGGGCAGGGGCACAGGGTTAAGCCCAAGCCGCGGGTGGTGTGCAACAACGTGTTGCCGCTGCGCCAGTTCACCCTGGCGGGGCAGGGGGTGTCGCTGCAGCCGGAGGGAGAGATCGCAGAAGATCTCGCCTCGGGCCGCCTGCTGGAACTGCTGCCGGGCTTTCGGGTGCCACCCATGGAGATCCACGCCATCACCCCGCAGCGGGAGATCCCGGAGAAGGTGCGCCGGGTGATCGCCGCCCTGCGCAGCCACTTCGCCGAACCGGTGGGGGCCGCGGCGACACGTCCGTAGCCCGGGCAAGGAAGAAGGCCGTTCCGGTTGGCCGGAGCAAACAAAGAGGGCAGCCCGCGGGCTGCCCTCTGTCGATGCAATGCCGGTGAGACCAGGCCCGGCCTCACTTCATGTAGAGGCCGCCGTTGATGGCCAGGGTCTCACCGGTGATATAGGCACCCGCCTCGCTGGCAAGAAACACCACGGCGGCGGCGATCTCTTCGGGCTTGGCCAGCCGGCGCATGGGGATGTCGGCCTTGATGCTGTCGAGGATGTCGGTGCGGATCGCCTCCACCATGGGGGTGGCGGTGTAGCCGGGGGCGATGGCGTTGACCGTCACCCCGAAGCGGGCTCCTTCCGCCGCCAGCGCCTTGGTGAAGCCCAGCATGCCAGCCTTGGCCGCCGAGTAGTTGACCTGGCCGAACTGCCCCTTCTGGCCATTGACCGAGGAGATGTTGATGATGCGGGCATCGCGCTGTTCGCACATGGCGTCAAACAGCGGCTGGGTCACGTTGTAGAGGCTGCACAGGTTGGTGTGGATCACCTCGAACCACTGCTCCGGAGTCATCCGCTTGAAGGCCCCGTCCCGGGTGATGCCGGCATTGTTGACCAGCACATCCACCCGCCCTTCATCCTGCAGCAATCGGCCTAGAGTGTCGCGGCACATGGCGGTGTCGGCGACGTCCAGCGCCAGCAGCCGTACCTGATCCGGCCGAAAACCCTGCTCCCCGTACCAGTCGTGCGCCGCCGCCCCGTTGGCGCTGGAGTGGGTGGCGATGATGCGATACCCCTGGGCCAGCAAGGCGGTGGTGATGGCGGATCCGATGCCGCCACGGGCTCCGGTGATCAAGGCAACTTTCTTCATCTTGGCTCTCCCTGCATAAAAGATTCGAACGAGGACTTTATGGGCTTTTTGAGGTAATTGATATATTTGTTTTCAAACAATCTGACAGGCAAACGCGTCACTTTTGTGACAGTCTGCCAAGCTGGCTTGACGCGCTGGCCTAAGGGGCTGGCAAGGCCCTGGGCAAGGGGACCAGGGTGAGCGCAGCGGCCAGCGCTTGCCGCCAAGGTCGCGGCCATGTTTAATGGGGCCCTTGCGCGTAGCGCCTTGCCGACAGCCCAGATCCGATCTCGTCATGACCATCTTGTCCACCATTCCGGGCGCCGTGCCCCAGCCGCATAGCCAGCTGACCCGCATCGAGCGGGTGCTCGACTACATCCACGCCAATCTGGATCAGCCGCTGGCGCTGGCCGAGCTGGCGGAGCAGAGCTGCTGGTCGCGCTGGCAGCTGCAGCGGGTGTTCCTCCATGAGACGGGGCTGACGGTGGCCCACTATGTGCGCGAGCTCAAGCTGAGCCAGGCGGCAGAGGCGCTGCTCTCTGGCCGCCAGCGGGTGCTGGATCTGGCGCTCTGTTACGGTTTTGGCTCAGAGGTGAGCTTCAGCCGCGCCTTCAAGCAGCAGTTCGGCTGCTCGCCGCTGGCCTATCGCAAGCGCGGCCTGCGGCTGGGGCTGCGTACCCCCCTGGTGCGGGCTACCCTGCCGCAGCCCACGCCTGCCAGGCTGGTACAGGTGCGAATTGAGAGCCAGCCGGGTTTTATCCTGCAAGGGGTGAAGGGGCAGATCCGCGGGCTGTTTGCCGCCGCTCCCGACTTTCAACAGACGGTGCCCGCCATCTGGCGCGCCCTGCGCACGGCGGGCGGTTTGCCACCCGGGCAGGAGCGGGTTGGGGTGGTGGATGTTGCTGGTGCCGGCGAGTCGCTCCCCTACTGGGCGGGCAGCGTGATGGAGGAGGGGACCAGCTTGCCTGCCGGTCTGGCGCGCCTCCCGGTGCCGGCCCAGACCTACGCGGTGCTAAGTCACGTGGGCCCGGTCAGTCAGCTGGGGCAGACCCTCAACTGGTTTATCCTGCACTGGCTGCCGAGCTCCGGTTATCGCGGCGTGGACGGCTTCGAGCTGGAGCGTTACGCCCCCGATTTTGACGGCAACCAGCCGGATGCCCGCATGGAGTACTGGCTGCCCGTCGCCCCTCTCTGAGAGGGCTATTCCCTTGCCTGGCGGATGCCGGGCGCTGCTATCCCTCTTTCCCTTTTTGCTGCGCCAGGCTTTGCTATCCATTCGACATCGCCTGCGTTGCTGCCGTCAGTTGAGGTTGCCGGATGGGGCCAAACTGGCCGCATTTTCTCCCTCTTCAGCGCCAACATGCCCCAAATTGTTAATTCAAGGGCAAAATGACCCAATAAAATGCAAATGAGATTTGTTACTATTCACTCATTGCATTCGAGGATCAGATGTACGCCACTCACCCCCCTTTGACCCTGGTCGCCGCGACTATCTCCGCCCTGTTGGCAGGCCCTGTGCAGGCAGCCGCCACCGAGCGCCCGACACAGACCCGGGCAGACGAGACCCTGACCGTGCTCGGCGAGACCTATCGCAACACCGCGACCAAGACCCGGCTCGACCCCCTGGAGACGCCCCAGGCCATTTCGGTGGTGGAGGGTGACACCCTGGAACAGCGCGGCGTCAGCTCGGTGAGCGAGGCGCTGCGCTACGTGCCTGGCGTCAACACCGAACTGCGGGGCGGA
Source organism: Aeromonas sp. V90_14 (assembly GCF_029967615.1). NCBI lineage: Bacteria > Pseudomonadati > Pseudomonadota > Gammaproteobacteria > Aeromonadales > Aeromonadaceae > Aeromonas > Aeromonas sp. V90_14. The sequence continues at coordinate 107,599 of NZ_JASCAS010000044.1, read as the reverse complement.
GCGGTCAACCGGCTGGATCTGTTCAACATCCGCGGCTTTGACAACTACCAGAACTTCTACGACGGCCTGCTGCTGCAGTACAACGACTGGAACCTGCAGCCCCAGATCGATCCGGTGGCCATCGAGCAGCTGGAAGTGTTCAAGGGGCCCACCTCCGTGCTCTACGGCAGCATGCCCCCCGGCGGCATGGTCAACCTCATCGCCAAGCGCCCCCAGCGGGAGAGCAGGCACAGCGTCAGCGTGGCGAGCGGGACGGGCACCCTCAAGGAGCTGACCCTCGACAGCACCGGCGCCCTCAACGATCAGTTTGCCTATCGGCTGGTGGGGCTGGCCCGCCAGAAAGAGGGTCAGGCGGTGACCTCAGAGGAGGAGCGCTACGTGCTGGCGCCCTCTCTCGACTGGCAGTTGAGTGATCGCACCCTGCTGAACCTCAACCTCTATTACCAGAAAGACCCGCAAGCCGGCATCTACACCACGGTGCCGGCCAGCGGTTCGGTCAAGTCCAACCCGCTGGGCCAGCTTGGCAGCGATACCTTCCTTGGCGATGAAAACTGGAACCACTACAGCCGGGAGGTGACCCTGCTCGGGTACAAGCTGAGCCACGACTTCAACGCCAACTGGCAGCTGCTGCAAAACGCCCGCTACATGGATGCCTCGGCCAACCAGCAGAACACCTACAACGCGGCGCTGGCGGCCGATAACCGCACCCTGGCCCGCAACGCCTACCTGACCGATGAAGAGTCTCGCGGCTTTGTCATCGACAACCAGCTGGCGGGCCAGGTGCAGACCGGCAAGGCCCAGCACAACCTGCTGCTGGGGGTGGATTACCAGTATCTGGATGCGCGCATTCTCTACCGGGATACCCTCGACTATGCGGCCCCTGCCATCGACATCTTCAACCCGAACCACCAGCAGATAGTGCCGGCAGACCTGGTCTTCAACTATCAGGACAACCGAACCATCCGCCAGTACCAGAGCGGCCTCTACCTGCAGGATCAGGTGCGCCTCGATCGGCTGGTGGCCATCGGCGGCGCCCGCTACGACCGCTACCGGATGGACACCGACAGCCGGACCCTCTATCAGGGGGCGGCGAGCAACAGCCTGGCCCAGATTGATCAGGACAACCTCTCGCTGCGCCTCGGCGCCCTCTACGAGCTGGATCACGGTCTCTCGCCCTATGTGAGCTATGCCGAGAGTTTCGAACCGGTGGCGGGGGCGGACAAGCAGGGCCAGGCGTTCAAACCGGCCACCGGCCGGCAGTGGGAGGGGGGGCTCAAGTTCCTCTCCGAGGACGTGAGCAAGACCGCCACGATCTCGGCGTTCCATATCACCAAGGAGAACGCTCTGGTGACGGATCCGGACAACGTCTACGGGCCCAAGCTGCAGACCGGCGAGATGGTCTCCAAGGGGGTCGAGCTGGAGGGGCGACTCGATCTCACCAGCCGCTGGGATCTGGCGCTGAGCTATACCCGCCAGGAGATGGAGATCACCCGCGACACCACCAGCCTGCAGGGCAAGACTCCGGTCTGGGTGCCGAAACAAATGGCTTCGCTGTGGAGCAACTACCTGCCAGCCGGTCCGCTGGCAGGGGCGCGCCTGAGGGTTGGCCTGCGCTACGTGGGGGAGGCCCAGCTTGATGCCGCCAACACCGACACCGTGCCGGATTACCTGCTGATGGACATGTCAGCCTCCTACGATCTGGCCCAGCTTAGCCAGCGCCTGCAAGGGGTGGAGGTGTCACTCAGCGCCAGCAACCTGTTCAACAAGACCTACTACTCCTGCTACGACCAGAACAACTGCTGGTTCGGGGCAGAGCGCAGCGTGGAGGCGCGACTCAAATACGTATTCTGACCCTGCGTCCCGGGCCGCGCCCGGGACTCTCTCACCCCATGAGTGGCGCCGGCCGTCATGCCCGCAGCCCGGGCGCACGGCGCGAGCCGGATCTGCAGGCGCTGGCGGATCACGGCGCCCTGTTCGCGGCCGCCGCCGGGCTTATCCCATCCCTCAAGGGGCGGCTGGTGTCTGCCGGCGAGGCTGCGGCGCTGTTGACTATGGCCGAACAGGCCACGCCGGCCGAGGTGGCGGCCGCGCTGCACGAGCATTGGCGGCTGGCCCATCCGGAGGCGGGCCCCGCCTACTGGCTCACCCGCAGCTGGGGCATGCTCTGCTGGCAATCCATCTATCTTGCCATGGTGGCCGTCTATCGGCTGCGGGCCGTGCCAGCGCTGGAGAGGCTGGGGCAGGGTTGTCAGGATGGGCTGGTATCGGGCTTTACCCTGCCGGCTGAGCCCATGATCAAGGGGGAGCTGGAGGTGTTGATCAAGGCGGCGGGCGAGCGGCTGCAGGCCCATTGGCAGGCGCTGTTCACAGCGCTCGGGCAGGCGCAGCGGCTGCGGCCCGGCTTCGTGCGCCCGCTCTTGGCGGACGATCTGCTGGCGGCGCTGGTGCGGGTGCCCGCGTTCTTTGACGAGATAAGCCCTGCCGAAGTGGCGGCCCATGCGCCGCACTGGCTTGCCGCCTGCGGCCTGCCGGCCGAGCATCTGGCGGGCTGGCAGCCGGCGCCCTGGCCGCCAGCGGCCGGCTTGGTCGGTTATGTGCGCCAGCGCTGCTGCCTGCACTACAAGCGCCGCGATGGTGAGCTCTGCGCCAACTGCCCGCGGCGGCGGGGGGCGGCGAGCTGTGAAGAGAGTGCTTGAAAAGAGAAAGCCTGCGTGATGACAAGCCGCCCTCAGGCGGCTTTTTACTGCGCCTTGCCGTATGGATTACTGCGCTCTTACGTCGCCCATCTTGCTGCGAATGCGTTCGAACAGGCTCTGCAGACAGGCTTGATCCCGGTCGGCGGCGCGCACGGCGCCATACATGTGGCGGCGTACCCCTTCCGCGAGCGGGCGCGCCTCGAGCAGCCCCTGACGGACAAACTCCTCGCAAGCCCAGCGCGGCAGGGCGGCGACGCCCAGGCCAGCGGCGGCCATCTGCAACATCACAGAGGTGTTGTCCACCGGCTTGCAGCGGGCGGGCTCGATGCCGGCCGGCTGCAGGAAGCGGCTGAACACGTCCATCCGCGCCCGCTCCACCGGGTAGACCAGCAGCACCTCGGGGCGCAGATCCTCAGGCTTGATGGTCTGCTGCCCACAGAGGGGGTGGTCCGGCGCCATCACCAGCACCAGCTCGAAGGCGAACAGAGGCTCGAAGTGGAGATCGCCGCGCGCCTGCACGTCGGAGGTGAGCAGCAAGTCGAGCTGGCCGCCGAGCAGGGCGCTGATGGCATCAAAGCCCGGCACCGACTCCACCTCCAGATCCACTCCCGGCCACTGGCGGCGAAAATCAGGCAACAGCGGCAGCAGCCACTGGATGCAGCTGTGGCAATCGAGCGCCAGGTGAAGGCGACCGGCCTCGCCGCTGTGCAGGGCCTGCAGCTGTTTCTCGGTCTGCGCCAGCGCCGGCAGCACCTGGCGGGCCAGCCCCAGCAGCTGGTTGCCGGCCGCAGTCAGCACCAGCGGCCGGCTCTTGCGCAGATAGAGCTCCAGGTTGAGGCGGGTCTCCAGCTCTTTTAGCTGGTGGGAGAGGGCGGACTGGGTGAGGTTGAGGGTCAGCGCCGCCCCGGCCAGCGAGCCCTGCTCGGCCAGCGCGCTCACCGTCTTCAGGTGCTTGATGTCGATCCCCGGGTTGCTTGACACCGCCATGGTATCCCTCCTTGTTGTGCCTGGGCGGCGGCTTGTTGCCCGCCTTGAGAATTTCTTGAGAGCCAGTTGAAAAGGATTCAATAGCCAACGCCACCTTATCTTGTCATTTTGGATGTGTAAACATCTGGATGGCTAAATCATCCAGTTCACCATCAGATGAATGAGCATAAGGAATGGAACCTATGACCTGCGCACACACCCTGGGCTTTCCCCGTATCGGCGCCAAGCGCGAGCTGAAATTTGCCCTCGAATCTTACTGGCGCGGCGAAACCAGCCAGGCCGAACTCATCGCCACCGGCAAGAGCCTGCGTGAGCGTCACTGGCAGGCCCAGCAACAGGCCGGTGTGACCCTGCTGCCGGTGGGTGACTTCGCCTGGTACGATCAGGTGCTCGGCACCAGCCTGCTGGTGGATGCCATCCCTGCCCGCCACCGTCATGGCGACACCGATCTCGATACCCTGTTCCGGGTCGCCCGTGGCCGTGCGCCGACCGGCCCGGCCGCTGCCGCCGCCGAGATGACCAAGTGGTTCAACACCAACTACCACTACCTGGTGCCCGAGTTCAGCCGCGACCAGCGTTTCAAACTGGGCTGGAGCCAGCTGTTTGACGAAGTGGAGGAGGCCAAGGCGCTGGGGCTGCCGGTCAAGGCGGTGCTGCTGGGGCCCGTCTCCTACCTGTGGCTTGGCAAGGAGAAAGAGAGCGGCTTCTCCCGCCTCGAACTGCTCGATCGCCTGCTCATCGTCTATCAGGAGATCCTGGCGAAACTGGCCGCCCAGGGGGTGGAGTGGGTGCAGATCGACGAGCCGGCGCTGGCGCTGGACTTGCCGGACGAGTGGCGTCTCGCCTACCTCAACGCTTACGAGCGTCTGGCCGGTCCTTGCAAGCTGCTGCTCACTACCTACTTCGGTTCGGTGGCCCATCAGCGCGACATCATCACCAGCCTGAAGGTGGACGGCCTGCACCTGGATCTGGTGGCGGCGCCCGAGCAGCTGGAGACCCTGGTCCCGCACCTGCCGGCCCAGTGGGTCATCTCGGCCGGGGTCATCAACGGTCGCAACGTCTGGCGTGCCAACCTGGCCAAGCTGGTACCGACCCTGAAAGCACTGAAAGCCAAGCTCGGCGAGCGGCTCTGGGTGGCCTCCTCCTGCTCCTTGCTGCACAGCCCGGTGGACTTGACCCTCGAGTTGGAGCTGGATGCCCAGACCCGCAGCTGGTTCGCCTTCGCCCTGCAAAAATGCTACGAGCTGGGGCTGCTGGCTGACCATCTCAATGGCGGGGAGCTGGACAAGATCACAGCCTACAGCCAGCCCATCGTGGATCGAGAGTCCGACAGCCGGGTGCACAAGAAGGCGGTGCAGTCACGGCTCGCCAGCCTCACCAACAGCGATTTCGATCGCCACAGCGCCTACCCGGTGCGGGCCGAGGCGCAGCGCTCGGATCTCAAGCTGCCGCTGTTGCCGACCACCACCATCGGCTCCTTCCCGCAGACCTCGGAAATTCGGGTGCTGCGCCAGGATTGGCGGGCTGGCCGCATCGACGACAGTGCCTATGAGGCGGGCATTCAGGCCCAGATCAAGGATGCCATCCTGCGCCAGGAGGCTATCGGGCTGGACGTGCTGGTGCACGGCGAAGCCGAGCGCAACGACATGGTGGAGTATTTCGGTGAGCTGCTGGACGGCTTTGCCATCACCCGCTTCGGCTGGGTACAGAGCTATGGCTCGCGCTGCGTCAAGCCGCCGGTGATCACCCGCGACATCGACCGGCCGACCCCCATGACCCTTGAGTGGACGAAGTTTGCCCAGAGCCTGACCGACAAGCCGGTCAAGGGCATGCTGACCGGCCCGGTGACCATCCTCTGCTGGTCCTTCCCGCGCGAGGACGTGAGCCGCGAGCAATCCGCCCTGCAGATTGGCCTCGCCATTCGCGACGAGGTGGCAGATCTCGAAGCCGCCGGCATCAAGATCATCCAGATCGACGAGCCGGCGATCCGTGAAGGCTTGCCCCTGCGCAAACAGGATCATCAGGCTTATCTCGACTGGGCGGTGCGGGCCTTCCGTCTGAGCGCAAGCCCGGTGGCGGACAGCACCCAGATCCACACCCACATGTGTTACAGCGACTTCAACCTCATCATCGAGGCGGTGGCGGCGCTGGATGCGGACGTGATCACCATCGAGACCAGCCGCAGCCAGATGCAGCTGCTCGAAGCGTTCGAGCGCTTCAACTACCCCAACGAAATCGGCCCGGGCGTCTACGACATCCACTCGCCGAACGTGCCGAGCCAGAGCTGGATTGAAGGCCTGCTACGCAAGGCGGCCAAGCAGATCCCGGCCGAGCGGCTGTGGGTCAACCCGGATTGCGGCCTCAAGACCCGCGGCTGGGAAGAGACCGAGGCCGCCCTCAAGGTGATGGTCGATGCCACCAAGGCGCTGCGTGCCGAGCTGGCCTGAAGAGCATCAGCAAACAACAAGAGAGTACGGGCATAACGAACGAGGGAAGGCGCAAGCCTTCCCTCTTTTTTGTTGGTTGAAGCCCCTCAGAGGGTGACGACAAAGGCGCCGCTGGCAAGCCCCGGGCTCGGGACGGGCGAGGGGGCGCTCGGCAGCTGCTGCGGCTGGGGTTCCCTTGCCAGCGCCTCGGCCAGCCAATGGTGATCGAGGGGGATGGCATTGCGATCACCGATCACCAGATTGAGGTGCTGGGCGCCGAGGCAGCCGTAGCGGGCGGGATCGGTCTGGGTAAAGAGGCCGAGGCAGGGCACGCCGCTGGCGGCAGCCAGGTGCAGCGGCCCGGTGTCGCCGCTGACGAAGAGGGAGAGGCCGCCGGCAAAGCGGGCCAGCTCGCTCAGGCTGGAGAGGGAGACTTGCACGTCCCCGAGCCGGGGCTGGGGATCGACGGGATCCTCGAGCTGGATCAGCAGGGTGCTGGGGTAGTGGCGGCGTAGATCCTCGAGCAGTCGCTGCCACTGGGGCAGAGAGAGCCCCTTGCCCTTGCGGGCGCCGGTGAAAAAGCCGATGAGCGGCCGCGCCGGATAGTCATGCCTGAGTGCCAGCAGCCGTGGGCTGGCGCTGTGCAGCAAGCTGCCGAGCTCAATCTGATCGGCGAGATGGCCGTGCATGCCGAGCAGTTGCAGCGGCTGGTGGGCGTAATGGCAGTGCTGGTTGGGGGTGAGGGGCTGGGGGAACAAGGCGTCGCCCTTGGCATCGTCAAAGCCCAGCTTCTCGCGGGCCTTGACCCAGCCGGCGATCAGGTGATCGGTGCTGGAGGCAAAGGGCACGTAGACCCGATCGTAGTGCTGACGGCGCAGTCGCCACAGCACCGACAGGGAGGCCAGCAGCCGCTTGCCCTGCAGCTTGACCGGATGAATGCGCTGCAGCTGCAGATCGGCCAGGAAGGGGAGCAGCTGGCCGCCGCTGCACACCAGCTCTATCTCGGCGTGGGGGTGGGCGCTGCGCACCTTCTGCAAAAAGGGCAGCAGAAACAGGTTGTTGCCGATGCGGCAGGTACTGCGAATGACCAGGATCCGCTTGGGAGGCTGGCTGCTCGCCGGCAGTCGGCCTTGACGCGCGAGCCAGGCGAGGGCGGCCCGCTCCAGCCCGGCGGTCCAGCAGCGGCGCTGGCCGTCGAAGCGGCGAAGGGCATCTCTGATGGTGCTCATAAGTAGTGGCTCCGTGCATGAAGATGAGCTCAAGATGACACTGCGATTCTTAAGGGCGTGTTAAGAGAAGGGGAAAAGGAGGTTGTCAGCAGCTTTTTTGTAAGAATTTGTTGCGGTATCACAGTTTTGTGACGAGCGCGGGGAGCAGCGGGATGGCGGTGTGACTCCCATGAGACCGGTCATCACCAAATAAGAGGGGTCTGGCTGCATCTGGCGGTGGTATTGGGCGAGGGGATGCCGTTAAAATTGCGCATTTGAAATAAATGTTATCCGCGCAGGAGCCCCATGCAGTTCAGGGATTTTTTTCCGGTATCCACCAATACCAGTATCAAAGAGAGTTGTTACGGCGCCCTGGGTGCCTTCGTCGGGTTGCTGGGTACCGCCCTCTTGTGTCGGTGGGGGCTGGGGCTTGAGGTCCATTGGCTGATCGCTCCCATGGGGGCCTCCGCCGTGCTGCTGTTTGCCGCGCCCGCCAGCCCGCTGGCCCAGCCCTGGTCCATCGTGGTGGGCAACGGGGTCTCGGCGCTGATGGGGGTGCTGAGTGCCAGCCTGGTGGCGGATCCGGCGCTGGCTGCGGCCCTTGCCGTGATGCTGGCCATCGCCGCCATGTTTCTCACCCGCAGCCTGCATTCGCCCGGCGGCGCCGTGGCCTTGACTGCGGTCATCGGCGGTGAGGGGATCCGCCAGCTCGGGGTGGGCTATGTGTTGCTGCCGGTGCTGCTCAATTCGCTGCTGTTGCTGCTACTGGCGCTCTGCTACAACCGGCTGCTGGGGCGCCGTTATCCCAACAGCGGTCAGGCCCAGCCCAATCGCCATCAGACCGCCGATCCCCAGCCGAGCGAGCGGGTGGCGACCCAGGCGGCGGACATCGACTTTGCGCTGGACAAGCACGGTGAGCTGCTCGACATCAGCCGCCAGGATCTGCAGGCGCTGCTGCAGGAGGCCCAGTTGCACGCCCTGCGGGCCAGGGTGGGCACGGTGCGGGTGCAGGACGTGATGTCGCGGGATCTGATCCTGATAGAGGCGCAGCAGCCGGCCATGGCGGCCTGGCAACTGCTCTCCCACCATCAGGTCAAGGCGCTGCCGGTGGTGGACGAGGCCGGCCGGCTGACCGGCATCATCACCCTGCATGACCTGATGATCGACCGGGCGCTGCAACAGCCGCGAGGCGCCGCAGACCTGGCCGAGCTGCGGGTCGCGGACCTGATGACCCGCAACGTGTCGACCGCCCGCCGCTATCAGCCGCTCTACGATCTGGTAGGCGCCTTCTCCGATGGCGGCCTGCACCACATGCCGGTGGTGGATGGCGAGCAGCTGGTGGGGATCCTGACCCAGTCGGACATGGTGGCGGCGCTGTTCAACCTGGCGCTGCACCCGGCGCAGGGCGAAACCGGCGCGCCGGCCAGTCCATAAAAAAGGCCCCTCGCGGGGCCTTTTTGTTGTCAGCGGTTTGGCTCAGGGGGCCGGGTAGATGGTGTTGCCCTGAAACACGGTCTGCTCGACCCGGGTGTCGGCAATCTGCTCTGGGGTGCCGGCCTCGACCAGGGCGAACAGATCCCGGTCGAGCACGATGAAGTCGGCGGATTTGCCTGCCTCGATGGAGCCGGTGATCTCCCCCTGGCGCACCGCCCTGGCACCGTTGATGGTGTAGGCGGCCAGCATCTCGGCCAGCGAGATGCGCTGGCTGGCGCGAAATGCATCGTCGCTGCCGGCCGCCCGCACGATGCCGGCGGCCATGTTCTCAAACGGGCGGGGATCCCGGCTGTCGACCGGCGCGTCGCTGCCTGCCACCAGGATGGCGCCCGCCTTGCGGCTGCTCTCGACCGGATAGAGGGCCTGCTGCAGATAGCCCAGCGGATCGTAGAGCGCCTCGCTCAGGGACTGGCCGGCCCTGGTTGGCTGGATGAAGGGGGTGACCAGCATGTCGTAGGCGAGCTGGGGTGTGGTCCAGGCGTAGGTGAAGGTGAGGTAGAGGCCGAGCTCGCCGAGGCGGCGCTGATCGTCCGGGTGCACCACCTGCAGGTGGGCCAGGGTGTGGGGGATGCCCCGATCGCCGTTGCTGGCGCGGGCGGCAGCCAGCGCATCGAGCCCGACCCGGGTGCTGCGATCACCGATGCTGTGCATGTGGATGCCAAAACCCGCCCCGTCCAGCGCGGTGACGTAGCGCTTCAGATCCGCCTCCCGGTAGTTGACGATGCCGTTGCTGCCAGCGTCTTCGCTGTCGGCGGTGATGGTGACCCGGCCGCTGTCCGGATCCAGCGCCAGATGGGGGTTCTGGTAGTTCTCCAGCATGCCGGCGTTGGGCAGGAAAGGCGGCGCGGTGAAGGGATCCCCTTCCAGCACCCCGTCGAGGAAGATCTTGACCGCATCGGCCTTGATCAGCGGGTTGCCGGCAAAGGCGCTTCTGACCTGAGTGGCCTTGGCCAGGTGCCCCTCGATGTCCAGCTTGCCGCTGTAGTCATCTTCGTGAAAGCAGGTGGCGGCGGTGATGCGCATCTGCAGCAGCCCCCGTGCCTGCATGCTGAGCAGGCGCTGGCGGATGAAGTCGGTGGCGCAGGCGTCCTGCACGCCGGTGATGCCGCGCGAGGCCATCAGGGTGGCGATGGCCGGCAGGATCTGCTCGTACTGGGCGGCGGCCCGCTCGTCGCTGGCGCTCAGCACCCCGCTGTCCGGTACCGGAATGGCGCTGCGGGCCCCCTCCCGGATGACGCCGCTGGTCAAGTCCACATAGGGGATGAACCGCTCGAATACCCCGCCCGGCGCCAATGTGCCGGGGTTGAAGCCCACCTGATTGCCATCCTGATCTTCGGCGCTGGCCAGCGCCTGCGAGTTGTAGGCACTGGCGTGACCGTCCGCCCCGAGCAGCACCACAGGGTTGTCCGGCGCCACGGCATCCAGGGCGGCCAGCAGGGTGGCATGGCTCGCGGTCGGGGTATTGCCATCGTAGGGGGACCACTGATTGACCACCAGCCACTCGCCCGGCTGCCCGGCGTAGCGGGGCAGGCACGCCTTGACCTTGGCGGCCAGCTGATCGAGATCGACGGCCTGGCCATCCAGATCGCACATGGGCAGGGCCACGGTGCCGAGCAGGTGGATGTGGTTGTCGTGCAGCCCCGGCAGCACCATGCGCCCTTGCAGATCCACCTGGCGGGTGGCGTTGGTCATGAAGGGTTCGGCCCCCTGGCGCGAGCCGACGTAGCGGAACTTGCCATCCTCGACCACCATGGCCTCGGCCAGGCTGTGCTGGCCGTCCTGGGTGTAAATCTTGCCGTTGAAGTAGAGGGTGCGGGTCGGTTCCTGCGAGCGGTTGTCCTGCTGGCAGCCGCCGAGCAGGACTGTCATCAGCAGGGCGACAAGTCCCCGGCGGTGGTTGTGTTGTTTGCCATCCATTGCGTGCTCTCCTTGTATGATTGCAGTGATTACTGCAAATATGAGCACAGTTGTTTATTGCAGCTGCGCCGAAAAATGCCAGTGATTGCTGCACTTTTTTTGACTTGTGTTGAGTCTGTCTCATCATGTAGTGATGAGACTCGGTGATCATGGAGAGAGACGCAATGGCGGAACACGCATTGCCAGAGGGGCTCTGCATGCGGCGTCAGCCGCGGCAGCAGCGCAGTCAGGAGGTAGCGACCCGCATCGAGCAGGCCACCCTGGCGCTGCTGCAGGAGCAGGGGTTTGCGGCGCTCAACACCAATGCCATCGCCGCCCGCGCCGGGGTGGGCATCAAGTCGCTCTATCACCTCTATCCCAACAAGGAGGCGATCATCTGCCGGCTGGCGATGGACTGGCTGGCGGCGGTGTGCGAAGCGCAGGCAGCGATCCGCCAGCAGGCGGACGACTGGCCGCAGACCCTGGCCATGCTGGATCAGGCGCTGGACGCGCTGGATGAGCGCTTCGTCGGTTACGGGGCCCTGTGGCAGGCGATGGATCTCATCCCGGCCCTGCACGGGCTCGAGCAGGAGCACGAGCGCGGCCAGCTGGCGTTCTGGCACGAGCGGCTGCGCCATTTTGGCTGCCGCTGGCCCGACCCCGAGCTCACCACCCTGATCCGCTACTTCTACCGGACGGCGGATGTGGTCAAGCAGTGCGCCAAGGAGGAGGGGCGCCTGGGGGATCCCATCTGGCTGCTCCATCGCCACTGGCTGCAGCAACTGGTGGCGAGCGCCATCGCCGAGCCGGATCCTGCCCGGGTGTGGCAGGCGTTGCCCACCCTGATGCCGGGCAGTGCGGCGGCAGAGGCAGAATGAATCGAACATGAGTGGAAGAAAAGAGGGAGTGCCAGGCACTCCCTCTTTGGGATGAAACGGGAAGAGACGCAGGACAAGGCTCAGCCGTAGCGGGCCAGGGTGAGCCCTTCGTCACTGATGGCGGTGTCGCTGCCGCTGATGAGATCGCACAGCAGCTGACCCGAGCCCGCCGCCATGGTCCAGCCCAGGGTACCGTGGCCGGTGTTGAGCCAGAGCCCGGGGATGGGGCTTGGGCCCACCAACGGGGTGCCGTCCGGCGTCATGGGGCGCAGCCCGGTCCAGAAGTCGGCGCGGCTGATGTCGCCCCCCTCGGGGAAGAGATCGCCGACCACCATGGCCAGGGTGTCGTGCCGTTTCGGGTTGAGGGCCAGGTTGTAGCCCGACAGCTCCGCCATGCCGCCAACCCGGATCCGCTCATCGAAACGGGTGATGGCCACCTTGTAGGTTTCGTCCAGCACGGTACTGCGCGGCGAGGCCTCGGCGTTGATCATCGGCAGGGTGAGGGAGTAGCCCTTGACCGGGTAGACGGGCAGATCGAGCCCGAGCGGGCGCAGGAACCCGGTGGCATAGCTGCCGAGGGCACAGACGATGGCGTCGGCCTTGAAGCGCTGCTCGCCGGCCCGCACCGCCACGGCGCGTCCCTGCGCCAGCTCGATCTCGTCGATGGCGCAGTTGAACACGAACTTGACCCCCAGTCGCTGCGCTTCCGCTGCCATGGCCTTGGTGAAGCGGAAGCAGTCGCCGGTCTCATCGCCCGGCAGGCGCAGGCCGCCCACTATCTTGCCACGTACCCGGGCCAGCGCCGGTTCTGCCCCTTCACAGCCAGCGGCATCGAGGGACTGGTAGGGCACGCCGTACTCTTCCAGCACCTCAATGTCGCGCTTGCTGGCATCGAGCTGGGCCTGACTGCGAAACAGCTGCAGGGTGCCGAGCTGGCGCCCTTCATAATCGATGCTCAGCTCGTCGCGCAGCAGCTTCATGCAGTCGCGGCTGTATTCGGCCAGCCGCACCATGCGCCCCTTGTTGACCGCATAGGCCGCCGGGGTACAGTTGGCAAACATCTTCAGCATCCAGCGCAGCTGGAAGGGATCCGAGGTTGGTCGCACCGTGAAGGGGGCATGCTTTTGCAGCAGCCACTTGGCGGCCTTGAGGGGAATGCCGGGGGCCGCCCAGGGGGCCGCGTAACCGGGGGAGATCTGGCCGGCATTGGCGTGGCTGGTTTCAAGGGCCACCCCGTCACGCCGCTCCAGCAGCGTCACCTTGTGACCCGCCTTGGCCAGATACCAGGCGCTGGTCACACCGACCACGCCACCACCGAGTACCACTATGTCCATCTTGTCTCTCCTTGACTGGGGCCCTCACCTTAATCAGCCGCCACAGGATATTCAACTGGTGTAGATATAATTGGGATATATATCTATTTACATTTATTTAACTGGTTTTCAATGTTGAAAAGTGTGGGCTTGTTGGTATTAGCTGTGGCAGTCAGAGCTGCTCCAGTCGGATCAGGTACTGCTCCGCCGTCGCCAGGATGGCGTGCTGCTGTTCGGCGGCCTGGCCATCCCAGTTGGCATAGGGCAGGGCGAGGCGAGGATTGCTGCCAAGTTTGTCCCGGTTGCGCCACAAAAAGTGCCAGTAGAGGCTGTTAAAGGGGCAACTCCCGTCGCCGTGGCGGGCTTTGATCTGATAGTGGCACCCCTTGCAGTAGTGGCCCATTCGCTCGAGATAGGCGCCGCTGCTGGCGTAGGGCTTGCTGCCCATCAGGCCGCCATCGGCAAACTGGCTCATGCCGCGGGTGTTGGGCAGCTCCACCCACTCGATGGCATCCACATAGATGCCGAGATACCAGGCATCCACCTGGTCAGGATCGATCCCCGCCAGCAGGGCAAAGTTGCCGGTCACCATCAGCCGCTGGATATGGTGGGCGTAAGCGTGCTCCAGAGACTGGCCAATGGCGTGGCGTACGCAGGCCATCCTGGTTTCGCCACTCCAGAAAAAACCGGGCAGCGGCCGCTTGGCCTCCAGAAAATTGGTCTGCTGGTAGTCGGGCATCTTCTCCCAGTAGAGGGCGCGCACGAACTCGCGCCAGCCGAGGATCTGGCGAATAAACCCCTCCACCTGCGCCAGGGTGATAGTGCCCTGATTGGCCTGCCAGTGGGCTTCAGCGGCGCGGATCACTTCGAGGGGGTGGAGCATCTTGCTGTTGAGGGAAAATGACAAACGGCTGTGAAACAGGCTCCAGCCACGCTCGCTCAGGGCATCCTGATAGCGGCCAAAGTGGGGCAGGCAGTGGGCCAGAAAATGGGCCAGCAACTCGCGACTCTGGCGCCGGCTGATGGGCCAGGGTAGGGCGCCGGCATCCGCCTCGCCGATGGTACTGACCCCGTGGCGGGTCAGCATGGCATCAATGTCGCTCACCTCGTTGGCAAAGATGAGGGGCGCCGGGATGGGTTGGCTCGCCGGCAATTTGGCGCGGTTCTCATCATCAAAATTCCAGCGCCCGCCAAGGGGTTGGCCGCGCTCATCGAGCAGCACCCTGTATTGCTTGCGCAGAGCGCGGTAGAAGAACTCCATCCGGCTGTGGGGGTAGCGCTGCCAGCCATCGCGGGGGGTGAGAAAATGTTCGCTCTCCACCTCGGTGGCAGGGATGGCCAGGCCAGCCGCCCATGTTTGCAACTGGCTGGCGAGGCGCCACTCGTCCGGGCTCTGCCAGGCAACGCTGTCGGCCTGATGTGCTTCGAGCTGAGCTGCCAGCAGACTGGGCAAGTCGGGCCAGCGGGCGCTCTCATCGAGGGTCAGGTAACAGACGCGGTGGCCCGCTTGGGTGAGTGCCGCTGCGAAGGCGCGCATGGCGGCAAAGAAGGCCAGCACCTTCTGGCGGTGGTGGCGGCAGTAGTCGGTCTCCTGGCGCAGCTCCGCCATCAGATAACAGATTGCCGGATCCGGGGTGCGAAACCAGCTGTGACCGGCGTTCAGCTGATCGCCGAGCACGAGGCGCAGCTCCATCAGACTGGCTCCCCGTTATGTTGACGGCTGTTATGACGAGCGTGGCGACAGCGCTCGCTGCAGTAGCGAACCGCCTCCCAGCTTTTCGCCCACTTGCGCCGCCAGCTGAAGGGGCGCTGGCAGACGGGGCAGATCTTCTCGGGCAGATGGGCTTTGCGATGCATGGGACTTCCGGCTGTGGGCAACGAGGTGCGTGAACGGTGTCAAGTCAACGGGATAACAGCTTAACGAAGCGGGGCGCTGGGGGGATCACAGTTACCCGCATCGGGCCAAGTGAATGGACGCTTTGTGAGCAGGCGCACAGCCCGGCGGTGCGCCTCTTGTCTGCCAATTAACCTGCCGTTAACGTGGCGAGGCTGCCTGCTGGCAGCACTCATCAATGGATCTTAATTGGCCACCGACTGGTTACAACCGACATGGAGGGGAGTGATGCCAATCGTGACAGCTACGCCCCGGGCAGCCTGCCTGCTCGCCCACTGGTACACCCGGGATCCCATTCTGACCCTCGACTTTCCTCACCGCTGATTGGCGGCACTGCCGTTTGAATTTGTCAGCCGGACGACTCTGATCGCCCCGGCCTCTTTGCCAATCCCGATTTCAAACACACTGGCGTTGCGCCGGTGAGGAGTCTTTTATGCGTCGTATACCCGAGCCGTTTCGTATCAAGATGGTCGAGCCCATCAAACAGACCACTGGCGCCGAGCGCCGCGCCGCCCTCGAGGCCGCTGGCTGGAACCCCTTCCTGCTGCTGGCCGAGGATGTCTATATCGATCTGCTGACCGACAGCGGCACCGGCGCCATGTCCGACCGACAGTGGGCCGGCATCATGATGGGGGATGAGGCCTATGCGGGCAGCCGCAACTTTGTCGAGCTGGAGCGCGCGGTGCGCGAGATCTTTGGCTATCAGCATGTGATGCCGACCCACCAGGGGCGCGGGGCCGAGCAGATCCTCTTCCCCGAGTTGGTCAAGCGTTGCCAGGGCAAGGCGCCGGTCTTCATCTCCAACTACCACTTCGATACCACCAAGGCCCACGTGGAGTTGGCCGGGGCGCGGGCCATCAACCTGCTCACTCCGAAAGCCCTCGACACCACGGCCCCCTACGCCTGGAAGGGGGATTTTGATCTCCCTCGCCTGAACGACACCATCGAGACCCTGGGGGCCGCCAACGTGGCCGGCATCATCATCACGGTCACCTGCAACAGCGCCGGCGGTCAGCCGGTCTCCATGGCCAATATGGAAGCGGTCTCGACGCTGGCCCGTCGTCACCATATTCCGGTGGTGATCGATGCTGCCCGTTTTGCCGAAAACGCCTGGTTTATCAAGGAGCGGGATCCGGCTTATGCCAAGCGCAGCATCAAGGAGATAGTGCGCCAGATGTTTGCGCTGGGGGACATCTTCACCATGTCGGCCAAAAAAGACGGGCTGGTCAATATCGGCGGGCTCTGCTGCTTCAAGGAAGATCTCGAGCTGTTTCGCGCGGTGCAGGTGCGCTGCGTGGCGATGGAGGGGTTTGTCACCTATGGCGGCCTCGCCGGGCGGGACATGGCGGCGCTCGCCATCGGCCTGCGCGAGGGGATGGATGAGGAGTATCTCACCTACCGTATCAGTCAGGTGGCTTATCTCGGCGAGCGGCTGGCCGAGGCGAGCATCCCCATCCAGACCCCCACCGGCGGCCATGCGGTGTTTGTGGATGCCAAAAAGTTGCTGCCCCATATTCCGGCCGAGCAGTTCCCGGCCCATGCGCTCGCCTGCGAACTCTATCTGGAAGGGGGCGTGCGCGGGGTGGAAATAGGCTCCCTGCTGCTGGGGCGCGATCCCGCCACCGGCAAGCAGGAGGCGGCGGACTTTGAGCTGTTGCGTCTCACCATTCCGCGCCGGGTCTACACCCGGGATCACATGGACTATGTGGCCGACTGCCTGATCGCGGTGAAGGCGCGGGCCAGCGAGATTCGCGGGCTCACCTTTGACTACGAGCCGCCGCTGCTGCGCCACTTCACCGCGCGGCTCAAGCCGGTCTGATTGCCAGCACTTTGGCGTCGTAGCCAGCGGATTTGTTTACAAGGCTCAACAACAAAAGCCCCCGCACCTAGGTGCGGGGGCTTTTTTGACGAGGATGGCCGGGCGCGTTACTGGCTGCTGAACAGCTTGGTCTGGGGAGTGGACTGGGCGGTCAGGCTCATGCGACCGGAAGTCTCCAGCCAGGATTTGATCCGCTTGGCATCGGCCACCCGGGCATTGGGGGTATCGGCATTGAGCAGCACCATGATCACCGGCTCGCGGTTGATCTGGGTGGCCATCACCAGGCAGCGACCCGCCTCGCGGATGTAGCCGGTCTTGGAGAGGGAGATGGGCCAGCTCCCTTCGCGCACCAGCCGGTTGGAGTTGAGGTAGTGCAGCTGGCGCTTGCCGTTGCGCACCATGCGCTCCTCGGTGGAGGAGTACTGGCGAATGAGCGGATAGGTGGATGCCGCCGCCACCAGCTTGGCCAGATCGTGGGCGCTGGAGACGTTGCGGGGGGTGAGGCCGGTACTGTCGGAGAACTGGGTGCTCCACATGCCGAGCATGCGGGCCTTGGCGTTCATCGCCTCGATGAAGGCGCGCTGGCCACCCGGGTAGTTTCTGGCCAGCGCCGAGGCGGCGCGGTTTTCCGACGACATCAGGGCGATGTGCAGCATGTCGGCCCGGCTCAGGCGCGAGCCCACCGCCAGCCGTGACCCGGTGCCCTTGAGTCTGTCCACGTCGGCCATGGTAACGGTCAGCATCTCGGAGAGACGCTGGTTGGCATCGAGCACCACCAGCGCCGTCATCAACTTGGTGATGGAGGCTATCGGCATCACCCGGTTGGCGTTGCGCTCCGACAGCACTTCACCGGTGCGCGAGTTGGCTACCACGAAGGCGGCGGAGCTCAGCGCCAGATCGTTGCGCTGCTCCAGAAAGCTGTTGGGGGAGTGGGACTGGGCTGAAAACGGATTGGCCTGGGCGCTCTCCATGCTGACGGGAACAAGGAAGGCACCGAGCAACAGGGTAAGAAAAGGGCGAGTAATCATGATTTGACGCTACCGTACGGCTGACAGGGATATTTGGCTAAGTTATATGACGGTAATTGACGCTTCACAACGTCTAATGGCCCGATATTTCAATTTTATGGGATGGCGCACCTTGAAATAACGGTAATGGCAGCTATGGGTGGCTTCATACGAGTAATTATGGGGTGGGCAGGAGTGGGGAACCTGGTCGCAGCGCACGGCTGGCGGCGCCCCCTGGCCGCCAGATAGTCACTCTTTTACCTCTCTCTGCTGCTTGTTTCCTTCCTCTCGCTCATTCTGGGTGATCATCTCTGCTGAAAACGGCCTGATCAGGGGCGGCAACATGTGCTGATGGCCGCCATGGCCGGATGTGGATCATCACAGGATCAAGGGGATAACGGCAGGGCTCTTGGCATGCGCCCGCTATGGTGCCATGGCCACCCGCATCAGCGCCGAGGGGCTGTTTTCGACAAAGTAGTGCCAGAGGTGATCATAGAGTGCCTGCTGGCCGGGGAAGCCCGCCAGTGCCTTGGCTTCGGCCAGGGTGCACCAGCGGTACTCGGTGTGCTCGTGATTGAGGGTCACCGCCTGTGTTGGCGGGCAGTAGACCACGAACACCGGCACCAGACAGACGGTGTTGGTGGCGTGCTCGTAAAACTGCTCCAGATACTGGCCGTTGTAGAGTTCGTGCACGACGATGCTGGTCTCCTCGCGAAATTCGCGCACTATGGTTTGCCAACCGGTTTCCCCCGCCTCGACCGTGCCCGCCACATGACACCAGAAGCCGCCCTTGACCCGTTTCATCATCAGCAACCGGGTCTCGCCCTGGACGGTGGAGAGTGCGACGCCGGAGACGGTGTGACAGCGAATGGGGATCATGGGGTAGGCTCCAGGAACAGGTTCAATAGACGCCTATTGTTCGGCCGCCGACGGGAGGTTGGCAAGTGATTTTCCTGCCGGCGGCGCTTGTGCGGGCCCAACGTGACAGGGGGATTCAGCCCCCATCATACGTGCGGTCAGCCTCCCATCATGCGGGCAGTCTGGATCGCCTCGATCAGCGCGGCCCGGTTGATGCGAGGGCGCTCTTCGTCCAGCAACTGCTGCCAGAGGGCGATAGCCTGGGAGTAGCGGCCGTGCAGGAAGTGATCGGAGGCGAGCAGCATCAGGGCGCTCACCTCGCCCTTGTCCTGCTTGAGCGCGCTATCGAGCAGGCGCAGCGCCTCGGGAGTAAGCTGCTGGCCCGCTTGGTAGTAGAGTACGGTGGCCTGGGCGGCCTGGGTCGCCGCGCTGGCCCCCCCCTCTTGCAGGGCGAGGCGCTGGTAGGCGAGCAGGGCGTTGGCGTACTCGTCCCGATAGAGATAGAGCTGGCCGAGCGCCGCCCAGCCGTCGAGATCGGCGGGGTTGGCTTGCAGACGCTGGTGCTGGGCGCCCAGTTCTTTGTCCTGCAGATCCCGCGGGCTCAATCCCGCCAGCGGATCGGGGCGCGACTGATAAGCCTGCCACGCCTGATAGCGGCCGGTGCCGGCATAAATGCCGGCCATCAGCGCCAGCAGCAAGGCTCCAAGCAGTATCCATGAGCGCAGCCAGGGCAGCGGACGGGCGGTGCGATCTCTTACCAGCCGATCGCGCAGGGCCTGCTCGGTGGTTGGGGTGGCGTTGGCGAGGCGGGCCAGCTCCAGCTCCCGGTAGAGGCGGCTGTGGGGGGCAAGCCCTGCCTGCTGCTCGGCCATGATCAGCCGGTTCAGCTCGGCCCTGGGGTCGTGGGCGAGCATCCCCTCGGCTCTGTCGCCGATAAGCGGCACCCGCGCTGGTTGCCGGCGATGCAGGCTCCTGCGCAGGCGATTGAGCGCCAGCAACAGCAAGAGGGCGGGGCCGCCCCACAGCAGCGCCGTGCTGCGCTTGAAGGGGGGATCGTAGCGCACGAAATCGCCGAAGCGCTCCGTCATGCGGGCGATCACCTGCTCATCAGACTGCCCCTCGTCCACCCAGCGATAGACTTCGAGCCGCAGATCCCGGGCGATGGGGGAGTTGGACTCCACCAGGTTCTGGTTCTGGCACTGGGGGCAGCGCAGGGCGCGGGCCAGTTCCTGAGCGCGGGTCTGCCGCTCGGGGTGGCGAAACTCATAGGTGTCGACCCCGCTGGCAAGGGCCCCGAGGCTCAATGCCAGCAAGAGCGGCGCGATCAGGGCGTGGCCGAGACGGCTCATGGCTTGCTCTCCTGCACTTGTCTCTTTACTTCTCTCTCCACTTCGGGCGGGCTGGCGGTGTTGCTGCGGGCCTTTGCAAGCAGGGGGGCAAACTGGCGTTGCCAGATTTCCCGGGTGAGCAGGCCGGTATGACGGGTCAGCAGGGTACCGTCGCCGGCGAAGAGATAGGTCTCCGGCGTGCCGTAGACGCCGAGCTCCAGTGCGAGTCGGCCATCGGGGTCCGCCAGCACGGCGCGATAGGGGTTGCCCGCCTCGGCAAGCCAGGCGCGAGCGGCATCCCCCTTGTCCCGATAGTTGAGGCCATAGAGGGGCACGGCGCTGGCCAGCTCACCCAGCAGCGGATGCTCGGCGCGGCAGTTGGGGCACCAGCTGGCCCAGACGTTGAGCACGAAGGGCTCCCCCTTGAGCGCCGCGGTGTGGATGGGGGCGCCGCCAAACAGATCGTCACTCTGCCAGGCGGGCAGGGTGCGCCCGGCGACGGCCTCATCCTGGCTGTAGGGGTTGTTGCCAAGGCCGAGCCAGAGCAGGGCACCGAGCCCCAGGGTGAGCACGAGCGGCACGAACAGGCGCAAACGGGCGTTCATAAGGACTCCTGTTCAAGCCTAGGGCAGGGGGCGGTCGCTGGCGCAGGATGGTTAGCCAGCAGCGGCCGGCGAGCGAGCAGACGCAGGGCGCCGCCCGCCATCATCAACAGGCCACCGAGCCAGATCCAGCGCACCAGCGGCTTGTAGTGCAGCCGCATGGCATAGGCGCCGGGCCCCATCTTCTCGCCGAGCACCACGTAGAGATCGCCAAACAGCCCCCACGCGATGCCGGGTTCGTTCATGTTCATGGTGCGCACGCTGTAATGGCGCCGCTCTGGGGTGAGCCGCGCCACCTCTTTACCGTCCTTATGCACGCCGAGAGTGATGCGTTCGGCGGTGTAGTTGGGGCCGATGAGCGGCTCGCTCCCCTCATAGCGAAACTCGAAGGCGCCGAGCCGATAGGGCTGACCTGCGGCGAGCACGGCGCCCCCCTCCTGACTGTGGTGACTCACCTGCGCAATGCCGAGGGCGCACACCGCCACCCCGAGGTGGGCCAGCAGGCTGCCGAACCGATTGAGGGTGAGTTCGCGCCGCGACGTCGGTTGCAAGAGCGGGAGCAGCAGGCTGGCCATCAGCCAGAGGCTCAGCACGTTGGCCGCGAGCCCCAGCCAGCTTGCCCGCAGCGGCTCGGGATAGGCGAGGCTCAGCAAGGCGCCCCCCAGCAGGCCGAACAGGCATGGGAGCAGCACCTTGATGCGGCGCTGGGCTGCCAGATGCTGCCAGCGCAGGCGCGGCAGCTGGGTCATCAGCGCCATCAGGCAGAGGGCCAGCGGCACGAAGATGGTATTGAAATAGGGGGCGCCCACCGAGAGCGAGCCCAGATGGAGCGACTGGAACACCATGGGGTAAAAGGTGCCGAGCAGCACGCTGGCGCAGGCCACGCTGAGCAGCAGGATGGCGGCGCCGAGCAGCCCCTCTTTTGACAGCAAGCCAAAGCGGGCATAGGGGGCGCGAATGTCCGCCCGCAGGGCAAACAGGGTGAGGGCGCAGGTCAATAGCAAGCCGAGCAGCAACAAGAGGGTGAGGCCGCGGCTGGGGTCGACCGCAAAGGCGTGCACCGAGGTGAGCACCCCGGAGCGCACCACGAAGGTGCCGAGCAGGCTCAGCGAAAAGGTAAAGATGGAGAGCAGCAGCACGGCGTGGCCGTAAGCACCGCGTTTCTCGCACACCACCAGGGCGTGCAGCAGGGCGGTGCCGAGCAGCCAGGGCAAGAGGGAGGCATTTTCCACCGGATCCCAGAACCACCAGCCGCCCCAGCCGAGCTCGTAATAGGCCCACCAGGAGCCCAGCACGATGCCGGCGGTGAGAAACACCCAGGAGCCGAGCGCCCAGGGGCGGCTCCAGTGGGCCACGGCGCCATCGAGCCGACCCGAGTGCAGCGCCGCCATGGCGAAGGCGAAGTTGACCGCAAAGCCGACGTAACCGAGATAGAGCAGGGGTGGGTGGATGATGAGGCCGATATCCTGCAGCATGGGGTTGAGATCGCGCCCCTCCAGCGGCCCCGGAAACTGGCGGTCAAACGGGCTGGAGAAGACCAGGGTATAGAGGCCGAACAGCCCGACGATCAGCCCCATGATGGCCAGTACCCGGATTGTGATCAGCGGATCGACCCGCCTGGAGCAAAGGGCCACCAGCGCGCCCCACAGCCCCAGCGCAAAGACGAAGAACAGCATGGAACCCTCGTGGCCGCCCCACACGGCCGCCAGCTTGAAGCCAAGGGGCAGGGCGCTGTTGGCGTGCTGGGCCACATAGACCAAGGTAAAGTCATCGAGGCCAAAACAGCCGGCGAGCAGCAGCAGGGCGGTCAACAGCAGGAGCGCGACCAGGAGGGCCAGCGGTGTTGCGCAGCCGAGCAGCTGGCGTGAGGCGAGCCGCAGCCCCAGCCAGGGCAGCAGCCCTTGCAGCAGGGCGAGCCCGGTCGCCAGCAACAGTGAGAGATAGCCGAGCTCCGCCAGCACACAACCTCCAGTCAATCATTCGTCTATGTTATGCCGCAGCGTCTGCACCGTACCGGCGCTGGGGAATAACATCCACATTTCTGGCAACAATCAATCGCAACAACCAATCGCAACAAATAAGCGCCAGTCACCCGAGGGTGGCTGGCGCTGGTGATCATACCTTTAAACTACCGTCATCTGGCCGGCGTAGAGCACGAAGTAGCGCAGCAGCAGGATCCCCACCAGAGTCAGGCTGCAGATCAGCACCAGATAGCCATTTTTGGCCCGCAGCGGTGCGGGGGCCAGCAGGGCCAGCAACTGGGGCAGCAGCATGCCGATGCCTACCACCCCGAGCCAGAATACCTGAGCCCAGAAGCCGCTGCCGATGGCTGCCCACATGGCAGCCTCCTTCTGGCCGCCACCGAAGTAGAGGCCGGTAAAGAAGCAGACCAGCAGCAACACCTCCACCGCCAGCACCGGCCGCTCGAAGCGGTGGACAAAGCTCACCCCCTGGCTGTGATGGTCCTCCTTGAACAGGGTGACCGCCAGCAAGATGGTGGAGGCGATGCCGGAGCTGACGCCGGAGATGAGGAACAGCACCGGCAGCACCGGGTTGTTCAACAGCGGATAGGTCTTGAGCGCTGACAGCAGAAAGCCGGTGTAGGCCCCCAACAGCACGGCAAGCAGCAGCAAGAGCGGCGCCAACAGCCGCTCAAAGCGTGCCAACAGGGCGATCAGCCCATCCACAAAGGCGAACTTCTCTTGCAGCAGGTGACGGCGCAAGGTCTCGATCTCGGTCCGAAACACCACCGCCAGCCAGGCGAACAGCACCGCCATGTAGACCTGGAACAGCATGACCCCCATGGACATCACGGAGTCGAACTGGTAGTGGAACATCAGCTTCCAGAAGGTCCACGGGCGGGCCAGATGGAAGATGAGGATCAGTAACCCCAGCACCACGCTCACCGGTGCCAGAATGGCGGTCGCCTTGATGATGCCGCTCTCGCTGCCGGCCCCCTTGCGGCGCAGCAGCACCGAGAGGGTGGTGGCCCCGGCGGAGATGCCGAGCAGAAAGAGATAGATGGCGATTGGCCAGTCCCACACCAGCGAGGAGAAGTGAAATGCGTCATGCAACATGATCCATTCCTCCTTCTGTTACTGCGGTAGATGGCGATCGGACAAATCCCCAGACAAGGGAGGGGAAGTGAAATGCCTCTTGCATGGTCATGACTTTATCTCCCCTTTGGGCACACGGTACATCTTGGGCGAGGTGCCGAGTGCCTGCTTGTAGCGATAGGTGGTCTCCTTCACCAGCCGTTTGGCGATAGGGCTGTCCGGGTCATCCAGATTGCCGAACACCAGCGCCTTGGTGGGGCAGGACTCCACGCATGCCGGCTCCTTACCCGCCGCCAGGTTGGTCTTGCGGCAAAAGTCGCACTTATCGGCAACCTTGGTCACAGGGTTGATGAAGCGCACCTGATAGGGGCAGGCGGCCAGACAGTACATGCAGCCGACGCAGAGATCCGGGTTGACGTCGACGATGCCATCTTCCTTGCGGATATGGGAGGCACCGGTCGGGCAGACGTGTACGCAGGGAGCGTTGTCGCAGTGCTGGCAGGACTTGCGAAAGAAGTGGTACTCGGCATCGGGGAAGGTGCCGATGGGGCCGGAGCGGATGATCTCGAGGCGCGAGACCCCCTCTGGCACCTGATTCACCTCCCGGCAGGCATCCATGCAGGCGGTACAGCCGATGCAGGCCGTCTCGTCGTGGATCATGCCGTAGCGGATCCCGTCGATGGTCTGGCTGTGGGCGAGGGTGGTGGCAAGGGAGCGGGCGTTGGCACGAGCAGCCCCCGTCATCATGATGAGGGCCCCCGCGCTCATCCCCGCCATGAAGTGACGGCGAGAGCAGCTCATTGTGCCTCCTTGCCCGAGGTGGTGTTCGCCTTGGCCGCCTTGACGGCCTCATGCTGCTTGCTGTGGCAGTCGACGCAGAGCTTGATGCGGGACTTCTCCGGAATAGCCACCATGGGCTCCTTGGCCGGGTGCAGCTGGTGGCAGCTGGTGCAGGTGAGCTTGGTGGCGTGCACGTCGTGGGCCCAGAGCGCCTCGCGCAGCGGTTTGGGTTCGTGACAGCTCATGCAGACCCCGTTCTGCTCGGCGATGGGGTAGCTCTCGGTACTCTGCTTGTCCTTGAAGCTGTCGCTAAAGCGCATCACATCCTTGACCCCTTCCCTGTGTTTGGGGGAGGGCTGACCATGGCAGTTGGTGCAGGTGACCGGCGCCAGGTTGTTGGGGTTGGTCGCCTGACCGTGCTTGCCGTGCATGCCGTATGCCTGCTCCTTGTGGCAGTCGGTACAGGCGGCATCGGGATTGCGCAAAAACTCCACCTCATGTGTAGCAGAGACAGGTGTGGCAGGGAGGGCCGCAGGCGCGCCAGCCGCATCGGCGGCCTGGCCCTGCAGGCTGGTCAGCAGCATGGCTGCCATCAGCATCAGTCGTAAGAAATCCATTGTTAAATCACCCATAGGAAGCCTCCATCCGGCTGCGGGCCCGACACTGCGGGCCCGCATGCCTCGTCATTGTGCGAGCCGTCCGGCCGCTTTGGCCTCGGCATCCCAGGCGGGGACTGTGGTCTTGAGGAACTGGGCCTTGTCGCTGTTCATCTGCTTCATGTCCATGCCAAGAGCGGCCTGGGCCTTCTCCTTGCTGGAGATGTCAGGAATGGCGATCTCGTGGCTGATCCCCTTGGCGGCCAGCAGGCGTGCCAGCTTGGTGCGGGCATCGGCAGCCTTGTCCAGGGCGGTTCCCAGCATGCGCAGCGCCACTTCCGGGGCGTGCATCTGCACCCCGTGGGAGGCGATGGAGAAGTCCCAGCGCCATTGGGCGTGACGGATGTCCTGCAGAATGTCCTTCATTTCGGCCTCGGTGGCGCCGGCATCCCAGGCGGCCTTGGCTTCAAAGTGGGCGTGCACCAGCTGCTTCTCGACTTTGAGCTTGATCTCGGTGACGGCATCCTTGCGCTGCTTGACCACCCCTTGCAGCATCTCTTTGCTCTGGGTGTGGCAGTTGCGGCAGGTCTGGTCGAAGCGATCGAAGGGGTTGCCTATCTTGTGATCGGTGTAGACCTTGCCCTGCTCGTTCTGCACCTTGGGCATGTGGCAGTCGACGCAGGCGACGTTGTTCTGGCCGTGAATGCCGGCGCGCCAGGTCTCGTACTCGGGGTGCTGGGCTTTGAGCATGGGGGTCTTGGAGAGGGCATGGGTCCAGTCGGCAAAGCCTATTTCATCGTAATACTGCTCCATCTGCTCCACTGTGGTGCCCTTGTCCCAGGGGAATTTCACCGCCTTGGTGGGGCCGCTGAAGTAGTACTCTACGTGGCACTGGCCGCACACCTGGGACTGCTGATCGAAGCGCCCCTGCTCCTTGAACGGCTTGCCGATGGCGGTCATGGCCCGGTCGGCATAGGGACGGGAGAGGTGCAGGGCGGGTTTGCCCTCCTTGAACTCTTTCGAGGCGGTGTCGTGGCAGTCGGCGCAGCCGATGGTGTTGACGATCTCGGGGCCGCCTTTTGCCCACATGCCCTTGAAGTAGCCATCCTCACCCTTCTCGTCGATGACGCGGGCCACGTCCGGGCCTTTGCAGCTCCAGCAGGCCATGGGCAGCGGACCGTCTTCGGCGGTCTTGGGGGCGCCGGTACGCAGGGTTTCCCGCACGTCGGTCAGCGCATAGAAGTGACCGCGCGGCTTGTTGTAATCCTTGGAGAAGGGGTAGCCGGCCCAGAGCACCACCATCTGCGGATCTTCCGCCAGGGCGTCGGTGCGCTCCTTGCTCTCGCTGGTGCCTTTCCAGCTGGTGAACTGATCGGCGTGATCCTTGGCGAACAGCTCGCTGCGCGCCTCGATCTTGTCCTTGGGTTGTGCCTCGTCGGCCGCCTGTGCCCAGCCGCTGGTGCCAAGGCAGGTGGTAAGCAGCAGGGCGGCGAGGCCCAGCCTGGTCTGTCTGTTGTGTGAACTCACGATCATCACTCCCAAATCGATCTCATTGCCAAGCCTGACCGTTCCATCCTGGATGTGGGCATCAGCCCCCGCACTAGGCAGGAGCAGGCAGGCCGATTAATTGTTATTAGTGAATAAAACCCATGTATTTATGCGATTGCTCAAGCTGGATATTACCAAATGGGTAAAACGAATGATGATTTATCGGGAGCGGGGTTGCGCTAGATCAATTGTCGGAGCAGGCAACAAGCGGAAATGAGATCCCGGTTAAATTATGAGGAAACTCAACTTATTGCATCATTGTTAATGCGGTGCACCACGTACCCTGGCGGCCATGGCCCGCCAGCCCGCGTCCCGCAAGGGAATGTGCGTCAAATGGCGCGAGCCGTATTTATTTAGGGGTAGAAAATTTATTTTGAATAGATATGCATTATTGAATTCAGGGAAGGGAGCCATGATGATCCCCTTATTGGCGGATTCAATCAGGGGGCTGTCCATGGATACCATGGCCTATTCGAACGATGATCCAGTAAAAAGAGCCGGCAATTGCCGGCTCTTTTTCTATCTGGTGCTTGCTTATCGGCCCCTGTGCCGAGCAGGCCATCTGGTCGGGTGTTTCAAGGGGATCAGGCCAGGGCCCGGGCCAGCAGATGGATGGGGTGTTCACAAGGGAACGGCGTGCTCATCTCGATCTGCCATTTGCAGGTCTCGCAGTCGGTGATGACCAGATCGGGCTTGAGCCGGTTTATCTGACCAAACAGCCCTTCGCCGATAGCCTGGCTGGTCTGGTAGTTCTCCGACTTGAAGCCGTAGGTGCCGGCGATGCCGCAGCACTGGGAGTCCAGCACGGTCACCTTGACGCCAGGGATGGCGCGCAGCAGCTCGAGGGTATAGATGACGCCGCCCATCTTCTCCATGTGGCAGGGGGTGTGGTAGGCGATGTGCAGATTGAGCGGCTTCATCGCCGGCTTGTTGCCCTTGTAGAACTCGTTCCACAGGAAGCGGGTCACCAGCGAGATGCGATCGCGCACCTTGTGGTTGTCCTGCTCCAGCAGGTGGGGATATTCGTCGCGCAGGGTGAAGCCGCAGGTGGAGGAGGTGGCCAACAGCGGCATCTCGTTGCCGAGCAGAGTGTTCTCCAGCTGCTTGATGTTGAAGGCCGCCTGCTGCTTGGCCTTGTCCATGAAGCCGTTGGCAATCAGCGGCACGCCGCAGCACTTCTCCCGCTCCAGCAGCTGGACACCGATGTTCATGGTGTTGAGCACCTGCACCAGCTCCTTGCCAAGTTGCGGGTGGTTGTAGTTGACGTAGCAGCCGTGGAAGTAGGCGATCTGGCGCTCGAAGCGGGCCTGACTCGCTTTCTGCTTCTTGTACCAGCCGCGGAAGGTACCCTGGGAGTATTTGGGCAGGTCGCGGTGGGAGGAGACCCCCAGCGCCTTGTCCAGCACCAGTTTCATCGGCTTGAGGCCGGTGGTGAAGTTGACCACCGGGGCCATCAGGGTGGACATGCTGCCCATCAGATCGGTGTGGGAGAGCACAAACTCGCGGATCCCCGGCTTGAAGCCGCTGTACTGGTGCTTGGCCTTGGCGATGATGTCGCCGATGCGCACCCCGCTCGGGCAGGCCACTTCGCAGCGCTTGCAGTTGGTGCAGTACTTGAGGGCGCTGTCAAAGAGCTCCGGGCTCTTGATGCGCAGCCGCTCGCCATCCGGGCCCGCCTGCTTGGGGCCGGGGTAGGCCGGGTTGGCCTTGGCCACCGGGCAGTAAGCGGTACAGACGGTGCATTTGATGCACTGATCGAAAGTTTGGTTGGCATGATCCAGTAGCATGTCAGTTCTCCTCCCGTTGGGTGTGAAGGCACGGGATGTGGGACAAAATCATCATTGGGCTGAACTCAAAATATGACCGGCAGCCTGCCAGCCGGTGGCAACCGCGACACCTGACCCTGACCCTTCCTTGATGGGGTCATAGTGCGCCAGCACGCTGCCGGCGCCGTAGAGGTTGGTGAGCGGCTTGCCGCCACGCAGCACTCTGAGCTTGTCGTCGGTCTTGACCCCGAAGCCCATGAAGGGGTGGTGGTCGAACAGGCGACGGCCGGCCCAGGCGTCCCGCTCGGGCAGGCTCAGCACATCGGCGTTGAAGATGGGCTCGCGAATGCCGCGCAGACGCGACTCCAGCCCGCGGCTGAAGAAGCTGCCGGAGGCGAGCACGAAGTGGTCCGCCTCGAACAGCTGATCGTCGCCATTCTGGCTGTGCACGCCAATCACCCGATCGCCCTCGTAACGGGCGCCCAGTACCCGCTCGCTGGTGAGGAAGGTGCCGCCAAGGGCCATGAAGCGGCGCTTGAGCGCCTCCTGCATCCGCATGCCGATCAGTGACGGCGGCATGGTGGCCACCTCCTTGATGATGCAGCCGGTGCGCTGCTCCAGCTCCGCCAGGCGCGGGCCGACCAGCCCGAGTGACAGGCAGGCGGG
Source organism: Aeromonas sp. V90_14 (assembly GCF_029967615.1). Lineage (NCBI taxonomy): Bacteria > Pseudomonadati > Pseudomonadota > Gammaproteobacteria > Aeromonadales > Aeromonadaceae > Aeromonas > Aeromonas sp. V90_14. The sequence continues at coordinate 78,781 of NZ_JASCAS010000044.1, read as the reverse complement.
CAACACCAGGTGGTGGCAGCGCGGCTCGCCGCTCTCTTGTACCAGGCGGCTGATCTCGCGGGCCAGATCCGTCAGCAGGTCACGCTGGCCATTGCCCTGCTTGTCGAACAGGCGGGCGATGTCGGCGGAGCGAAACTCGTGGGGATTACGGCTGAACTCGGCCAGCTGGGGCAGGTGGAGCTCCCCGGTCAGGATGCGGCAGTGGGCGAAGCGCGTGTGGGTCGCCAGGTTGGCGGCCGCGAGCTCGGGGTGAAAGTCTCGAAATCCCTCCAGAGTGGCCAGCAGGATGGCGTCGGGGGCCGGCGCATCGGTCACGCAGGCGCAGGTGTCGGGGGAGAGCCAGGTGGCTTTGAGGGTGCCGATGGGGGTCAGTCGCTTGTGGTTGCGCTCCTGGCGAAACAGCGGCAATCCCTGCGCGGCGCAGTGGCGCTGCAAATCATCGAGGCTCGCCGCGATATGGGTCAGCCCCACCTTGTTGTAGGGATGCTCGGGGTTGGCGGCCATGAAGGCGGGCAGGGCGGCGCGGGGATCCCCCTCGCTCTCCAGCAGATCGACCGAGCCGGAGGAGAAGTGCAGGGCGCTCTGGCCGGAGGCCATCAGCAGGGTCTTCTGGCCGGCCTCGGCCAGGCGCAGGGCCGCCGAGAGGCCCGCCAGGCCGCCGCCGATAACGATGCTGTCAAATTTCATGGCTGCGCTCCTTGGTGGGATTTGCGGTGCTGGCATCGAGCGGGAAGGGCGGCTCGGCCACCAGGTGGGGGGCCGTCCACTCGCCAAGGCCGAACAGCCCCTCGTAGATCCAGTAGGTAAATTCGGCTTCGCGCAGGGCATCGCCCCATAGCACCGGCCGGGCGCCCTTGTAGCGCTCTTCCAGGAACTGGCGCAGCATGACGCACGCCTGACGGCCGTCGGCCTTGCCGTACTCCTGCATCAGGCCGGCGGCGCGATAGGCGCACAGCTCCCCCTGACAGGGGCCCATGCCCAGGCGGGTGCGGCGGCGCAGATCCACCAGGTTGTCCACATCCAGCTCGCGCAGGGCGTATTCAATCTCGCCCGCAGTGACCATCTCGCACTCGCAGATGAGGGCGTTGGCCTTGGGATTGTCGCGGAAGAAGGCGATGACCCGCTCGCCGTGGCGGTACTGGGCCGAGCCTTCGGCTGGCACCGAGAGGCCGGGGGCGGAGACCTTCTCCGGATCCCGTGAGCCGGGCAGGCTCAGTTCGGCGGTGCGGCAGGGTTTGCTGTTGCCCAGCTTCTTGGCCAGCAGATCGGTAGCCCATTCGGCCATCAGCCGGTAGGTCATCAATTTGCCGCCGGTGATGGTGTTGAAGCCCTTGAGCCCATCGCGCTCGGCGTGATCCAGCAGCACTATGCCGCGGCTGATGTTGCGGCCGGACTCGTCGCCATCCACCGCCACCAGCGGGCGAACGCCAGCGTAGGCGCGCAGCAGACGGGTGCGGGCCATGATGGGGGCGAGCTTGATCCCCTCGCGCAGCAGCACCTCCACCTCTTCAGGCTCGACGGTGAGCTGGTCAATCTTGTGGTAATCGATGCGACTCGACGTGGTGCCGATGAGGGAGATGGTATCGCCCGGCACCAGGATGTCCGCGTCCGCCGGTTTGCGGGCGCGGTTGAGCACCAGCTGGTTGATGCGGTAATCCATGATGAGCAGGGAGCCCTTGGCCGGGAACATGCGGATGCCGAGATCGGCGTACTCGCAGATCTGCTGGCCCCAGATGCCGGCGGCGTTGATCACCTCCTGGCACTCCACCTCGAACGCTTCACCGGTGCGGGTGTTGATGGCCTTGACCCCGTGCACCCGATCCTGAGTGCGCAAAAGCCCCAGCACCTTGCTGTGGGTGAAGATGCGGGCGCCGTGCTCCTTGGCATCCAGCACGTTGGCGGCGGCCAGGCGGAAGGGATCGACCGTGCCGTCCGGCACCTGGATGGCACCGATCAGCGCCGGGTTGACGTTGGGTTCGAGGCGCAGCGCATCGGCGGGATCCAGCTGGCGGGCGTCGATGCCCGCCAGGGCGCAGGCGTCCATGAAGGTATTTTGAAAATTGATGTCATCTTCCGGCAGGGTAATGAAGAGGCCGCCGGTGTCCTCGACGCAGTGGCTGGCGATCCGCTTGAGGATGCGGTTCTCCTGAATGCACTCGCGGGCGGACTCCTGATCCGTCACCGCGTAGCGGGCGCCGGAGTGGAGCAGGCCGTGGTTGCGGCCCGTGGTGCCGGCGGCGATGTCGTCCCGTTCAAGCAGGATGCAGTCGATGCCGCGCAGTGCGCAATCGCGCATGATGCCGGCTCCGGTGGCGCCACCCCCTATGATGACGACTTGTGTGGTTATTCTTTTCATTCTTGCCCGTCTCATCTCTTCCAGATGGTGCCAGTGTGGCCTGTCTCTGGGCGAAAATGTTTGATATGGGCCAAGTTAATGTTCGCAAACGCTCAAGTTAAGGGTGGTTAATGAGCAAATCGTGATTGTTGTCACACTCCAGCAACAGCAGAGGGGGCCGCCGTGCCCCCTCTGTCGACACGAGTCGCGGCGCTCAGCCGCAGCACTTCTTGAACTTCTTGCCGCTGCCGCAGGGGCAGGGGTCGTTGCGTCCCACCCGCAGCGGCGCCGGATCCTGCTCGCCGTCGGTGTAGACCCAGCGCCCCTGATGGCGCACGAAGCGCGAGCGCTCATGCAGGCAGTGGCGCGCTTCACCTTCCATGAACCAGGCCTTGAACTCCACCATGCCGAGGGTGTTATCGGGGCCGCCCTGGCTGGCGATGATCTCGAGCCCGTCCCATTGGGTGTCGGTCTGGGAGAGCTGCTCCGCAGTCAGATTCCCTAGATAGTCAGGGTGCCAGCTGTGCACCAGATACTCCCCCAATCCCAGCACGAAGGCGCTGTAGCGCGAGCGCATCAGCTGCTCCGGGGTCTGGGCGGCGGCGCCCCGATGCAGTGATCCACAGCACAATTCGAGAGAAAGAGTTGAACCGCAAGGACATTTGTTCATGTGTCTGGCCATCAGAGTCGATAGATATAGAGGGCGGGGATTGTAGCGAAAGCGGGTCCCCGTCGACCAGCATCCTATACTGGTCTGGTAGGAACGGAACGCCCATAAAAATAGCTGCAAGGATGTGAAAGATGACGCTAAAGCAGAAAATTCTGTTGTTGGGAGCCGTCCCCGTGCTCCTGATGGCCCTGGTGGTCAATCTCAGCAACTACATGATTTCAAAGAGTGACCTGGAAGCCGATCTGGTGGTGGCGCGAGAGAATGCCATCAAGGATCGCAAGGCGTTGCTCAGCAGCTACCTGATGCTGGCCAAGACCGCCATCGATGCCGTCTACAACCAGCCGGACAGCCCGGCGGTGCGCAAGCAGGTGACCGAGCTGCTGCGGCCGCTGCGCTACAGCAGTGACGGCTACTTCTTCGTCTACGACTTCCAGGGCAACACCATACTGCTGCCCACCCGCCCCGAGATGGAAGGCAAGAACCGCTGGCAGGACAAGGATGCCAAGGGCAAGCTGCTGATCCAGGAGATCGTCAAGGCGGCGCGCCAGGGGGATGGCTTCTCCGAATACTCGACCGCCAAGCCCTCCATCGGCCGGGATGCGCCCAAGCTCTCCTTCAACCTGGTGCTCGACAAATATCAGTGGGTCATCGGCACCGGCTTCTATATCGACGACATCGACAACGAGCTGGCGGTGCTGCGCACCGAGCGCGAGAGCAACATGCGCGACTCGCTGCAGAGCAGCGTGCTGCTGATCCTGGTGATCCTGGGGGTGACCCTGGCCGCCACCGTGGTGATCGGCAACCGGGTTACCCGGCCGCTGGCGGATGCGGTCTCGGCCCTCAACGACATCGCCGACGGGGAGGGGGATCTGACCCAGCGCCTCAAGGTGCAGAGCCATGACGAGATTGGTCAGCTGGCCACCGCCTTCAACCGCTTCGTGACGCGGATCCAGTCGGTGGTGAGCCAGGTGGGGGAGACCAGCAATCACCTGTTCAGCGCGGTGGAGAAGCTGCACCACCTGAGCGAGCACTATGACCATCAGATGCACGGCCACAGCCGGGAGACCGACCAGGTGGTAACCGCGGTGACCGAGATGAGCTCCACCGCCCAGGAAGTGGCGGCCAGCGCCTCCAACGCGGCCACCGCCACCAGCGACGCGGCGCGCGAGTCCGATGCCGCTCGCGGCGTGGTGGGTACCGCCATCAACAGCATCAACCGGCTGGTGGGCGAGGTGCACACCGCCTCCGGTGTCATCGAGCAGCTGGCGCAGGAGACCGCCAAGATAGGATCCGTGGTGGAGGTCATTCGCGGCATTGCCGAGCAGACCAACCTGCTGGCGCTCAACGCCGCCATCGAGGCGGCCCGGGCCGGCGAGCAGGGGCGCGGCTTTGCGGTGGTGGCGGACGAAGTCCGTTCGCTCGCCGGTCGCACCCAGCAGAGCACCAAGGAGATCAACGAGATGCTGCAGCGCCTGCAGGGCGGGGTGAAGCAGGCGGTGGACGTGATGCAGGCAAGCGAAGAGCGCAGCCAGGAGACGGTGCAGGAGGCGAGCCACATCGCCACCTCCCTCGACAGCATGGTGATGGCGGTCAGCACCATCAACGACATGAACATCCAGATAGCCACCGCCGCCGAGGAGCAGCACGCGGTCTCCGAGGAGATCAACAAGAACTTGGTGGCCATTCAGCAGATCGTCAGCGAGCTGACCGACGCGGCGGTCGAGTCCAACAGCACCACCCGCGATCTCGCCAGCACCGGCGACAAACTGCGCAAGCTGGTCTCCCAGTTCCGCTACTGATGGGGTGACAAGAGGGGGATGTTCCTCACAAGATGCGGCCTGAACCCCGGTTCAGGCCGCACTTTATTTGGGGATTGACCAATAATATGTGAAAATTGCCCCCCTCTGTGTCAGCCCTTGCCCCATACCCTATGAATGAGATCGTGAAAGGCAGTATCGATTTGATCCGTCAGCTCAACTATGGCCTGGTCTATGCCAGCCTGGAGGAGCACAAGGAGCTGTCCCGTACCGATCTCTCCCGTCTGACCGGCCTCTCGCCTGCCAGCATCACCAAGATCACCCGCGAGCTGCTCGACGGCGGTCTGGTGGTCACCTGTGGCGAGAGCTCGGTGGGGCGTGGTCGCCGCCAGACCCTGCTGCGCATCAACGAGCGCCGCTTCCAGTTTCTCTCCATGCGCCTTGGCCGCGGCTATGTGGACATGGCGCTGTTCGATCTGGCCGGCCGCTCGCTTGCCCGTCATCGCCATGTCTTCAGCGAAGGGGAGCGCGCCGACCTGCTGGCCAGCCTGGTGCGGGCCATCGAGGGCTTCTTGCCCAAGAAGGCGCTGCGCCTCGCCTGCATCGCCCTCTGTCTGCCGGGCCAGGTGGAGCGCCACTCCGGCATGGTCAAACACTTCCCCTTCTACGATCTGCGTAACTGGCCGCTCGGCCCCACCCTGCAGGAGGCGTTCGCGGTGCCGGTGCTGGTGAGTGGCGACGTGCGCACCTGGATACAGGCCGAGCGTGAGTGGGGCGCCGCCAAGAACTGCGCCGATGCGGTGCTGGTGTTCGTGCACAATGACATCGGGGTCGGCATGGTGGTCAACGGCCAGCTCATCGAGAGCGAGTCGGCCCTGCTCGGCGATCTCAGCCACTTGCAGCTCGAACCCTACGGTCAGCGCTGCTACTGCGGCGGCTTTGGCTGTGCCTGCACGCTGGTGACCAATCAGGCGCTCGAAGCCCAGTACCGTGATCTGCGCGAGCGGATGCAGGAGTACGATCTGCCCGAGAGCGTCACCATCCGCGAGTTGTGCGAGCTGGCGCTGGCGGGCAACAGCCTCTGTCAGGACATCCTCCATCAGGCGGCGGGGCGGCTCTCCCGGGTGCTCTCCAACCTCATCTGCCTGCTCAATCCGGGCAAGCTGCTGCTGGGGGGGGAAATCACCCGCGCCGATCGGCTGCTGTTCCCCATGTTGCACCAGTCGCTGGCAAGCCAGCTGCCGGCCGAATACCTGGTGCGGCTGCAGATTGAATCCACCCACTTCTACGAAGATCCCACCAAGCCCACCTCGGTGCAGGTGCACAAGGCCCTGCGCGACGGCAGCCTGCTGCTCGACTTGTTGCGAGGCGACAAGGAGGCATGAAGCTGGGGTTGCAAGGACGCATCCTCCTCATGCTCTGTCTGGTCAGTCTGCTGCAGCTGGTGCTGCTGAGCGGGGCCAGTTACTACTATGTGTCCGAGCAGCGCTACCGCGAGGTGGGGGATCAGGCCCTCGACGTGGCACGGTTGGTGGCCCGCGAGCCTGGCGTGCTGGCCGGGGTGAAGCGGGCCGACACCGCCCGCCTCAATGTGCTGGTGGAGCGGATCCGCGCCGAGGTCGGCGCCAGCTACATCGTCATCGGCGATAAAGACGCACGCCGGCTGGTGCACCCCAATGCGGATCGCATCGGCCAGCCCATGATGGGGGATGATCCGCGGCGGGCGCTGCAGGGGGAGGCCTATATCTCCCGCGCGCAAGGGTCCCTCGGGGTCTCGGTGCGTGGCAAGAGCCCCATCCGCGATGAGCTCGGCCAGATCATCGGGGTGGTGTCGGTCGGTTATCTGGTGCGGGATATCGAGGCGGACCTGCAGGGGTTCCTGCGCTTCGGCCTCGTCATGACCCTGCTCATCGTGCTGCTCAACAGCCTGGCCGCCGCCTGGCTGGCCCGCCGTTACAAACGCGCCATCCTTGGCTTCGAGCCCGAGCAGATCGGCCGCCTCTATGCCGAACTCGACTGCACCCTGCGCAGCGTGCGCGAGGGGATCCTCACCATCGACGAGCAGGGCCGGCTCACCTCCCTCAATCCCAATGGCATCCGTTTGCTGCGCCTTGACGAGCAGACGGCCCGGGCCGCCATCGGCCAGCCCGTCACCCGGCTGCTGCCGGAGAGTCGGATGCTCTCCCTTATTCAGGATCCGCGCCCCCAGTTTGACGAGGAGATAGTGCTCAACGGCCAGTCCCTCATCGTTAACCGGCTGCCGCTGGTGCGAGACGGCAAGCTGATCGGCGCGGTGTCGAGCTTTCGGCGCAAGGATGAGCTGGCCGAACTGAGCGCCCAGCTCTCCCAGGTGCAGGCCTACAGCGATCTGCTGCGGGTGCAGACCCACGAACACCACAACCAGCTTGGCACCATCGCCGGGCTCATCGAGCTCGGGGCCACCCGCGAGGCGCTTGCCTTCATCGGGCGGGAGGCGGCCACCGAGCAGAGCCTGCTCAGCTTCCTGCTGAGCGCCATCGCCAAGCCCAAGGTGGCCGGCCTGCTGCTCGGCAAATACCACAGGGCTCACGAGCTGGGGCTGGTGCTGGAGGTGGATCCGGATTCCCGCCTGCACGACATTCCCCTTCGCGTCAGCGGCTCCCAGTTGGTGACAGTGCTGGGCAATCTCATCGACAATGCCTTCGAGGCGACCCGTCGCCACGGTGCCCCCTACCAGCCGGTGCGGGTGGCGCTGAGTGATCTCGGCCAGGATCTGATCCTGGAGGTGGAAGACGGGGCGGGGGGGATCGATCCTGCACTGGCTGATCGCCTGTTCGAGCGGGGCGTCAGCAGCAAGGCGGAGCCGGATCACGGCATCGGCCTCGCGCTGGTGCGCAAGACCCTGGATGCCCTGCAGGGGACCATCACCATCGAAGCCACGGCGCAGGGGAGTTGCGTCGTCTGTTACATTCCCAAGGAGGTGTGAGTGATCAAGATCCTGATCGTCGAGGATGACCCGGCCATTGCCGAGATCCACCGCCGCTTCGTGCAGCGGCTGGCGGGCTTCGAGGTGCTGGGGGTGGCACTCACCCTGTTCGATGCCAGAGAGCAGATAGAGATCCTCAAACCCGATCTGGTGCTGCTGGACGTCTGGCTGCCCGATGGCGAGGGCTTTGCCCTGCTGCGGGAGTTGCGTCAGGCGGGGGCTTCCCTCGACGTGATACTGCTCACCGCGGCGCGAGAGGCCGGCGCCCTGCAGGAGGCGATGCGGCTCGGGGTGGTGGATTTCATCCTCAAACCCGTGGTGTTCGAGCGGCTGCGCGACACCCTCGATAAATATTGCCAGAGCCGCGCCGCCCTGGCGGCGCTGGCCGACATCGATCAGCAGGCGGTGGACGCCCTGCTGGGGACGCCGTTGCAGCAGGTGGCGGCGGACGGCCTGCCCAAGGGGATCGACGGGCTCACCCTGCAGCGGGTGCTGGCGGCGCTGGGGTCGCAGGGGGCCAGTGCCGAGGAGATTGGCGGCCGGGTCGGGGTGAGCCGCACCACGGCGCGCCGCTATCTGGAGTTTCTGGTGGGCCAGCAGCTGGCGAGCCCGGAGCTGGAGTACGGCACCGTGGGCCGGCCGGAGCGGCGTTATCGCCAGCCCTGAGCGGGATAGCCCCCCCATCTCGTCTTGCCAATAAAAAGAGCGCCTGTCGGCGCTCTTTTGCAGTGTGAGATCCGTCAACTCAGCTCGGTTCGGATTGCAGTGTGGCGGCCGGTGTGCGGCGCGCCTGCCACCACTGCCACACCGGCAACAGCAGCATCACCAGAGTGATTAGCGTGAAGGCGAGGGTGATGGGGCGCTCCCACAGGAAGCTCAGGGAGCCGTCGTTGATCACCAGGGCCCGGCGCAGGTTGTCCTCCAGCATGCCCCCCAGAATGAAGCCGAGCAGCATGGGCGCCATGGGGAAGTCCAGCAGGCGCAGGCCGATGGCGATCAGTGCCACCAGCGCCATCACATAGATGTCCATGGTGTTGAAGGAGACCAGATAGACCCCGATCAGCGAAAACAGTAGCACCATGGGGATGAGCACCGGGCGCGGCACCTGCAGGATCTTGGCCAGATAAGGGATGAGCGGCAGATTGAGGATCAAGAGCACCACGTTGCCCAGGTACATGGAGATGATCACCGACCAGAACACATCCGGATGCTCCATGAACAGGCGCGGGCCCGGCTGGATGCCGTAGGCGATGAGGGCCCCCAGCATCAGCGCCGTGGTGCCGGAGCCCGGGATCCCCAGGGTCAGCAGCGGCACGAAGGCCCCGCTGGATGCGGCGTTGTTGGCCGCTTCCGGCGCGGCGATACCGGTCAGGCTGCCCTTGCCGAACTCCTCCTGCCTGCGCTTGCTGGCGAAGTTGCGCTCGGCGCCATAGGCCATGAAGGAGGCGATGGTGGCGCCGGCCCCCGGCAGCACGCCGATGAGAAAACCCATCACCGAGGAGCGGGCGATGGGGGGCGCTATCTCTTTGACTTCGTCCCTGCTCAGTTTGAGGGAGCCGAGCTGCTGGATCTTGCGCGCCTCCTCCTTGCTGGTGTCCTTGCCCGGGCGCAGCACCGTCATCAGGATCTCCGCCAGGGCGAAGGTGGCCATGGCCAGCAGCAGGAAAGAGAAGCCGTCGCGCAAGTCCGGCAGACCGAAGGTGAATCTGTCCACCCCGACGCTGCGATCGATGCCGACGGTGGAGAGCATGATGCCGAACAGCGCCATGATCAGTGCCTTGAGCACCTGGCCCTTGCCGGCAAAGGCCGCCACCGCCGAGAGCCCCAGCACCATGAGGGCGAAGTAGTCCGCCGACTGGAACGAGAGGGAGACCTTGGCCAGCAGCGGCGCCGCCACCATCAGGAAGATGGCGGACAGGGTGCCGCCGGTGAAGGAGGCGTAGGCGGCGATGGCCAGCGCCTTGCCCGCCTGCCCCTTGCAGGCCAGCGGATAGCCGTCGATGGCGGTGATCATGCTGGCGGAGCAGCCCGGGGTGTTGATCAGGATGGAGGAGGTGGAGCCGCCGAACATGGAGCCGTAATAGACCCCGGCCATCAGGATGATGCCGGAGGCGGGATCCAGCCCGTAGGTGATGGGGATCATCAGGGCGATGGCGGTGACGGGCCCAAGGCCCGGCAGCATGCCGATGAAGGTGCCGACGAAACAGCCGACGATCACCATGAAGATGTTGATGGGCATCATGGCGGTGCCCAGTCCTTGCAGAATGCCGTCTAACATGGGTTCTCCTTATCCCAGCAACTGGGTGAACAGCCGGCCCGGCTCGAGGTAGACGTTGAGCCCCTTGGTGAGCAGGGCCCAGAAGATGAGGGTGAACGGCAGGCTCACCTTGCAGGCGAAGGCGAGGCTCTGCTCGCCCATCAGCCGGATCCCGCCGATCAGAAACAGGGTGGTGGCGACCAGAAAGCCGAGCCAGCCAAGGGCCAGGCCGTAGGCCAGCATCAGCAGCAACAGGGCAAACACCAGTCGCCAGTTGCCGCTCTCCCGCTGCAGCCGCTCGCCGCCCGGAAAGCAGATCAGCAGCAGGGAGAGCAGGGCGCCGGCACCGGCCAGGGCATAGGGCAGGGTGCTGGCGGTAAAGGGTTCATATTCGTCCCCGGGGTAGCCGGGGATCTGGGTGGCGTGATAGCCGTAGGCGAGGGAGAGCAGCAAAAACAGCAGCCCCCCGAGTCGCTCCTTGGTCAGATGCAGATGCATGGGATGACTCCGATGGGCGGGCCAGGCCCGCCGACAGTGGGATTACTTGATGAAGCCGAGTTCGCGCATCAGGCCGCCGATCTGCTGCTCCTGCTGGATCAGAAAGGCGGTGAACTCGGGGCCGGCCTGATAGAGATTGGTCCAGTTGTTGCGGGCGCGGACCGTTTCCCACTCCGGCTTGTCATACATCTGCTTGAGCAGGGCGGCGAATTCGGCCGACTTGTCGGCGCTGACGGCGGGGGAGGCAAAATAGCCGCGCCAGTTGGCAAATACCGTGGGGTTGCCCTGCTCGCTGAAGGTGGGCACCTCGCTCGCATCCGGCATCCGCGTCGGGGCCGTCATGCCGAGGATCCGCATCTGGCCCGACTTGACCGCCTCCATCGCCTCGCCAAAGCCGGTGGAGAGCACCTGGGTTTCTCCTGCCAGCACCGCCGCCATGGCGCTGCCGCCGGCGTCATAGGCCACGTAGCGCAGCTTGCCGGCATCGGCCCCGGCATTCTTGAAGGTCATGGCCGCCACCAGATGATCCAGGCTGCCACGGGCGGAGCCGCCGGCAATCTTCACCTTGGCGGGGTTCTCCTGATAGGCGGCCAGCAGCTGGGGCCAGCTCTGATAGGGGGAGTCCAGCGGCACGACCAGCGCCTGGTAGTCGGCGATGATGGCGGCCACCGGGGTGAGATCCCGGAACGATTGCGGCAACTCCTTGGAGAGGGATTTGACGATGATGGGGGTGGAGTTGACCATCAGGGTCTTGTCGGACTGGGCCGAGGTTTCGATCAGGTGAGCGATGGCCTTGGCGCCGCCACCGGCCGAGATGTTCTGGTAGGAGGCGGTGGTGATGAGGCCGGATTTGGTCAGCGCCTCGCCGGTGCCACGGGCGGTGTTGTCCCAGCCACCGCCGGCGCCGCCCGGAATGAGGAAGTGGATTTCGTCGATCTTGGCCTGGGCGCCGAGGCTGGTGCCCAGCAGGCAGCAGAGCAACGTGTGTTTGAGGGTTCCTTGCAACATGGTGTACTCCTTGTGATTGTTGCAGGAAGGTTAATTAATCGTGTTTGGTCGGCAAACAATCTGGCCGTAATGGCTATTAAGGCTGTTGTGGTCATTGTGTTCATTCTGGTCACGACGGGGTGAGGCAGGGTCATGACGGGGCTGAAGGTCGTCAGAATGGTACTGCGGTGACGGCTGAAAAGGCGCGCGGCTCCCCATCTGACGGGAGCCTCGCGGATGAAGGGCTGGCTTATCCCTGTGATGCGGGGGCGGCGGAGACCTGGTCGCCGCCGGTGCCCTGCTGCTTGATGGTCTCGGTCGCCTGCTGCCTGCGCTGCAACTGTTCCATCACCAGCTTGTAGGCGATGTAGTACTTGTAGATGTTGCCCACGTAGGTGACCGTCTCCGGCCCTATCTTCTCCGCCGCCACGTACTCGACGTTGTGAAACCAGACGTTGGGATCCAGCCCCCGTTTCTTGGCCTCGATGCGCAGCCGCGCCACCCTGGCGGGGCCGGCGTTGTAGGAGGCGAACGAGAAGAGCGCCTTGTCGAGGGCCGTCATGGGCTCGTCTGCATAGTAGTGGTCGATCATCCAGCGCATGTATTTGACGCCGCCGTGGATGTTGGGCTCGAGCTGGCGGATGTCGCCCACTTTGAGCCCCTTGCCGGTGGCGGGCATGATCTGCATGATGCCGATGGCGCCGACGTGGCTGCGCGCCTTGTGATTGAGGGCCGACTCCTGATAGCCCTGGGCCGCCATCAGCAGCCAGTCCACCTCGTATTTCTCGCCATATTCGCGAAACAGATCCACCACCTGCAGAAACTTCTGGCGCTCGGCGTCGGCGGCGGCGCTCTTGACGAATTTGTTCTGCTTGAGATAGCGGGCCAGGATGGCGTCACCGCTGTGTTTGCCGCGCAGGGCGGCTATCTGTTCGTTGAGCATGGCCAGCAGTTGCGGGCTCTCCTTGCGCACCGCCCAGGCGATGACCCCCCCTTGCCGGAACACCGGCTGTTCATGGATGCGGATGGCGGGGAAGATCTTCTGCCAGAACCGGGCCTTGTGTTCGTCCATGACGATGAAGGGCAGCAGGCCGGCATTGACCATCTCCACCAGATCTTCATCTTCCAGCGCCTCCGGGGCCGGCTGGATGTCGACAAGCGGCTCTCCCGCCGCCTTGCGCGCCTGGTTGTAGGCCGTGAGGCTCTCGAAGTAGCTGGAGGAGGGGCGTACATAGACCCGTTGGCCGGCCAGATCGGCGGCGCTCTCCACCTTGGGGGAGGCTGGCCCCGAGATGAGCAGCTCCCGCACGTTTTCCAGCAGAGGGTTGGTAAAGAGCACCCCCTGCAGTTTGCGCCGCTCGGTGATGGTGAGGTTGGCGGCGGCGATGTCGCCCTTGCCTGCGATGAGGGCTTCCAGCAGGGCCTCGCGCGCTACCGGGATAAAGACCAGATGCAGCTTGAGATGGCGCTTGAGGCTCTTTTGCTTGCGCAACTGCTCGTTGAGCCGCTTCTCCACTTCGATGAAGGCGTCGTAGGTGACGCCCCGCTGAACCCCCTTGTAGATGAAATAGCCGGTCTTGTTGTAGGTGGTGAGCACCCGGATGGTGCGCCGTGCCAGCATGGCATCGAGATCGCCAAGCAGGGGCTGGGCGAGCTGGTCGCTGCTAAAAGCCAGGGCGGCCGGTTCGGAGTCGGCTTCCTCTGCGGGGGAGGTTTGCGCTGGCGTGGCGGCCTGCAGCGGGCCGCACAGCAGCCAGCCCAGAAGGATCCATAACCGTATCATGACGATGCCCTCGTGTGTTTCATTGAGTTTAAGCGGCATGGGGCGGGCGCTTTAGCTCAATGGGTTTGGTCGGTGAGGGGCGCATAGCACGATAGGCCCTATCCTGCGGGGGCGAGCCGGTGGGTGTTTGGGCGAAAAGGAGAGAGGAATGAACGAAAAGGGGAGCCATAGCGGCTCCCCTTGAGTTGGTTGGCTTGGTGCTAGATCGTCGGTGCTAGAACCAGAAGCCGATGATGAAGGAGCCCGCCAGAGTCAGCATGACGTTGGCCACCGCATAGGTGCCGGCATAGCCGAGCGCCGGGATGGAGCTGTTGGCCGCCTCGTTCACCACGTCCATGGCCGGGGCGCAGGTGCGGGCCCCCGTGATGGCGCCGAGCAGCAGGGCCGGGTTCATCTTCAGCACCCAGACCCCGAACAGGTAGCCCACCAGCACCGGCAGGGTGGTCACCAGCATGCCGGAGAAGAGCACCACGGCACCGACCTGGCTCAGGTGATCCAGAATGCCGCCGCCGGCTTTGAGGCCGGTGCTCACCATGAACACCGCCAGACCGAGATCCTTGGCCAGACGCAGGGCGCCCGGCGGCACGTAGCCGACCGTGGGGTGGTTGGCGCGCAGGTAACCCATCAGGATCCCCGCCAGCAGCAGGCCGACGGCGTTGCCCAGCCCAAACTCCAGCTGGCCGAACACCAGGGAGACGGAGCCTATCAGCAGTCCCAGCACGAAGAAGGTGGTGAAGGCCACCAGATCCGTGGTCTGGCTGTGGATGCTGATGAAGCCGATCTTGTTGGCCAGCAGCTTGACCCGCTGTTTCTCGCCGCTGATCTGCAGCACGTCACCCTTTTGCAGCATGATGTTGCGATCAAAGGGCATCTCTATCTGGGAGCGCACTACCCGGTTGAGGAAGCAGCCCTTCTCGGTGAGGTTGAGCTCCACCAGATGGCGACCCACCACCGCATCGTTTTTCACCACTATCTCTTCGGTGACGATCTGCAGGTCAAGCAGGTTGCGGTCGAACACCTCCTTGCCGTTGCGGTAGTTGACGTCGAGCTTCTCGTGGCTCTCGGGGTAACCCACCAGGGCGATCTCGTCCCCTTCCTGGATGACGGCATCGCCATCCGGGCTCGCCAGAATGCCGTTGCGGCGGATCCGCTCCACGTAGCAGCCGGTGTGGGGGTAGATGCCGGTCTCGCGCAGGGTGCGGCCACCGATCCAGGCCGCCAGTTCCGGGCCGACCCGGTAGGCACGGATGATGGGCAGGTAGGTCTTGCGGCTCTCGTTGTCGGAGAGGCCGCGCTCGCGGGCGATCTTTTGCGCCTCGGTGTTGAGGTCGAGCCGTGCCAGTGAAGGCAGGTAGCGTACCACCAGCATCAGGCCGACCAGCCCCACCAGATAGGTCAGTGCATAGCCGATGCCCATGTTGTCGAGCACCGACTGCATGTCGGTCTGATGGGGCAGGTTGAGCAGGCCGCTGCGCAGGGCATCCTGCGCGCCCACCAGCGCCGGGGTCGAGGTGAGCGAGCCGGCCAGGATGCCGGCCGCCATGCCCGGCCCCAGATTGAAGAACTTGGCCAGCCCCACGGTGAGGAAGAGGGCGGTCAGCAGGATCACCAGGGTGAGGGTGATGTAGTGGATGCCGTCACGCAGGAAGACGCTGAAGAAGTGCGGCCCCGCTTCTATCCCCACGCAGAAGATGAACAGCATGAAGCCGACGTTCTCCGTGGTGGCGGTGAATTCGAAGCCCATCTGGCCGAACAGCAGGGCGGTAAACAGCACGCCTATGGTGTTGCCGATCTGGAAGTTGCCGAACCTGACTTTGCCGAGCAGCAGGCCGAAGGCCAGTACCACGAACAGCAGCAGGGAGTCGCTTTGATGTAGCAGTGTCACAAAATCTATGGTCATGCCCGGAAAAACCGAGGAAAAAAGTGGGGCCGATATTGTGCCGGATCCCTCACCAATAAAGAAGCGTCAAAGGAGGATTAATCGGCACTAACCCGCCACGCGACCCGCCTGTGTGAGGGAAACTGCGGGGCGGGTCTGGTGATGACCTCTATTTCCCTCTGCCAGCCCCGCTGTCAATTAGTGATTCCTGCTATCTGTGATCCTCGTCTTTCCGCTCTGCTTGAAAATTTATTCTCTGCTGTTTGGCTGGGCGCTTTCCTGGTTTTTCAGCACATCTGACTGAAGGGGTAGGCATGAGTCCGGGAGCTGATAGGTGGGTGTCGAGAGGGAGTGACCCATGTTGTGCGGGATGGCGAAAAGATATCTGCAAAAGGCATCTGTCGGCGGCGATGGCAACCCATTCAGGGGGGCGCTCAAAAACAGCAGAAAATCAGGTCGGCAGGGAAAAACATCGCCCGTCGCTGGCAATGGCCTGCCAGCCTAGGCCGTCATTGGCTTTGCTCTACTTACCCACAGAATCTGTGGATAACCCTGTTCATGAAACTTGGTGATCAGGCTGTATCCCGCGCCAATACTGGGCTGCAAGGACTGTTCAAAAAATACCTGAGATAAATTGTTTCTATAAAAATCAAATAGTTAGACGCGGCAGAACAAAACGCTGCCGGGGCGGATGCGGAATCAAAAGGGAGGCGTCACCGCGGGATGCGGCTTGTGCATTAAAATTGGCAGAGGAAAGCACTAAAGTGGATAACTTGCACCGAGATGGTGAGGAGATTGGCTCCCCCGACTGGACTTGAACCAGTGACATACGGATTAACAGTCCGCCGTTCTACCGACTGAACTACGGGGGAACATCAGGCAAGGAGGAGCATCATACAGAGGTCGTATTTCGAGGTCAATAGCCGCTTCTTCCGGCAGAGTGGATACCCAGTCCACCCCATCTCGGAGTACACTTCTGCTCTTGCGTTTTTTTGCCGGGAGTCGTCATGAGCAAGTTATTCCAGCTGGCCAGCCAGTTTCAACCCGCCGGGGATCAGCCAAGGGCCATCGCCCAGCTGCTCGATGGCATCGAATCCGGCCTTGCCCATCAGACCCTGCTCGGGGTGACCGGCTCGGGCAAGACCTTCACCATGGCCAACGTCATTGCCACCCTCAATCGCCCTACCATGATCCTGGCTCCCAACAAGACCCTGGCGGCCCAGCTCTATGGCGAGATGAAGGAGTTCTTCCCCGACAACTCGGTGGAGTATTTCGTCTCCTACTACGACTACTACCAGCCGGAAGCCTACGTGCCGACCACCGACACCTTCATCGAGAAGGATGCTTCCATCAACGATCACATCGAGCAGATGCGGCTGTCGGCCACCAAGGCGCTGCTGGAGCGCCGCGACGTGGTGATCGTCGCCTCGGTGTCGGCCATCTACGGTCTGGGGGATCCGCAAGCCTACCTCAGCATGATGCTGCACCTGAAAGTGGGGGATCTGATCAATCAGCGGGATATCCTGCGCCGTCTCGCCGAGCTGCAGTACACCCGCAACGACATGGCCTTTCAGCGCGGCACCTTTCGGGTGCGGGGGGAGGTGATCGACATCTACCCCGCCGAATCGGACAAGCTGGCCCTGCGGGTGGAGCTGTTTGACGAGGAGGTGGAACGCCTCTCCCTGTTCGATCCGCTGACCGGCGCCATCGAGCAGACGGTGGTGCGCTACACCATCTATCCCAAGACCCACTATGCCACCCCGCGCGAGACCATTCTGGGGGCCATCGAGCACATCAAGGAGGAGCTCAAGAGCCGCCGTGAGCAGCTGTTGTCGCTGGGCAAGCTGGTGGAAGAGCAACGTATCAGCCAGCGCACCCAGTTCGACATCGAGATGATGCAGGAGCTGGGCTACTGCTCGGGCATTGAAAACTACAGCCGTTACCTCTCCGGTCGCGCGCCCGGCGAGCCACCGCCCACCCTGTTTGACTATCTGCCGGGGGATGGCCTGCTCATCATCGACGAATCCCACGTCACGGTGCCGCAGATCGGCGCCATGTTCAAAGGGGACAGATCCCGCAAGGAGACCCTGGTGGAGTACGGCTTCCGGCTCCCCTCGGCGCTCGACAACCGGCCGCTCAAGTTCGACGAGTTCGAGGCGTTGATGCCGCAGACGGTGTTTGTCTCGGCCACCCCTGGCCCCTACGAGCTGGAGAAGTCCGGTGGCGATGTGGTGCAGCAGGTGGTGCGCCCCACCGGCCTGCTCGACCCAGAGATCGAGGTGCGGCCGGTTACCACCCAGGTGGACGACCTGCTCTCCGAGATCCGCAAACGGGTGGCGGTGGAGGAGCGGGTGCTGGTCACCACCCTCACCAAGCGGATGGCGGAAGATCTGACCGAATACCTGGCGGATCACGAGGTGCGGGTGCGTTATCTGCACTCGGACATCGACACCGTCGAACGGGTGGAGATCATTCGCGATCTGCGTCTCGGCAAGTTCGATGTGCTGGTGGGGATCAACCTGTTGCGGGAGGGGCTCGATATGCCGGAGGTTTCGCTGGTGGCGATCCTGGATGCAGATAAAGAGGGGTTCCTGCGGTCCACCCGCTCGCTCATCCAGACCATCGGCCGGGCGGCGCGCAACCTCAACGGCAAGGTCATTCTCTACGGGGATACCATCACCAACTCCATGCAGGTGGCGATCGAAGAGACCGAGCGGCGCCGTGCCCTGCAGCACGCCCACAACCAGGAACATGGCATCACCCCGACGGGGCTCAACAAGTCGGTGGGGGATGTGATGGACATGGGAGGCAGTCGCAGTGCGGGCAAGAGCGGGCGGGGCAGTCGCAAGGCCGCCGAGCCGCAAGGGGAGTACCATGCTCGCTCCGCCAGCGAGATCAGCAAGGAGATCAAGCGGATGGAAGAGCAGATGTTCCAGCATGCACGGGATCTGGAGTTCGAGCAGGCGGCAGCGCTGCGGGACCAGATCCAGCGGCTGCGCAACGAGTTGATCGAGAGTTGAGTGCCTTGCCGGGCGCCAGACGCTGGCTGATCTGGCGGCGTTTGCGCCGCCTCTATCGGGGTTTTCGTCACCCTGATACCCCCTGGTGGGCCAGGGGGCTGGTGATCCTGGTCCTGCTCTACGGCATCAGCCCGCTGGATCTCATCCCCGATGTGGTGCCATTCGTTGGTTGGCTCGACGATGCGACCCTGTTGCTGCTCTTGTTGTGGGGTTGGGAGTTATGCCTGCCCGGTGTTGTGAGGGCGGCGCTCACCGAGCGGGAGTAGGCCGACTTGGCCGTGCCCGCTGCATCGCCGTCGATTTGACGAAAAGTGTCATGCCGGTTGTGTTTGGGCGTGATAAGAAAAGAGCATGGTGGGGGAGATTGTGGCGCTCAATGCATTGGCGTAGACTCCACGCCGTTCACTTTATGGGTATGAGAAAATGGATCTGATCCTGTTTGCGATTGATTTTATCCTGCACGTTGACGTGCACTTGAAAGAGCTGTTTGAAAACTATGGGATCTGGGTTTATGCCATCCTGTTTCTGATCATCTTCTGCGAGACCGGACTGGTGGTGACCCCCTTCCTGCCGGGCGACTCCCTGCTGTTTGCCGCCGGTGCGCTCACCGTGGGCAGCGTGCTGGATGTGCATACCCTGGCCGCCGTGCTGATCATCGCCGCGGTACTCGGCAACGTGGTGAACTACACCATAGGTCACTTCTTCGGCGAGCAGCTGTTCCGCAATCCTGACTCCAAGATCTTCCGGCGGGATTACCTGGACAAGACCCATGCCTTCTACGCCAAGCATGGCGGCAAGACCATCATCATCACCCGCTTCCTGCCCATCGTGCGCACCTTCGCGCCCTTCGTGGCGGGCATGGGCGCCATGACCTACCCGCGCTTCCTGGCGTTCAATCTGGTGGGCGGTCTGTTGTGGGTCCTTTCATTCGTCTATGCCGGTCACTTCTTTGGCAATCTGCCGGTGGTGCGTCAGAACTTTACCCTGCTCATCTTCGGCATCATCGGCATTTCGCTGCTGCCCATGGTGATCGGCATGGTGAAGGCCAGAATGAACGCCAGCAAGGCGGCTTCCTGAGCACCCTGCTGCCTGGCTGATGAAGCCGAATGACATAAAAAAGAAGGGAGCCACCGGCTCCCTTCTTTTTTATACTGCTATCGGGCTTAGCTGCAGCAGCGACCCTTGACCAGATTGCCGATGGCCACCACAACGAACACCAGCAGGTAGGCGGCGAAGATGGCCACCAGCCACTGAGGCATGGAGAAGCTCAGGAACTGCCAGGTGACCTCGCTGCAATCGCCATCCGGGTAGAACATCCAGGGGATCCACTGATCCAGCGGCGCCCAGCTCGGGAAGTCGACAAAGCCTTCGCAGACGTTGAAGGGGGAGGGATTGACCTGATAATCCACATGCTTGAGCGCCAGTTTCAGGCCCCAGAAGGCACTGGAGCCCCACAACAGCAGAGCGCTCCAGCGCACGTACCATTTCTGCGGTGCCACCATGCCGAGCAGCCCTGCGGTGAGGACTCCCAGCGTGGCGATCCGCTCATAGACGCACATGACGCAGGGATGCAGGCCCAGCACATGCTGGAAGAAGAGGGCGCTCAACTCGAGGAACAGGGCAGAGGCTGCAAGCAGACTCCAGGCCAGGCGATGGGCGGCAATACGGCGCAGAAACTCTATCATCTGGTTGATCTCACAGAAAAAACAGTGGCTGAATTAGAGCAGAGCAGGGGCCAAAAGGAAAGGGCCCGCATGGGCCCTTATGGCATCAATGCAGGGCGGGCAGCGCCGTCGGCGTGACGTTGTCGAGCACCAACCAGCCAGCCTGATAGAACCAGTCGGTGAGCGGCCCGAGCAGTATCTCTACCGAGAAGAAACCCACCAGTCCCAGCACCAGGGTATAGGGCAGCGCCATCCACACCATGCGCCCGTAGGAGAGGCGCAGCAGCGGTGCCAGCGCCGAGGTCAGCATGAACAGGAAGGCGGCCTGGCCATTGGGAGTGGCCACCGACGGCAGATTGGTCCCGGTGTTGATGGCCACGGCCAGCAGTTCGAACTGTTCGCGGCTGATGGCGTTGTTGAGCAGCGCCGTCTTCACCTCGTTGATGTAGACGGTACCGACGAAGACATTGTCACTGACCATGGAGAGCAGGCCGTTGGCCAGATAGAAGAGCGCGAGCTGGGCGTCCGGCTCGGCGGCCAGCACCCACTGGATCACCGGCTTGAACAGCTGCTGATCGATGATGACGGCGACCACGCTGAAGAAGACGGCCAGCAGGGCGGTAAAGGGCAGTGCCTCCTGGAATGCCTTGCCGAGGGAGTGCTCTTCGGTGATGCCGGTGAGCGAGGTGGCCAGCACGATGACCGACAGGCCGATGAGGCCCACCGCCGCCAGGTGCATGGCCAGCCCCAGGATCAGCCAGAGGGCGATCGCTGCTTGCACGATGAGCTTGGCCTTGTCCTGGGCGGTACGTCCGGCCTCTTCATAGCGGTTGTAATCCTCCATGATGCGGCGTACCGCGTCCGGCAGCTTGGCACCATAGCCAAACCAGCGGCACTTTTCGACCAGAACACAGGTGAGCAGACCGCAGATGAATACCGGTACCGTGACCGGAGACATGCGAATGGCAAACTCGCCGAAGTTCCAGCCCGCCTGCTCGCCGATGATCAGGTTCTGCGGTTCTCCTACCAGGGTGCAGACACCGCCGAGGGCGGTACCGATCGCGGCATGCATCATCAGGCTGCGCAGGAAGGCGCGAAAGTCGTCCAGATGTTGGCGATTGAGTTCATTGACGGCGTCATCATCGGTGTGATCGTGCGGGTTGCCGAACTCCTTGCCGGAGGAGACCTTGTGATAGATGGCGTAGAAGCCGGTGGCGACGCTGATCACCACGGCGATCACGGTGAGGGCGTCGAGGAAGGCCGACAAGAAGGCGGAGACCAGACAAAATGCCAATGAAAGCAGGGTCTTGGAGTGGATCCGGATCAGCAGCTTGGTAAACACATAGAGCAGCAGCTGCTTCATGAAATAGATGCCGGCCACCATGAAGACCAGCAGCAGCAGTACCTCGATATTGGCCACCAGCTCATGTTTTACCTGCTCGGCCGAGGTCATGCCGATCAGCACCGCCTCGATGGCCAGCAGACCGCCGGGTTGCAGCGGATAGCACTTGAGCGCCATGGCCAGCGTGAAGATGAACTCGATGACCAGCAGCCAGCCGGCGATGAAGGGATCGAGGTAAAAGGCGATCGGGTTGATCAGCAGAAATAGAAGAATAGCGGCCTTGTACCACTGGGGCGCATTGCCCAGAAAGTTCCTGGCAAAGGCTTGCCCTAAGCTGATTGGCATAATAATGAGTCTCTGTGTTGTGGTTGGTATCTGCGTCTATGCAGTCAAGACAGGCTCGACCAGAACATCCGGATGTTGTCCCTTATCAGATTGATTCCTCATGATTTTAATCAAAAAGAGCATTAACTATAAATAACATAGTCGGCCTTGCCCACGAGATTGGCCGTTTTATCGCCAATCGATGGGGTTGGCTGACACCCATTGCAGGAATCAATACATATTTTTAACAAAATGGCCTGCTTATGTGAGCAGAGGACCGACCTTCTGCTTGCCAGCCCTCCCTGCTTTGCTATTATTCGTGAGCCTTTTTACGTACTACAACAGAGTCACTACATGGTCATAAAAGCGCAGAGCCCTGCAGGGTTTGCCGAGGAATATATCATCGAGTCCATCTGGAACAATCGCTTTCCTCCAGGATCCATCTTGCCGGCCGAGCGTGAGCTGTCCGAGCTGATTGGTGTGACTCGAACCACCTTGCGTGAAGTGCTGCAGCGTCTGGCCCGTGATGGCTGGCTCACCATCCAGCATGGTAAACCGACCAAGGTGAACAACTTCTGGGAAACCTCTGGTCTCAACATTCTGGAGACCCTGGCCAAGCTGGATCAGGACAAGGTGCCGGATCTGGTAGCCCAGCTGCTGTCGGCGCGCACCAACATCTGCACCATCTTCATTCGTGGCGCGATCCGCAACAATCCGGAGCAAGCCGCCGAGATCCTGCGCGGTGCCGACGCGGTAGAGAACTCCCCGGAAGCGTATGCCGAGTTTGATTATCGCCTGCACCACCAGCTCTCCTTTGCCTCAGGCAACCCGATTTATGCCCTGATCCTCAACGGCTTCAAGGGGCTGTACAGCCGGGTTGGACGTTACTATTTTTCCGACAAGCAGGCCCGTGAAGCAGCCGATGCCTATTACAAGACCTTGCTGAACCTGGCCGAGACCAAGAATCACGAAGCCGTGTTCATGACGGTACGCCAGTACGGCATCGAGTCAGGCAAGTTGTGGACCCGTCTGCGTCAGGACATGCCGAGCAATCTGTGCGACAACTAATCGGATTCTGATGCAAGAAAAACGCGCCAAATGGCGCGTTTTTTTATGGTGGATGAGCTGCTTGCTCAAGCCGGTTTTTTCTCCGGGCAACGCCCGATGATATCGGCAGGAAGTTCACCGTTGTCCTGTTCCAGCACCACATCGAACCCCCACAACTGGTGCAGATGCTTGAGCACCTCGTGCCGGGAGTCACCCAGCGGGATCCGGTTGTGCGGCACGTAGCGCAGCGTCAGCGAGCGATCGCCCTTCACTGCCACATTGAATACCTGGATGTTGGGCTCCAGGTTGCTCAGATTGTATTGAGCCGACAGGGTGTTGCGCACCTGGCGGTAGCCCTCGTCATTATGGATGGCCGAGACCTTGAGATAGTTCTTCAGATCGTCGTCATCAATGGCGAACAGCTTCATGTCGCGCATGACCTTGGGGCTGAGGAACTGGCTGATGAAGCTCTCATCCTTGAAGTTCTGCATGGCGAAATGCAGGGTATCGACCCAGTTGCTGCCGGCATAATCGGGGAACCAGTATCTGTCCTCCTCGGTCGGGTTCTCGCAGATACGGCGCAGGTCGGTAAACATGGCAAAGCCGAGGGCGTAGGGGTTGATCCCCGAGTAGTAGCGGCTGTTGTAGGGGGGCTGGTAGACCACGTTGGTGTGGCTGTGCAGCACCTCAATCATGAAGCGATCGCTGATCTTGCCCTCGTCATAAAGGTGATTGAGGATGGTGTAGTGCCAGAAGGTGGCCCACCCTTCGTTCATCACCTGGGTCTGCTTTTGCGGATAGAAGTACTGGCTGATCTTGCGCACGATACGCACTATTTCGCGCTGCCAGGGCTCTAGCAGAGGAGCATTCTTTTCGATGAAGTAAAGAATATTCTCCTGTGGCTCAGCCGGGTAGCGTCTGTCTTCCACCCCGGAGGCCTTGTGCTGTTTGGGCAGGGTTCGCCACAGCTCGTTGACCTGGGTCTGCAGATAGTCTTCCCGTGCCTTCTGGCGCCGCTTCTCTTCGGCCAGCGAGATCTTCTGGGGCCGCTTGTAGCGATCCACCCCGAAGTTCATCAAGGCATGGCAGGAGTCGAGCAGCTTTTCCACCGCATCGATGCCGTGTTTCTCTTCACACTCGGTGATGTAGTTCTTGGCGAACAGCAGATAGTCGATGATGGAGGAAGCATCGGTCCAGGTCTTGAACAGATAGTTGTTCTTGAAGAAGGAGTTGTGGCCGTAGCAGGCGTGGGCCATCACCAGTGCCTGCATCGGCATGGTGTTCTCCTCCATCAGATAGGCGATGCAGGGATCCGAATTGATGACGATCTCGTAGGCCAGCCCCATCTGGCCACGTTTGTAGTTGCGCTCGGTGTGAATGAAGCGCTTGCCGAATGACCAGTGCTGATAACCGATGGGCATGCCGACGCTGGAGTAGGCATCCATCATCTGCTCTGCCGTGATCACCTCGATCTGGTTGGGGTAGGTATCCAGTCGATAGAACTTGGCGACCCGGGCTATCTCCTGATGGTAAATGTCCAGCAGGTCGAAGTTCCAGTCCGGGCCATCGTCCAGCGGTGCGACTTTTCTTGCGGTTTCTACCATATGACCTCCCTCACGCCGCTTGCTTCTTGAACAGCTCCCGGAATACCGGATAGATATCCTCTACCTTGCGTATGTGTTCCATCGCGAAGTGGGGGAACTCGCTGGCGACCGATTCATATTCGTGCCACAGCGTCTGGTGGGCACGGGTGGTGATCTCGATATAGGAGTAGTACCGCACGCGCGGCATGATGTCCCGCGCCAGGATCTCCCTGCACTGTGGCGAGTCGTCGGCCCAGTTGTCGCCATCCGAGGCTTGCGCCGCATAGATGTTCCACTGATGGGCAGGATAACGCTCGTTGATGATGTCGTTCATCATCTTGAGGGCGCTGGAGACGATGGTGCCGCCGGTTTCCTGGGAGTAGAAGAACTCATGCTCGTCCACCTCCTTGGCCTGGGTATGGTGGCGGATATAGACCACCTCGACGTTTTTGTAGGTCCGGCTCAGGAACAGATAGAGCAGGATGTAGAAGCGCTTGGCCATCTCCTTGGTGGCCTGATCCATGGAGCCCGACACGTCCATCAAGCAGAACATCACCGCCTGGCTGGAGGGGACGGGCCGCTTGACGAAGTTGTTGAATTTGAGATCGAAGGTGTCGATGAACGGGACAGCGTCGATCCGTCTTTTCAGCTCCCTGATCTCCTTCTCGAGCTGGGCTATTTCGGCAAAATGTTCGTTGGGATCTGCCGCCAGCAGGGCCAGCCTATCTTCCAGCTCATGCAGCTGGCGCTTCTTGCCGGCCTGCAGGGCCATCCGACGGGCCAGCGAATTTTGCAGCGAACGCACCACGTTGATGTTGGCCGGCACCCCGTTGGAGGTGTAGCCCGCCCGGTAGGTTTTGACTTCCATCAGCTGGTTGAGCTGGGTTTTCTGCAGCCGAGGCAGCTCGAGATCTTCAAACAGCAGATCGAGATACTCATCCTTGGAGATCTGGAAGACGAAGTCATCCGCCCCTTCTCCCTGATTGGAAGCCTGCCCTTCGCCAGAGCCTTGACCGCCACCTCCTCCCTTGGGGCGGTCAATCTTGTCGCCGGAGACGAACTGGTCATTGCCGGGATGCACCATCTCCCGTTTGCCGCCTTGCCCCTGATGGAAATGGGGCTCGCCGATATCCTTGGTCGGGATGCTGATGCTCTCGCCTGTGTCTACGTCCTGAATGCTGCGCTTGGAGACAGCATCAGAGACCGCTTGTTTGATCTGCTTCTTGTAGCGGCGGATGAAGCGCTGCCGATTGACAGCGCTTTTGTTTTTGCCGTTGAGCCTGCGGTCGATAAAATGCGCCATAACTCCCCCTTGAACAGTCAGGGTCAGGATGACTTGCGTACCCTGAGATACCATTCGGAGAGCAGTCGCACCTGTTTGCGGGTGTAGCCTTTCTCCATCATCCGTTCGACAAAGTTATCGTGCTTCTTCTGCTCCTCGGCTGAGGTTTTGCTGTTGAAGGAGATAACCGGCAGCAGCTCTTCCGTGTTGGAAAACATCTTTTTCTCGATCACGGTGCGCAGCTTCTCGTAACTGGTCCAGTTGGGGTTACGGCCTGCATTGTTGGCCCGGGCACGCAGCACGAAGTTGACGATTTCGTTGCGGAAATCTTTCGGGTTGCTGATCCCGGCGGGTTTCTCAATCTTCTCCAGCTCGCTGTTGAGCGACGCGCGGTCAAACAGCTGGCCGGTCTCAGGGTCACGGTACTCCTGATCCTGGATCCAGAAATCGGCGTAGGTGACGTAGCGGTCGAAGATGTTCTGACCGTACTCGGAGTAGGACTCGAGGTAGGCGGTCTGGATCTCTTTGCCGATGAACTCAACATAACGTGGAGTCAGATAGCCCTTGATGAACTCAAGGTAGCGATCATGCAGCTCTTGCGGGAACTGCTCGCGCTCGATCTGCTGCTCCAGCACATAGAAGAGGTGCACCGGGTTGGCTGCCACTTCCGCGTGGTCGAAGTTGAAGACGCGGGAGAGGATCTTGAACGCGAAGCGGGTCGACAGGCCATTCATCCCTTCATCCACCCCGGCGTAGTCGCGATACTCCTGATAGCTCTTCGCCTTGGGATCCGTGTCTTTGAGGCTCTCGCCATCATAGACCCGCATCTTGGAGTAGAGGCTCGAGTTTTCCGGCTCCTTGAGGCGTGACAGCACGGAGAACTGGCCCAGCAGTTCAAGGGTGCCCGGGGCGCACTTGGCATCGGTCAGTTCGCTGTTGACCAGCAGCTTCTCGTAGATCTTCACCTCTTCCGACACGCGCAGGCAGTAAGGCACCTTGACGATGTAGACCCGGTCGAGGAAAGCCTCGTTGTTCTTGTTGTTGCGGAACTGCTGCCACTCGGATTCGTTGGAGTGGGCCAGCAGGATGCCGTCGAAGGGCAGGGCGGAGAGCCCCTCGGTCCCGTTGTAGTTGCCCTCCTGGGTGGCGGTCAGCAGCGGGTGCAGCACCTTGATGGGCGCCTTGAACATCTCGACGAACTCCATGATCCCCTGGTTGGCCTTGCACAGCGCGCCCGAGTAGGAGTAAGCGTCGGCATCATCCTGGGCAAAGTGCTCCAGCATGCGGATATCCACCTTGCCGACCAGAGAGGAGATGTCCTGGTTGTTGTCATCGCCCGGTTCGGTCTTGGCGATGGCGATCTGGTCGAGGATGGAGGGATTGACCTTCTCCACCTTGAACTTGGTGATGTCGCCACCAAACTCGTGCAGTCGTTTGGCGACCCAGGGGGACATGATGGGGCGCAGATAACGGCGCGGAATGCCGTACTCCTTCTCCAGAATTTCGCCATCTTCTTCGATGTCGAACAGGCAGAAGGGGTGGTCGTTGACCGGTGAACCCTTGATGCGATAGACAGGCACTTTTTGCATCAGGGATTTGAGCTTCTCTGCCAGCGAGGATTTACCACCGCCAACCGGCCCCAGCAGATAGAGGATCTGCTTCTTCTCTTCCAGGCCCTGAGCTGAGTGCTTGAGATAGGAGACAATCTGTTCGATGGCCTCTTCCATGCCGTAGAAATCTTTGAAGGCGGGATAGCGTGCCACGACGCGGTTGGAGAAAAGGCGACTGAGTCTGGGGTTGACCGAGGTGTCGATCATTTCCGGTTCACCGATGGCGACCAGCAAACGCTCGGCGGCGGAGGCGTAGCAGGATTTGTCCTGCTTACACATATCCAGAAATTCCTGGATGGTGTATTCCTCTTCCCTGGCTTTCTCATATCGCTGTTGATAATGCTCGAAGATGCCCATAACTTTGCCCTCGTTATAGTCGCTTACCCTGAAAAGAGTGGATCACTACTTTTGTTCTGTTTACCTCATTAAGCCTAGTCAACAGCCCCCAGTAATCCATCACCAACTATTGGTTTAAATTTGCAAGGGTACTTCCCGACCCAATGCGGGAAGGCGCAATCAGTGACACACCTATGTTACTGACTGTTAAATTATTTTTGCCACGATAGTGAGGTAAATGTCAAAGACATAAAAAATAAATGTTTGTCAGAAAATGGAAATGACATCGCGTTTATTTGGGAGACTGGCTGCAGCACAGACGGGGCAAGGGGCAGGGTGTAGACGAGACGAACCGGTGTTACGTTTACGTGCACGGAAGGTGTTTTGTTTGGTGTTTTAGCTCTAATTTTTACATTGACGCTACATTGCGACTGCTCTAGATTGGCCCTGTGTCAGGCAGTCAGCGCTTTAGCAAGAGAGTGGCTGGTTGCTGATACAAAGCTCTGTTTAAGCACGTTTCCGTTGGCTTGACCCTCGCAGATGCGAGGGTCTTATTTTTTTGGGGCTCTACACGATGTTTAAGTCGTTTATCCCTGTTGGTGAGCGGCATAAATGCGGGATACGGCCGCCAGCACATCGGCAAAGGGGTGGGACGCCAGCTGGCCGAATCCAGCCAGGCTTCTGGCCTTGAGCCGGGTGGTGAGCGGGGTGGTGATGCCACACAGGAAACGCGTCAGGATGCGGGGATCCCGACTGTGACACAGGGCCACCAGTGGATCGCACCAGGCTCTGAGCCCCTGTTCATTGGGGAGTGTCCGGCTGGGTAAGGAGGGAAGCTGCGCCACCTCTCCCCGACAGACCGAGCAGTGCCCGCAATGGGTGGGCGCGGCCTGATCGGCAAAGTAGCGGGCCAGCTCATGACTCAGGCAACTGCTGGAGGTAAAGAAACCCAGCAATGCCTGCAGACGCGCCAGCTCGCTTTGTTCTTTCTTTTCAAACAGCCCGTGCAGCTGATCGGCCAGCGGTGCTATGTCCAGATCTTGTTGTTGCACCCGATAGACCTCGGTCATCTGCTTGCTCTCCAGCTCAATCCAGCCTTGCTGCTGCAGATAATCCAGCGCGGCAGCGGCCCGCGACCGTTCTCCCTGATAACCCTGCCAGAGCGCCTCGAAGTCCATGGTGCACCAGCTGCGCGCCTGCGGGGCACTGGCGAATACTTGCTCCAGAAACTGGCGTCGTGCCGGATTGAACCGGGCCAGGATGTCGGCTTTGTCCAGCACGAACTTGAAGCGGTATTCGGCAAAATAGCTGTAGGCCGGCGCTATGATGCCCGCCATCTCCAGGTAGACCAGCAGGGTCTTGAGCGGCAGCTGGCGGATATTGGTGTCGTTGGAGAGGCGCAGCAAGCCAAATTCCCACTCACTGCCGCTTTGCTGCAGGATCTCGAGCAAGGTGACGATGGCCGCTCTGTCCGGAGTGTCGCCATAGACGAAGTTTTCCAGCACCGGCAACTGGCTGCGATTGGCCAGTACCATGCAGCGGGAAGGCAGACCATCCCGGCCGGCGCGGCCTATCTCCTGACTGTAGTTTTCGATGGATTTGGGCAGATCGTAATGGATCACCCGGCGAATGTCGGCCTTGTCGATCCCCATGCCGAAGGCGATGGTCGCCACGATGCAGTCCAGCTTGCCGGCCATGAAGTCGTGCTGGATCTGGCTGCGCAGGGTGGCATCGAGCCCGGCGTGATAGGCGCTCGCCCTGATCCCGGCTTGTTGCAAGCGGGAGGCGCACTGCTCTGCGGTGTGCTGCAGGGTGACATAGATGATGGTCGGCGCGGTGGGGTCACGAACCAGTTCGGCATGCAGCCAGCCATCTCGAGCCTCGTCAGGCAGCGGTACCACGGCCAAGTCCAGGTTGGCGCGATAAAAACCGGTGACGATGAGTCCCTCATCCTCGATCTCGAATTTGGCCTGCATGTCGGCCATGACTGCCGGGGTGGCGGTGGCCGTCAGCAGCAACACCTGCGGGATCTGCAATTCACGGCGGTAATCCGGCAGCTTGAGATAGTCGGGGCGAAAGTTGTGGCCCCACTCCGAAATGCAGTGGGCCTCGTCCACCACCAGCATCGACAGCGGCACCTGCTGGATGAAACGGCGAAAGCGTTCGTTCTTGAGCCGCTCCACCGAGATCATCAGGATCTTGAGCTGGCCATCGCTGGCCTGCTGCATCACCCGGCGGCTCTCCTCCGGCGTCAGGCTCGAGTCGAGGGTGGCGGCGGCGATCCCCTTGCTGCGAAGGAAGGCGAGCTGATCGTGCATCAGCGCGATCAGCGGCGAAATCACCAGGGTCAGATGGGGCAGGGCAAGCGCCGGCAACTGATAACAGAGGGACTTGCCGGAGCCGGTGGGAAAGATGGCGGCGGCACTCTGGCCGGCCAGTAATCGGCTGATCACCGCCTCCTGTCCCGGTCTTAACCGATCGAAGCCGAAGTGACGGGTCAACAGGGATGAGATCATGGCAGGGCTCCAGCGCAAAAACCGTCATGATACCACCGCCGGGGAGTGTCTGGATGGCCAAGCGAGGGAAAACGGCATCCATTTGAATGCTGTTGATATTGTGTTATCGCATTGTTGTGGTTTTTTTGTGAGGTAAACCGGATATTTTTCAGTGATTATATGGAAAAAAGCGGTTGCAGATGGGATATTCCTTGTCCGCAATCCCGTGTGTTACCGGACAGGCTCAACAGAAGGCTTGCCGGGACAGATGACGCCAGCCGTGACATGGGTGTCGCCTGGCGTAGCGGTTGCCAACAGGACTAATGATTCACGCACTTCGGTGCTCAGGGACTATTTGATGACACAACAACACCCCCTCGTAAGACTGGTCAACAGTACCAGCCTGGTTAGCCAGATCCTGGTCGGTCTGGTCTTCGGTATCCTCCTTGCCATGTTCATGCCGGAATGGGCCAAAACGGCGGGTCTGCTCGGCAGCCTGTTCGTCGGCGCCCTGAAGGCGGTCGCCCCGCTGCTGGTCTTTGTACTGGTCATGGCGGCGATCATCGGCCACAAGCAGGGCCAGAAGACCAACATGAAACCGATCCTGCTGCTCTATCTGCTGGGTACCTTCCTGGCTGCTGCGGTCGCCGTCGTGGCCAGCTTCCTGTTCCCCTCCAACCTGCATCTGGTGGCCAACAGTGCCGAGATCACCCCGCCGGGCGGCATCACCGAGGTACTGCAGACCCTGTTGTTCAACGTGGTGACCAACCCAGTCAAGGCGCTGCTGGATGCCAACTACATCGGCATTCTGGCCTGGGCCATCGGCCTTGGCATCGCCATGCGCCACGCCAGCGAGGGGACCAAGGCGGTGATCACCGACCTGTCCCACGGCGTCTCCACCATCGTGAAAGCGGTGATCCGCTGCGCGCCGCTCGGTATTCTGGGCCTGGTTGCCTCCACCCTGGCGGAGACCGGTTTTGACGCCCTGTTCGGCTATGCCCAACTGCTGGTGGTGTTGATCGGCTGCATGCTGTTCATCGCCTTCGTGGTCAACCCGCTGATCGTGTTCTGGAAGATCAAGCGCAACCCCTATCCACTGGTGCTGACCTGCCTGAAAGAGAGCGGCGTGACCGCCTTCTTTACCCGCAGCTCCGCCGCCAACATCCCGGTCAACATGGCGCTGGCCGAGAAGCTGCGCCTGCCGGAAGACACCTATGCGGTCTCCATCCCGCTGGGTGCCACCATCAACATGGCCGGTGCCGCCATCACCATCACCGTGCTCTCCATGGCGGCGGTACACACCCTGGGGATGGAAGTGGATCTGGCGACCGCCATTCTGCTCTCCGTGGTCGCCACCATCAGTGCCTGCGGCGCGTCCGGCGTGGCCGGCGGCTCCCTGCTGCTGATCCCGCTGGCGTGCAGCCTGTTTGGCATCAGCAACGACATCGCCATGCAGGTGGTCGCCGTGGGCTTCATCATCGGGGTACTGCAGGATTCTGCAGAGACTGCCCTCAACAGCTCCACCGACGTGCTGTTTACCGCCGCGGCCTGCATGGCCGAAGATGAAACCCTGCTGGATGCCGCGCCGGTGCCCAACAGCGAAGCCTGATAGTACAGCCTTCACCGCACTGAAAACGCCCTCATTCGAGGGCGTTTTTTATTGTCTGGCGGTCTGGGGGCTGGTCCGGTCCGCATCTGCAGGAGATGAGGGGGCCGGATGAAGTTGATGCAGTGGGCGCATCAAGAGCCCGGAGGAACGCCTTGCCAGGCAGGCTGTGTGGCACCGGCTTGTATAAGGCTGCATGGGCCATGGGTCAGCCATTGTCGGTTGCCGTTGAAGGGAGGATGACGAGAGAAAAGGGGGAATCGTCGGGATGGGGAGCTTGGACGATGTTATGCGAGTGGCGCATCGGCCAACATGCCTGTGCATGCTCGCCTGCCGGAGAGCCATCATCGGCTGCTGTTGGCACCATAAAAAAATGCCAGCCGGTTACCCGGCTGGCATTGTTGCTGGTATGGCCGAGTGTCAGCCGAGCAGTTGGTAGAGGATGGCGGAGATGGCCGTCATCCCCATCACAGCCACGAAGACGTTGCTGATATGGCCCTGATACTTCGCCATGGCCGGCACGCGCTTGATGGCGTACATCGGCATGATGAACAGGATGGTGGCGATGATGGGGCCGCCCATCGACTCGATCATGCCGAGGATGGAGGGGTTGATCACCGCGGTGCCCCACAGGGTCAGGATGAAGAAGGCGATGATGAACATCTCGACCTTCTTGTGGTTCGGCTCCTTGCCGGACTTGCGCAGGTTCTGGACGATCATCCCCTTCAGGCCTTCGCGGGCACCCAGGTAGTGGCCGAAGAAGGAGGAGACGATGGCCACGAACGCCACCAACGGGCCGAAGTAGGAGATGATGGGGCTGGCGTGCTGGTTGGCCAGGTAGGAGAGCACGGCGATGTTCTGGGACTTGGCTTCTGCCAGCTGCGCCGGGGTCAGGCTCATCACGCAGGAGAAGACGAAGAACATCACGAAACCGAGCAGGATGGTGGCGGTACGCTTGAGGATGGCGTCAGATTTCTCGACCGCGTGTTCGCCGTGATCGCGACGCTGGGCCAGCGAGAAGCTGGAGATGGCCGGGCTGTGGTTGAAAGAGAACACCAGCACCGGAATGGTCAGCCACAGGGTGATGGCAAAGTCCTTGCCGGACGGCATCTGGGAGAGGGCCGCGCCGGTCCAGTCCGGGATGAGATAGAAGGAGATCCCCACCAGGATGGCGATGAGCGGGTAGACCAGGAACTCGGTCACCTTCAGCATCAGTTTTTCACCGGCCAGCATCACCGACATCATGCCCATGATCAGCACGATGGAGAGGATCCAGCGCGGGGGCGCCGTCATCTGCAACTGGTTGACCATGAAGCTCTCAACCGTGTTGGTGATGCCCACCCCGTAGATCAGCACTATGGGGTAGATGGCGAAGAAGTAGAGCAGGGTGATCAATTTGCCGGCACCCACGCCGAAGTGCTCTTCCACCACTTCCGTGATGTCGGCATCGGGTCTGCTGGAGGAGAGTACGAAGCGGGCGAGGCCGCGGTGGGCCAGGTAGGTCATGGGGCCGACCAGCAGCGCCATCACCACCAGTGGCCAGAAGCCACCCATGCCGGCGTTGATGGGCAAAAACAGAATGCCGGCGCCGACGGCGGTGCCGAACAGGCTGATCACCCAGCTGGTGTCTTGTTTGGTCCAACCACGCGATTGGATGGAGCGGGTTCCTTGCTCCTGTGAGGTCGCAACGTCCTGTGCGCCGGTGACAGTATTAGACATGTGTCTCACCCCGAATTGTGGTTTTTATTGAATCGGCGCAAGGATACGGTTTTTTTAATCAAAAATGTTGATCAAATTCACCTTTATGGGGCTCAAACCCGCATTCTTTTGTGGAAATGTGATCGAAAGAAGAATTAATCAATTATTTTTTATAAAAACCTACGTTAGTTTAATGTTAATGCGCGAATGTTGCACAACCTTTTGTAGGCAAAATGTTATATGGCAAGTTGCCGATAGAGTTGGCGGATCATGCTGGCGGTGGCGCCCCAGATGAAATGGTGTTGCCAGGGGATCCAGTAGATGGTGTGCAGGTGATCGGCTCTGGGGATGGTGAGCGCGATATGGTGGCGTGGATCCAGCAGGTGGTTGAGCGGCACTTCGAAAGCCTGGTCGACCTCGTCCCGGCTCAAGGTGAGCTGATAGTCGGCCGTGACCAGCCCCAGCACCGGCAGCACGTCGTATTGGGAGACGGTGTTGAGGGGCGTGAGGGTACCCAGCACCTCTATCTGGGCAGGGACGATGCCGAGCTCTTCCTGGGTTTCCCGCAGCGCCGTGTGGATCAGGTCCCGGTCGTCCGGATCCTGTCTGCCACCGGGGAAGCTTATCTGCCCTGCGTGGTGGCGCAGGTGCGGGCTGCGCCGGGTCAGCAGCAGTTGCAGACCGTCGGCCCGCTCGACCAGCGGCAGCAGCACGGCGGCGGGCTTGAGCCCGGCCACCGTCAGCCGGTGGGCGGGGGCGGGGCGTTGCAATAAAAAGCGGGTCAGCAGTTCGGCACGGTCCATCTCGATTCTTCTTCGCTCCAGTTGCTGTGATCCATTTTGTCAGGTTTTCAACGTAGTGTGTCCAGCAGCGGCAGAATGCGGGCCACCTTGTCATAGGTTTCCTGATATTCGTCGTCCACCTCGGAGTCGGCAATGACGCCGCCACCGGCCCAGCAGTGGAGCTGGCCCTGTGCGGCGATCAGGGTGCGGATGCAGATGCTGGTATCCATCCGGCCATGCTGGCTCAGATAGCCGATGCTGCCGCAGTAGGCGTTGCGCCGCTGGGGCTCCAGCTCTTCGATGATCTCCATGGCCCGGATCTTGGGGGCGCCGGTGATGGAGCCGCCGGGGAAACAGGCGCGCAGGAGATCCACTGCCTGCCACTGGGCGTCCAGCTCGCCGTGGATGGTGGACACCAGGTGATGCACTGCCGGAAAGGACTCTACCGCAAACAGGCTGGGCACGCTGACCGAGCCGGGCCGACTCACCCGGCCGATGTCATTGCGCAGCAGATCCACGATCATCAGATTTTCCGATCTGTCCTTGTCGGCGCTAGCCAGCTCCAGGGCACTGGCCTGATCCAGCGCTGGGTCGGCCAGTCGCGGACGGGTGCCCTTGATGGGCTTGGTCTCGATATGGCGCTGGTCGAGCAACAGGAAACGCTCGGGGGAGAGGCTCAATATGGCGCCCTGCGGCAAGCGCAGGAAGGCCGAGAAGGGGGCGCGGTTGGCTTGTGACAGCGCCTGATAGGCCTGCCACTCGTCGCCCCGATAGGGCGCGCTGAAGCGCTGGGTCAGGTTGATCTGATAGCAGTCCCCGGCGGCCAGATAGGCCTGGACCTTGGCAAATTTGTCACCGTATTGCGCGCGGCTCATGTTGCTCTGCCATTTTCCCTGCAAGGCAAAGGGCTCAGTGACGGTTGCCTGCTGCGCCTTGAGCCACTGCAGGCGGCGGGCAAGGCCGGCCTCATCGCCCCAGTGCACCAGCTGCCACTGGCCCGTTGCCACGTCCCGCAGCAGGGCCCAGTCATAGATGCCGACTGCCATGTCCGGGATGGTCACGTCACGGGCGGCCAGGCTCGGCAGACGCTCGAAACGGCGGCCCAGATCATAGCCAAACAGGCCGAGAGCACCGCCGATGAAGGGCAGGGGGGTCGCTTGACTGATGACCTCTCCCAGCAGCGCGTGCTGGCGTTGGGCCAGCAGCGTCAACGGATCATCTTCATGGGATTCGTGCTGATCTCCCTGTGCGATGCGGGTCAGCGTTCCCTCGGTCTGCAAAGTGGCCAGCGGATCGGCGGTGATGATGTCGAAGCGGTTGTCCGCGCCCAGCGGGCCGGCGGATTCCAGCAACATGGCCCAGGGCAGATGATGAAGGCGTGCGAACAGGGCATGGAGCGCCGTCTGGTGATCAAAATGGTGGATATGCAGCGTTGGTTTCATTTTTTGTTACACAGGCAACAGTTTACAGCCTGCTCCCTAGCCGGTACGGGGGTGGCAAGCGTATCATAGCCGCCGGAATTTTTAGAAAAAACACGCCGTTGTCTTATCGGGCCGACAGGCAAGCCGCCTGGCACCACCCCACCGAAGCACGGCTCATATGGAAGCCCTTGCTCTGCATCGCGCCGGAGACAAGGACCAGTGAGGATGATATGAGCATCATTAAAAAACAGGATTTTATCGATTCCATCGCCGACGCCCTGCAGTACATCTCCTACTACCACCCCCTCGATTTCGTGCAGGCCGCCAAGGCAGCCTATGACCGCGAGATCAACCCGGCCGCCAAGGATGCCTTGGCCCAGATCCTGATCAACTCCCGCATGTCCGCCGAAGGGCATCGCCCCCTGTGTCAGGATACCGGCATCGTCACCTGCTTCGTCAAGATCGGCATGCAGGTGCAGTGGGACAGCGACATGACGGTGCAGGAGATGGTGGACGAGGGCACCCGCCGTGCCTACACCAATCCGGACAACCCGCTTCGCGCCTCCGTGCTGGCCGACCCCGCCGGCAGTCGCAAGAACACCAAGGACAATGCCCCGGCCGTGGTGCACATCGACATGATCCCGGGTGACAAGGTGGAAGTGAGCATCGCGGCCAAGGGCGGCGGCTCCGAGAACAAGTCCAAGATGGTGATGCTCAACCCCTCCGACGACGTGGTGGAGTGGGTGCTAAAAACCGTACCGACCATGGGCGCCGGCTGGTGTCCACCGGGCATGCTGGGGATCGGCATCGGCGGTACTGCCGAGAAGGCGGCCGTACTGGCCAAAGAGGCCCTGATGGAGCATATCGACATCCAGGAGCTGATCGCCCGTGGTCCGGAGACCACCGAAGAGAAGCTGCGGGTCGAGCTCTACGACAAGGTCAACAAGCTGGGGATCGGTGCCCAGGGCCTCGGCGGTCTCACTACCGTGCTGGATGTGAAGGTGAAATCTGCGCCGACCCACGCTGCCTCCAAGCCGGTGGTGATGATCCCCAACTGCGCGGCGACCCGTCACGTGCACTTCGAACTGGATGGCTCCGGCCCGGCCGAGCTGACTCCGCCGAAGCTGGAAGATTGGCCGGAGATCACCCGCTCGGCTGGCGGCAACGTGCGCCGTGTCAATGTCGACGGCATCACCAAGGCAGAGCTTGCCAGCTGGAAGAGCGGGGATACCGTGCTGCTCTCCGGCAAGATCCTGACCGGTCGCGATGCCGCTCACAAACGCATTGCCGACATGCTGAAAAAAGGTGAGGGGCTGCCGGAAGGGGTCGACTTCACCAACCGCTTCATCTATTACGTCGGCCCGGTCGATGCCGTGCGTGACGAAGTGGTCGGCCCGGCCGGCCCGACTACCTCAACCCGGATGGACAAGTTCACCGACATGATGCTGGGAGAAACCGGCCTCATCGGCATGATCGGCAAATCCGAGCGAGGCCCCAAGACGGTCGAGAGCATTAAGCAGCACCAGGCTGTCTATCTGATGGCCGTCGGCGGCGCCGCCTATCTGGTGGCCAAGGCCATCAAGAAGGCGCGGGTAGTGGCCTTTGCCGATCTGGGTATGGAAGCCATCTATGAGTTCGAGGTGGAAGACATGCCGGTGACCGTGGCGGTCGACTCTCAGGGCAACAATATCCATGAGACAGGCCCGGCTTACTGGTCTGCCAAGATTGCCGAGCTCGACGGCAAACTGGCGTGAGCGAAAGCTGTTTGATGGCTGTTCACTCACGGTCTGGAGACTTGTCTCGAGGCTCAGCGTGAGCGGACACGGCGCGTGACTGTTATCGATACCACCGTTATACAGCTGCAGCCATAACAGACAGAACGAAGGCGACCCCAGGGTCGCCTTCTCTTTTGGTCTGCGTGCAATCGACTGAGTCATGCCAACTGCCAACTGCCAACTGCCAACTGTGCTCGGTGTGAGGGGCTCTGCGCCTCGCTTTCATGCCGGCTTCCACTTCCGTCTGTCGGCAGGCACTTGCCTCTGTTGCCTGATGGTTGTAGGGCTCTTGTCACTCAGTGATTGCTGGGCTGTTCAGCGCCCAGCGAAAAGCCCGTTCAACTCAGCAGCCAGTCCTACAAGGCGTCTCCTCGCACTCTTGGTACCTGTCAGTGGTTGAGATAGACATCCTGCCCGCCATAGACCAGTGAACCACTGTGGACGGGAGAGGATGCGGCCGGCTCGAAGAAACGGGTCAGTACCCCGCAGCGTTGTCCTAGCTTGCTCAACTTGGCGCGATCCAGCATGACCTGCTCCGGCAGCCAGGTCAGCACGGCGGCGCAGCGGCCGTTGCCCAGACTCTGTTCCAGAGTACGCTGCCAGTTTTTGATCTTGGGGCTGTGCAGCACCAATACTCTGGCGGGATTGATCCCCTGAGCCTGCAGCTGCTTGGCTACTGGCAGACCGGGTGGTGCAATCAACAGGATCCAGCCCGTATCACCATGGCTCAGTCTCACCAGCTCATCAAGCAGCGGGGCTTCATGGGCAATCGTTGCGCTGTAACGCTCATCATCCATGTTGCCTTGATGCCGGGTGGGCCAGGGATTGCT
This sequence comes from Aeromonas sp. V90_14, assembly GCF_029967615.1. Classification (NCBI taxonomy): domain Bacteria; kingdom Pseudomonadati; phylum Pseudomonadota; class Gammaproteobacteria; order Aeromonadales; family Aeromonadaceae; genus Aeromonas; species Aeromonas sp. V90_14. The sequence goes on along the minus strand of NZ_JASCAS010000044.1, from coordinate 40,835 downwards.
CATACCGGCTGAGGTGGTGATGGGGTGCTGACTCATGGGCTGGCTCATATGTTTGTCCTGTATGAATAACCATGCTGTATGCGTATACAGTAGTTGCTGTTGGTGCCAGTGACAAGCCATTTGTGGTCAAAAATGTGATCGAATTGGTAGTGATTTGATCTATGGTATTGATTATAAAGATTATTTATTTGATGTTGGTGGTGGGTGTTTTTTCGCCTATGGACAAAGCAGGAGGGGACGCCCATGGTTATACAGTATGTCTTGCACAGAGGAGAGATGAGATGGATGTCAGTACCTTGCAACGACTGGATGCCAATATCCTGCTCGGGATCATCAATGAGAAGCTGCGGCTGGAGTGTGACGGGCTGGAAGAGTTGCTGGCCTACTACGACATGACGGAAGATCAGCTGGCTACCCGCTTATTGCAGATAGGCTATCACTATGACCCCATGAGCAACCAGTTCAAGGCCCATGGCTGACCCGCAGAAATCAACCGAACAGCCTTGGTCTTTGCTTTTGATGAACAGCGCACATTGAAATCGTTTTCAATGTGCGCTGAATTTTTAGTTATTTTCAAGGATTTTCAGCGCTTGGCAATCATTGAAAACCTATTCACGTATTTATATTTTCATGAAGAGATTAACTGTATGATTTTTAATGAAATTAAAGATTCATAATGGCAGGTTTCAGGAAAGGGTTTTCAAGCTTGAACTGTCATTTTTATGCGTTAAAGTGTGACTTGCGTTAACTTTTAAACCAGCGGCTTTAGCTAGTATGCCCACGCCGGAACATATTCTGAGATAACAACAGCGCCGGTCCCTGATGGGATAACAATTTATTATTCTGTAACGAAGGAAATGGTTTATGGCTACCAAGAAGAAGACAGACCAGGATCTCCAACTGGATAAAGATCAGCTCAAGGCGAGTATCGTGCGTCACCTGCGTTCTACCTTGGGTACAAGCGAACAGAAAGCCTCGCCAGAAGCGTGGTGGAAAGCGACCGCAGCCGCCGTCAACGAACAGGTGTACGAGCGCCTGACCCGCACTCAGCAGACTCACTTCAAGAAAGATACTCGTGCGATTCACTATCTCTCTGCTGAATTCCTGATGGGGCGTTTGACCTCCAACAACCTGCACAACCTCTCCCTGTACAAAATTTGCGAAGAGGCGCTGGGTGAACTCGGTCTGGAACTGACCGATCTGTGTGAACAAGAGCCCGACATGGCGCTCGGCAACGGCGGTCTGGGCCGTCTGGCCGCCTGCTTCATCGATTCCCTGGCGACCCTGAACTACCCGGCGGTGGGTTATGGTATCCACTACGAGCACGGCTTGTTCCGTCAGGAAATTCAGGATGGTCGCCAGATTGAGCGCCCCGACTCCTGGCGTGAATATGGCAACCCCTGGGAGATCTGCCGCCCGGAATCCGTGCAGGAGATCCCGCTCTATGGCTATGTCGAGACCGTGTTTGGCGACAACGGTGGCCTCAAGAAGGTGTGGCACGCCGGCCGCAAGATCAAAGGGGTGCCTTGGGATATCCCGGTGGTCGGCTTTGGCGGCCATACCGTCAACATCCTGCGCCTGTGGGAATCCCGCGCCTCCGAGTTCTTTGACTGGGACGTGTTCAACGCCGGTGGCTATATCGATTCCCAGGCGGAGAAAGCCCAGGCCGAGACCATCTCCAAGGTGCTCTATCCGAACGATGAGACCGATGCGGGCAAAGAGCTGCGCCTGATCCAGCAGTACTTCTTCTGTGCCTGCTCCATCAAGGACATCATGCGTCGCTACAAGCGGGTGCATGGCGCCGACTTCAGCAACTTTGCCGCCCAGATTGCCATCCAGCTCAACGATACCCACCCCACCGTGGCCATCCCGGAACTGATGCGGGTGCTGGTGGACGAAGAGGGACTGACCTGGGACGCGGCCTGGGCCATCAGCTATCAGGTCTTCTCCTACACCAACCACACCCTGCTGCCGGAAGCGCTGGAGAAGTGGTCGGTCAGTCTGTTCGAGAAGGTGCTGCCCCGTCATCTTGAGGTGATCTACGAGATCAACGCCCGCTTCCTGAGCGAGCTGGTGGAGCCCAAGTGGCCGGGTAACGATGCCATCAAGGCCAAGCTCTCCATCATCGAAGAGGGTGATGTGCGCAAGGTGCGCATGGGCAACCTGTGTGTCATCGGCTCCTCCAAGGTCAACGGCGTGGCCGAGATCCACTCCAAGCTGGTGAAGGAAGACCTGTTCCCCGAGTATGCCGAGCTGTGGCCCCAGAAGATGTGCAACGTCACCAACGGGGTGACCCCGCGTCGCTGGCTGCTGGCTTGCAACCCGGAACTGGCTGAGCTTTACAACGAGGTGGTGGGCAAGGAGTGGCCGTTGCAGCTCGACAAGCTGCGCAGCGTGGTCAAGTTTGCCGACGACAAGGCATTCCAGCAGCAGTTCATGACCATCAAGCGCCACAACAAGGAGAAGCTGGTCAAGGTGATCAAGGCCGAAACCGGCATCGAGGTGAGCTCGGAGGCGATCTTTGACGTCCAGATCAAGCGTCTGCACGAGTACAAGCGTCAACAGCTGAACCTTATCCATATCATGGCGCTCTACCGTCGCCTGCTGGCCAACCCTGACTATGACATGCACCCGCGGGTGTTCATCTTCGGCTCCAAGGCGGCGCCCGGTTACAAGCTGGCCAAAGACATCATCTACGCCATCAACAAGCTGGCGGAGCGGGTCAACAACGATGCTCGCATCCAGGGCAAGCTGAAAGTGGTGTTCATGCCGAACTACCGCGTCAGCCTGGCCGAGAAGCTGATCCCGGCGGCTGATGTCTCCGAACAGATCTCCACCGCCGGCTATGAGGCCTCCGGTACCGGCAACATGAAGATGGCGCTCAACGGTGCCATCACCATCGGCACGCTGGACGGCGCCAATATCGAGATCGCCGAAGAGGCGGGAGCCGAGAACTGCGCCATCTTCGGCCTGAACGTGGACGAGGTGAAGGCATTGAAGGGCCGCGGCTACAACCCGTACGACTTCTACTATGCCAACTCCGAGCTCAAGGCCGTGCTGGACTGGTTTGATACCGACTACTTCACGCCGGGTCGTCCGGGCGAGCTCTCCTCCATCAAGCGCTCCTTGCTGGAAGGGGGGGACCCCTACCTGACCCTGGCCGATTTCGCCTCCTACTCGGAAGCCCACAAGCTGATCGATAGCTGGTATCGGGATCCGGCCCTGTGGGCGAAGAAGGCCATCATCAACTCGGCCACCATGGGCAAGTTCAACTCCGATCGCTCCATCCAGGACTATGTGGATCGCATCTGGAATTTGAAAGCCTGCAACGTCGGCTAAGTTCCTCGACAGCCAAACCCCCGCACTGCGGGGGTTTTTTATTTCGCCATGGATGGGATTTTCATGGTGAAGGCACTGTCTTTCCATCCCATTGGTGGTGGGGTCGGTATGCAAAGTTCTCACTGGGAGGGAAGCGTACGGATACAAGAAAGGCCCCGTCAGGGGCCTTGTAGGGAAGCAGGGGATGGCCCCGCTCAGTGCAGGATATCGCCGAAGCAGTAGGCCAACAGGGTCAGGATCAAGGTGAACACCAGGTTCAGCACCAGGCCGGCCCGCATCATCTCACGCTGCTTGATATGACCGCTGGCGAACACGATAGCGTTGGGCGGGGTGGCCACCGGCAGCATGAAGGCGCAGGAGGCACCGACGGCGATCAGCACGGAGACGACGATGGGCGAAACGCCCAGCGCCTGGGCAACCCCGGCAAACAGCGGTACCAGCAGGGCGGCGGTGGCGGTGTTGGAGACCAGCTCGGTCAGGAACACCACGAACGCGGCCAGACAGAGCAGGATGATGAAGATCGGCATGGTGGCCAGACCGTTGGAGAGGTGCTCCGCCAGGAAGGCGTTGGCCCCGGTTTGCTTCAGGATGGCGCTTAAGGTAAGGCCACCACCAAACAGCATCAGCACGCCCCAGTCGGTGTTCTGGTTGATGTCATCCCAACTGGCCACCCGGCTGATGGCAATGGCCACGATGGCGCCCATGGCGATCAGGGTATCGAACTGGGGAATGCCTCCCAGTGCCTTGGCAATGGGCTGGGAGCCGATCCACAGCAGTACTGTGGTCAGGAAGATGAGCAGGGTGATCTTGCGTTGACCGGTCCACTGGATGGTGACCTTCTCGGTGCTGACCTGATGGGAGAGGTTGGGACGAGTCACCATATAAAGCAGGCCGATGCCCACTGGCATGAAGATGAGTACCACCGGGATGCCGAACTTCATCCAGTCGGTGAAACCCAGCCCCATCTGGGCGGCGGCGATGGCGTTGGGCGGGCTGCCGACCAGGGTGCCGATGCCACCGATGCTGGCGCTGTAGGCGACCCCAAGCAAGACGAAGACCAGGGTACGGCGCTCCTTGTGGGCATCGAGACCTTTCAGCATGCCGAGGGCCAGCGGCATCATCATGGCGGCGGTGGCGGTGTTGCTGATCCACATGGAGAGGGCGGCCGTGATGGTGAAGAGCACGATGGCGGCCCAGCCGAGGTGGCCTCTGGCAAGCTGCATTACCTTGGCGGCGATCTGGGTATCCAGCCCCTGTTTGGAGAGTGCGGCGGCCAGTGCAAAGCCGCCGAAGAACAGAAACAGCACCGGGTTGGCGAAGTCCGTCAGCGACTTGCTCATGTCAAAGACCCCGAGCAGGGTGGCAAGTACCGGGATGGAGAGGGCCGTGATGGTGATGTTGACTGCTTCAGTCAGCCACAGGATGGCGATGAAGACCAGGATCCCCAGCCCCTTGTTGACGTTGGGGTCAAAGGGGAGCCAGGCCAGCATGGCACAGAGCAGCAACACGTCCAGGATGACGATCCCGGATTTGATGTCCAGCCAGCGTGATGGGGTAGTGGAGGGTACTGCAGATGTGTGCATATTGTTCTCTCGGTTAATTTATGGTTGTTGTTGTGTTGCCGAGATTACATTCATCCCCCCGTTTGAAACAGGGGGAACTGGTCAAAGCATGCCGGGACTCACAGAGTCAAGGTAAATGAAAACATTAAATAAACACAAATTAAACATATCGGTATCATTTGTGGCCTAGATGAAGCTGTGCAACCACTCCTTGAACATGCTGGGAGGAAGGGAGCCACTGCGCTGTGCCACCATCTTGCCCTGCTTGAAGACCATCAGGGTGGGAATGCTGCGAATGGCGTAACGGGCCGCAATGGCGGCTTGTTGCTCGGTATCGACCTTGACGAAGCGGAGTCTTGGTTCAAGTTCACTGGCAACTTGTTGAAAAACAGGTGAAAATTGAAGGCATGGTCCGCACCAGCTGGCCCAGAAGTCGACCACGACCGGGATGTCAGACTGGATCAGGGTATCGAACTGCTGTTCCTGGCCGTTGACCGGGGTGGTGGCGAACAGCCCGCTCTTGCAGCGGCCGCATTTCGCATTTGAATCCACTTTTTCTTCAGGCAGGCGGTTCCTGGTGAAGCAATGGCTACAATAGGTAGTGATAAATGACATAATTGATTCCTGTATGCATAAGCCCTGCAACATCTTATTGCACTGACAGGGCAGAGTAACGGTAACATAGTAGTCAGTTATCTTTCACAGCCAGTTATCCTGTGTCGACATGATGTCGGTGGATGCGTGGCCATGACATGAGAATCGAGACGGGATGAATAATGTGACACGGGTCAATCGTGTTGTGCTTAGCCTGATCATCGTATCGCTGCTGGCGTTTTCCGGCTATTGCTGGCAGCTGCTCAGCCAGCAGCAGAAGGCCTCCGAGCTCAGCGTTGCCGCAGAGTTGATCCTCAATCGGGTCAATACCGACACCGTCTATCTGCTTGGCCGCGAGAAGGCCAACGACGGCAACGTACAGCAACGTCTCAACCAGTTGTCGAGCAACCTCGACAGCTTCGTGCGTCAGGTGCGCAACGATCCCGACTCTGCCGACAATCCCCACTCCCAATCCCTGTTGCACGACATCGACAGCTATTTGCTCGACTTGGCCAAGCTTTATTCCATGGAGATGGCGATCGAGTACATAGAGCAGCCTTTTCAAAAGCAGCTCAACGGCTTGCTGGCCACCTTGCCGGCAGACTCTCCGCTGGCTATTGATCTGACCGAGCTGGCCCAGCTCAGTCACTACCTCAAGCGCAGCTGGGACAAGGGCGAACAGCTGCGGCTGCAGGCCCTGCAGCGCCGTCTCAAGACGGCCTATCCTGCCAATCCCGAAGTTGCGGGGCTGGCTCAGCTGAGCGAGGACGTCAGCCATCAGGTGGTGGAGTACCACGTGCTGCGCAACCAGGTCATCGACATGCACGAGCTGGAGGGGCTGTCACTCTGGAAGCAGAGCAAGATGGAGCAGGCCTCCTCCCTCAAGAGCCGCTTCTATCTGATGGTATTGGGGGGGGCCATGCTCTGTTTCGGGCTGGTGGCGGTGACCCTGTGGCGACGCAACCAGAAGCTGAGCGAGTTGTCGCGCCAGACCGGCTTGCTGGCCCAGGCCAAGAGCGACTTTCTGGCCAACATGAGCCACGAGATCCGCACCCCCATGAACGCCATCATCGGGTTCAGCTCGCTGGCACTGCAGACCGAGCTGGATCAGCAGCAGCGGGATTATCTCAGCAAGATCAAATCCTCGTCGGACACCCTGCTGCTGCTCATCAACGACATTCTGGATCTGACCAAGGTGGAGTCCGGCAAGCTGACTCTGGAGGAGATCGACTTCGATCTGAGCGAGCAGATCGACTCGCTGGCCGGCATGTTTGCCGACCTGGCCGAGCGCAAGCAGGTCGAGGTCATCATCAACAAGTCGCCGGCCGTGCCGGATTTTCTGCGCGGCGATCCGCTGCGCCTCGGCCAGGTGCTGGTCAATCTGGTCAACAACGCCATCAAGTTTACCGAGCGGGGCGAGGTGGAAGTAGCCATTACCCTGGTCAACCAACACCCCATGCAGGTGCGTTTCAGCGTGCGTGACACCGGCATCGGCATCGCCGAGGAGAAACAGGCCCAGCTGTTCCAGCCCTTCACCCAGCTGGAGGCAGGCAATACCCGCAAATACGGCGGCTCCGGGCTGGGTCTCAACATCTCCCAGCGTCTGGTCGAACTGATGGGGGGCCGGATCACGGTACAGAGCAAGCCGGGAACGGGTTCGGTCTTCCAGTTCGAGATCCCCATGACCAAGGCGGTCTATGGCGTCTCCGGGCGGCGGGTCTTCTTCGAGCATCAGCCGCTGGTGCTGGTGATGGATGACAACGAGCTGGTGCTGGATCTGGCCAAGGATATCCTGGGCCGGGCCGGTGCCAGGGTGATGGCGGTCAACAGCCTCTCCCGGGCTCGCCAGGTGCTGCGGGAAGAGGGGCAGAATATCCGGCTGGCCATTCTGGACTGGCGCATGGGGCAGGAAGACGGGCTGGATCTGGCGCTCGAGATGTATCAGCACAGCCAGTGGCGCCGTCTGCCGATCCTGATGACCAGTGCCTGGGCCAAGGAGGGACTGCATGGGCGGATGGAGAGCATGGGATTGACCCACTTCCTGCCCAAGCCGATGACCGAAAATGCCCTGCTGGCCAAGGTGGACGAGCTGCTCAACGGCAGCTCCCACGATCAGCAGTTCCGCCAGGCCGAGGCGCAGGGGGATCAGCAGCATTTTCGCGAGCTGCTGCAAGGCATCCGGGTACTGCTGGCCGAGGACAACCGGGTCAACCAGCAGCTGATCATCGAATACCTGCGCCGGGTCGATGCTCTGGTGACTGTGGTGGGCAACGGCCGGGAGGCGGTCGAGCGGGTGGCCGAGCAGCCCTTCGACGTGATCCTGATGGACTTGCAGATGCCGGTGCTGGACGGGCTGGATGCCACCCGCCAGATCCGCAAGATGGTCGACAAGCACGATGTACCCATCATCGCCCTGACCGCAAGTGCCATGCCGGGGGACAGGGAGCGTTGCCTCGGGGTCGGCATGAACGGCTATGTCACCAAGCCGGTCAGCAAGCTCGATCTCTACAACAATCTGCTGCAGTGGGTGAAGAGCGCCAGCGGCGAGCGGCGGGTGCCGCTCGAGGTGAAACCGCCCGATCTGATGGGAGTGCTGGATCTGGAGGATGCCCTCAGGCGGCTGGAGCAGGACAAGGAGGCGCTGCAGATCCTGTTCAAGCTGTTCATGTCTGAGCACAAGGACGACCTGTGGGAGATCCGCTCCGCCCTGCGTCGTCAGCAACCCGATATCGCCTGCCGGTTGCTGCATACCCTCAAGGGGGTCTCCGCCAATATTTCCGCCTCCCGTCTGCAGATCATGGCCGGTGAACTGGAGTGGCGGTTGCGCCAGCAGGAGGAGCTGACCGAGCAGGATCTGGAGCAGTTGCAACAGGTATTCAGTCTGACCCGGGAGGAGGTGTCCCACTTCCTGCTCACCGGGGAGCAGCATGAAACACCGTACGCCGGCTTCGGACAGCGTGATGATCGCTTGTTGTAACAGGTGAAATAGCAATAATTCTCAAGCCGCTTGCTTCAGGCTATCATGACCCCTTCGTATCGCCCCCAGCCGGGGGCGATTGCATTGAGTTTCCCCGTGATGGGCGCCGGCCCTGGGCCGGTCGCGACAAAGGATATCTACGTGAGCGTATTTGCAAGGCTGGGCTGGTTCTTCAAGGAGCAGTGGCGGCGTTACCTGATCGCCATCTCCCTGTTGATGATGGTGGCCCTGTTGACCGTGATCCCGCCCAAGGTGGTGGGCTGGGTGGTGGATGGCATCGCCAAAGGGTCCCTTGATAGTGCAACCCTGACGGGCTATCTGGCCGGGCTGTTTGGTCTTGGCCTGCTCATCTATCTGCTGCGCTACGTGTGGCGGGTCATGCTGTTTGGCGCCTCCTATCGGCTTGCCTATGTGCTGCGCAACCGGCTGTTCAGCCACTTCACCCGCATGAGCCCGGACTTCTACCAGCGCCACCGTACCGGCGATCTGATGGCCCATGCCACCAACGACATCCAGGCGGTGGAGATGACCGCCGGGGAAGGGGTGCTGACCCTGGTGGACTCCATCATCGTCGGGGTGCTGGTGCTCTCCATCATGTGCAGCCAGTACTCCTGGCAGCTGACCCTGCTCTCCCTGTTGCCGTTGCCGGTGATGGCATTTTTCATGAACCGCTTCGGCACCCAGATCTACAAGGAGTTCAAGGCGGCGCAGGGTGCTTTCTCCCGGCTCAACAACAAGACCCAGGAGGCCCTCTCCGGCGTGCGGGTGCTCAAGTCCTATGCGGTGGAGTCGCTCGAAGATCGCGGCTTTGCCGAGCTGACCCGGGAGGCGGGCGCCTGCAACATGGCGGTGGCCCGCATCGATGCCAAGTTCGATCCCGTGATCTACCTCTGCATCGGCTGCTCCTACTTTCTGGCGGTGGCGGGCGGCAGCGCTCTGGTGCTGCGTGACGAGCTGACCCTGGGGGAGCTCACCAGCTTCACCATGTACCTCGGCCAGCTGATCTGGCCCATGTTCGCCATCGCCTGGTTGTTCAACATCATCGAGCGTGGCAGCGCCGCCTATTCGCGGATCGAAAGCCTGCTCGGCGAGCGCAGCGACATTGAAGAGCCGGCCCAGCCGGTGGCGCTGGCCTCGGCCTTTCCGCTGAGCGCCGTGGCGCTCAGCTACCAGCTCGAGCAGCGCACTCTGTTGCGCAATGTAGATTTCACCCTGCAAGCCGGCGGCATGCTGGGCATCGTCGGGCGCACCGGCGCGGGCAAGAGTTCCCTGCTCAAGCTGTTGATGCGACTGGCCAACCCCACCGCAGGGGAGATCCGCATGGGGGAGGTGCCCATCTCGCAACTGGCGCTGGGTGAGCTGCGCGGTCAGTTTGCCTATGTGCCGCAGGAGCCGTTTCTCTTCTCCACCACCATTGCCGCCAACATCGCCCTCGGCCGCCCCGATGCCAGCCGGGAGGAGATTGAGCGGGTGGCGCGCATCGCCTGCGTGCACGACGACATCAGCCGTTTCCCCAAAGGCTATGAGACCGAAGTGGGGGAGAAGGGGGTCACCCTCTCCGGCGGTCAGAAGCAGCGGCTCGCCATCGCCCGAGCCCTGCTGCTGGAGGCGCCCATCCTGGTGCTCGATGATGCCCTCTCGGCGGTGGATGCCCATACCGAACAGCAGATCCTGCACGCCCTCAAAGCCCACAAGCGTATCCTGATCCTGGTCAGCCACCGGATGACGGCGGTGGAGCAGGCCGACGAGATCCTGGTGCTGGAAGAGGGCCACGTCAGTGAGCGGGGTCGCCACGGCGCCCTGATGGCCCACAACGGCTGGTACGCGGACATGGTGCGTTACCAGCGTCTCGAGCAAGACGTGGAGGAGAGCCTGTGAGCCCACTCATCAAGAGCGCCTTCACTCTGTGTGGCGCTGAGCCCGAGTGCTGGTATGCCGGCCTGGTGCCTCATCATCAGCGGCTGAAACAAGACGTGGAGGAGTACCTGTGAACCCGACCATCAAACGACTGCTCGGGTACTGCGCCCGTTATCCACGCTGGCTCATTCAGGCGGGGCTCTGCCTGCTGCTGGCCACCGGCGCCGAAGTGGCCGGTCCCCTGCTCATCAAGCTGTTCATCGATGACTATCTGGCGCCGCGCCAGCTGGTGTGGCCGGCCATCGCGGCCATCGCCGCCGGCTATCTCGGCCTGCAGGTATTGTCTGCGGCCGGTTTCTATCTGCAATCCCTGCGTTTCAACCGCATCGCCCAGGCGGTGGTGCAGCGGCTGCGCGAGCAGGTGTTTGCCACCGCCATCCGGCTGCCGGCCCGCTACTTTGACCAGCATCGCTCCGGCTCGCTCATCTCCCGCATCACCAACGACACCGAGGCGATCATGAACCTCTATGTGCAGGTGATTGGACTGCTGGTGCAGAAGGTGGTGCTCTTGTGCGGCATCCTCATCTCCATGGCGCTGCTGGATCTGCGGCTGATGCTGGTGTGTGCCTGTCTGTTGCCGGCGGTGGGCGGGGTGATGTGGCTCTATCAGAAACTGAGCGTGCCCGTGGTGCGGGCGACCCGCAGCCTGCTCTCCGACATCAACAGCCGTCTCAACGAGTCGCTGCAGGGGATGCCGGTCATTCAGGCCATGGTGCAGGAGCGCCATTTCGCCAACGCCTTTGCCGAGGTGAACCAGCAGCACTGGGCGGCGCGCCTCAAGAGCCTCAAGATCAACGGCATCCTGCTGCGCCCGCTCATCGATCTCTTCTACATGATGGTGCTGATCGGCCTGTTGGCGCTGTTTGCCCGCGAGGGGCTGAGTGCGGAAGGCGCCATCCAGGTGGGGGTGCTCTACGCCTTCATCAGCTATCTGGGGCGGATGATCGAGCCGCTCATCGAGATGACCAACCAGCTCAACCAGTTGCAGCAGGCCATGGTGGCCGGGGAGCGGGTCTTTGCCCTGCTCGATGAAGCGCGCGAGAGCACCGAGGGCGAGATGCGCCCGCTCAAGGGGCAGGTGAACTTCGAGCGGGTGAGCTTCTCCTACGATGGCGAGCAGCAGGTGCTGCGCGACGTGAGCTTTGCCGCCAAACCGGGCCAGATGCTGGCGCTGGTGGGTCATACCGGCAGCGGCAAGTCCACCATCATCAGTCTGCTGATGGGCTTCTACCCGCTGGATCAGGGCACCATCCGCTTCGATGATCACCCGATGGCGAGCCTGTCGCTCTCGGCGGTGCGCCGCAGCATCGGGCTGGTCCAGCAGGATCCCTTCATCTTCGTTGGGACGTTGGCGGAAAACCTGCGCCTTGGCCGCGACGGCATTGACGAGGCACGCCTGTGGCAGGCGCTGACCGAGGTACAGCTGGCCGAGTTCGTGCTGAGCCTGCCGGAGGGCTTGAACACCCTGATGGAGGAGGGGGGCAAGAACCTCTCCGCCGGCCAGCGTCAACTGCTCTCCTTTGCCCGCGCCCTGGTGGGCGATCCACGCATCCTCATTCTGGACGAGGCGACCGCCAGCGTGGACTCCCAGACCGAACTGGCCCTCTCTTCGGCGCTGGCTGCGGCGCGGCGCGGTCGCACCACCATCGCCATCGCCCACCGTCTCTCGACCATCGTCGACGCGGATGAGATCCTGCTGCTCTCCCGTGGCCAGGTGAACGAGCGGGGTACCCATGGCGAGCTGATGGTGCTGGGCGGCCATTATGCCCAGCTGTTCGAGATGCAGAGCCAGGGGGCCTGGCTGGAAGAGAAGCGGGCCTGATCGACTACCACAGGAACGAGCAGAGGGAACCCGTGCGGTTCCCTCTTTTTTGATGAGGGGAAATGACGGCAAGCGTGATCCGCGTCCTTGTCGAACGCCTGCCATGCTGGCAACATGCTGTTTACATTAACTCATCGGATCAGTTCGCATATGGATTTGCAACGTTTAAAGGCCAACCTGGCGCTGCGGCTTTTTGCCTGGCGCTACATCCCCGTCATCGGATTTTGTGCCCCGGTCATCGAGGAGATGAGCGCCAAGGCGCTGCGTATTCGCATTCCGCTTGGTTGGCGCACCCGCAACCACCTGGGCAGCATGTACTTCGGCGCGCTGGCGACCGGCGCCGATCTGGTGGGCGGTCTGCTGGTGATGGAGAAGGGGCGGCAGCGGCGCAAGAAGGTGCACTTCGCCTTCAAGGATGTGCAGGGGGAGTTTTTGAAACGGCCCGAGGGGGATGTGCAGTTTGACTGCGCGGCCGGGGAGGAGATCGACGCCATGATCGACGAGTCGCTGGCCAGCGGTCAGCGCATCAACCGCCCCATCCAGGTGGTGGCCACCTGTCCGTCGCTGAACGGAGATGAGGCGATGGCGCGCTTCGTGCTGACCCTGTCGATCAAGGCCAGCTGAATGCCAAAGGGCGCGTCGGCGCCCTTATTCAAGCGAGGTCAGAGGATCTCGGGGCTGACCCCTTCCTTCACCACCACCTTCATGTCGTTGAAGTTGACTACCTGCTCGGCCACTGTGCTGGGTAGCACTTGCGTGGCAGAGCGTCGGGATCAGAGGATCTCGGGGCTGACGCCTTCTTTCACTACGACCTTCATGCCGTTGAAGTTAACTACTTGCTCGGCCACGATCTTGCAGCGCTTGCGGGTCTCGACCTGACCGTCCACCTCTACCAGCCCTTCGGCGACCAGCGCCTTGGCCGCACCGCCACAATCGGCCCAACCCTGATGTTTGATAAGGTCGCACAAGGCAACGAAGGGGTGGCCTTCGAGCAGAAACGTCTCCATGGGAAATCCTCTAGTGGATGAATGGCTGAAACAGCAGGGCGATTATTCTAGGCAGTTCGGGCCGCCAAAGAAAGGGCAAGGGCACCGTCTGCAGGCAATTGTGGCTTGCCAGACCATTTTGGGGGCGTACACCATAGCAGTCAGCCCGGCAGTGGCCGGGCTGACTGAGATCATGGGGCAAACCCTTTTCAGTCAAACTTCACCACGGCTTCACCGCTGACGGCGATGGCGCCGGTTGCCGTCAGGATGCGGGTGGCCAGGGTGATGATGGGCTTGTCGCTGCGCAGGGCGATGATCTCCACCTCTGCCGTCACCTCATCCCCCACAAACACCGGCTGCTTGAAGGCGAGGCTCTGACCGAGATAGACGGTGCCCTTGCCCGGCAGCTGTTGACCCAGCAGCCCCGAGAAGAGGCTGGCCAGCAGCATGCCGTGCACGATGGGGCGCTCGAATGGCGTGGTGGCGGCGAAAGCGGGATCCAGGTGCAGCGGATTGAAATCCTCCGACAACCCGGCAAACGCCTCGACCTCTGCCGCCCCGAACCGCTTAGTCAGGCTGGTTTTTTGGCCCACCTCAAAGGGAAGCATGCTCATGCTGGCTCCTCCTCGGGGGTCTGGGCAAAGACCGGGTTGAGCCTTACCTTGACGTAGCTGCCGGGGGCCGCTTCCAGCCCTTCGCTCGGGATGCGGGCAGGGAGGGGGGCGGGATCCTCTTCCCGGCTCTGGATGAAGGCTGCCATCTGCGGCCACCAGGAGCCGGGGGTGTGGCTTGCGCCGGCGAGCCACGCCTCGGGGCTGGCGGCCTCGGCGTCGTTTTGCCAGAAGCCGTACTTGTTGGCGTCCGGCGGATTGACGATGCCGGCGATGTGGCCCGATTCAGCCAGGATGAAGCGCTGCTCGCCACCGAACAGCTTCATGCCCTGCCAGGTCCCTTGCCAGAGGGCGATGTGATCGTCCATGGCCGAGACCAGCAGCACCGGGGTCTTCACCTTGCCGAGATCGATGCGGGTGTGGCGGATCTTGAGCTCCCCCTTCACCAGCTGGTTCTCCAGATAGAGCCGGCGCAGCAGGCTGCTGTGGGTCTTGCCCGCCACATTGGTGCTGTCGCTGTTCCAGTGCAGCAGATCGAACGCCACCGGGCTCTGCCCCTTGAGGTAGCTGTCGATGTAGTAATTCCAGTAGAGGCTGTTCTCCCGCAGCAAGCTGAAGGAGACCGCCAGCTGGCGTCCGTCCATGATGCCCTTGGCCTCGTTCTGGGCTTCCAGCGCCGCAATGATGGGCTCGTGGATGAAGATGCCAAGTTCCCCTGGTTGGGAGAAGTCGAGCAGGGTGGTGAACAGGGTGGCGGAGCGAACCCGCTGCTTCTGACGGCGGGCCGCCAGCCAGCCCATGGCCAGGGAGAGGGCGGTACCGCCGATGCAGTAGCCGATGCCGTGCACTTCCCGCTCGCCGGTGGCCGCCTCCACGCCATCCAGCGCGGCGATGACGCCGTCCACCACGTAGTCGTCGAGGTCGATGTCGGCCTGGGCCGGACCCGGGTTGCGCCAGGAGATCATGAACACCGTCTGGCCCTGGGCGACCAGCCAGGCCACCAAGGAGTTCTGGGGCCGCATGTCCAGGATGTAGTACTTGTTGATGAAGGGCGGCACGATCAGCACCGGCGTCCTGGCCACCGTTTCTGTGGTCGGGCTGTACTGAATGAGCTCATACAGCTCGGTGCGCTGCACCACCCGGCCCGGCGTCAGCGCCAGATCCCGGCCGAGCTCGAAGGCGGACTCGTCGGTCAGGCGGATGTTGAGCTGATCGGCGCTGCGCTCGAGATCTTCGGCCAGCAGCGCCAGCCCGCGCACCAGATTCTGACCGTCGGATTCCAGGGTCAGCTTGAGCAACTCCGGGTTGGTGGCCAGAAAGTTGCTGGGGGCCATGGCGTTGATGTACTGGCGGGTAAAGAAACGCAGCCGCTCCCGGCTCTTCTGGGGCACCCCCTCGAGGGCATCCACCGAAGCCAGCAGGTGCTTGGCGGTCAGCAGATAGGATTGCTTGAGGTAGTCATAAATGGGCTGCTCGCTCCAGGCGTCGGCCTTGAAGCGGCGATCGCTGCGCTCGGGGGCGATGAGCGGCTCGCTCTGCTGGCCTGCGCTTTTGAGCAGGGTGTGCTGCATCAGCTTGAGCTGATCCTGCCACCAGTTCATCTGGGCATTGATCAGTTGCCAGGGCTGCTGGCTACCCTGTTCCAGCACCTGACCGAGATCGTCGAGATTGGTCTGCAGCAGGGCTTGGGCCGTGCGCTCGGTCTGCGCCTTGGCCATGTCCAGCAGCTTGTCGTTGTAGTGGGCCAGGGCCTCGAACAGCGGGCCGTAAGATGATTGGCTCATGTTCTCTCCTTCACCCATCCCCGGCGCAGGGCGAGCCTGTCGTGACGGAGCATGGGGAGATGTGGCTGCCCGTCGCGGGCAGCCAGGGGGATATCAGGCCTTGCCCGTGCTCTTTTTGATGCCGTCGGCAGCCAGGGCGTCGAGGTCGTCCTTGAACTGCTGGCCGAGGGTGTTGAGCTTCTGGATGTCGTCCAGCATCTGGCGGGAGAGCTGGCTGGCGGTCTCCAGCTGGACGGTGCCGAGGGCCGCCAGGCTCTGGGCATCCTGCACCTTGCCGGCGGCCTGCAGCTGGTTCAGTCCCAGCTCGGCATAGGCGTTGGCGGAGGCCAGCTGCAGCCGGGTCAGCTGTTCGATGTTGCTGGCCAGCAGCTGGTTGTAACGGGTGAGGGGGGCGGCAAAGCCTTGCATCTGCTCGGTAAAGGTCTTGATTACGTCCATATTCATCGCGTGTCTCCGTGGTTGGCAGAAGGTATTGCAAAAGGGCCGATGGGCCCATTCTTCGGTTACATCCGTTCGACTACATCCTTAAGTCGTTACGTGTCGTTTGCTCTGTTCAAACGCACGTTTAGGCATTGTGTTACCAAATGAGGCTTGATGTAAATAATATAAATGTTAATTTTTGGCGAAATATTGATTCTGGTCTGTCCAGTTTGATTGGCCCGATTCAGACGAGGGGTGACGCAGCCACGTCCGTCGGGTCTCGTTCCCAGGCCGCGGGGCTGGTAGGCTGACGCCACTCCCTGAGTCTTGAGGAATGCATCGATGAAACCTGCTCGCCTGCTGCTTGCCCTAGGGGCTGCGGCCCTTGGCAGCGTTGCCCACGCCAGTACCCCTGTCCAGCTCTCCTTGCCCGGCGTCAATCTGCCCGCGTCCCATCAGGTCGAGGGGGCCAGAGCCTCTGTGCTCTATGGTCGCATCGGTCAGGTGAAGGGGATCGATCTGCCGGTCTTCGCCCTTTCCGACGTGGATCAATTCACCGGTCTGCAGCTTGGCATCTTCCTCGGCGCCGGCCGGGTACGCCACCAGTTTGGCGGGGTGGCCATCAACGCGGTCAACTGGCACGAGGGTCAGGACAAGGGGGTCAACCTTGGCTTCGTCAACCTGACCAACAATGTGCAGGGCCTCAACTGGGGGGCCGTCAACATCGCCAAGGGCAATGCCCTGGCCAACGTCGGCTTCGTCAACTATGCCGAGCGCACCACCTTCCAGCTGGGCTTCATCAACGCCACCAAGCATTTGGACGGTCTGCAGATTGGCCTCGCCAACTACGCCGAGAACGGGGTTTTCCCCATCTTGCCGCTGATCAATTTCAAGAAATCCTTCTAAGCAGCGCCGCCAACCTTGCTTTAGGGGCGCCAGCCATTACCCTGTGCTGCATTGATAGCGTGCAGAGGTGACACTGGCATGACAATGGAACACATGGATGCCATCGGCATCGGCTGGGACGTAAGAGGCTGGCAGGGCAGTGCCCAGGCGGTGGCCGTGGTGGGGTGGCAGGCGCGTGAACAGCGGCTGCACTGGTTTGGGGTATCGCCTCTGTTTCGACTGAGCTCACGGGTTGCGCCGGATCTGGATGCCTTGCTGCGCCCGGCATTGCACGACGAGATCCACCTGCTGCAGGTGCTGGCCTGCCCGCAGTTGGCGCTGGGGATCGACGCGCCGCTGGCGTTTCCTCGCACCTTGGGCGAGCTGCTGGCGGGGAGGGCGACCGAGTGCGCCGTGCCCCAGCGCGAGATAGACAACCCTTATGCCTATCGGGACTGCGAGCGCTGGCTGCACCGGCAATATGGCAAGAAGCCGCTCTCGGCCACCTTCGACAGACTCGGCAACAACGCGACCCTGGCGCTCGCCATGCTGCCCCGATTGGCCGACTTGCAGCTGGTGCCCAAGCAGCAAGCGCAGGCCGATCGCGCCGTGCTGGAGGTCTATCCCGCCCTTGCCAAGGTGGGGGGCAAGGCATCGGCGGTGCGTGCCGAGCTGCTGGCGCATCTGCCGGCCGATGTGACGGCGGGGACCGATCGCTACGACGCCGCCATCTGCGCCCTGATGGCGCTGCAATATGCCGCCAAGGGGAGCGTCTCCCTGTTGCCGACACTGGTGGCACCGCCCGCCGAGATGGCTTTGGACGAGGGTTGGGTCTACCACTTCGCTCGCCCCTGATAAACCGGATCGGGCCGACCAGCCCGATCTGTCCTTTGGCCGGCGGGTTATACCTTCACTTGCACCGACGCCGTGGCCTCCTTCCACTACATTGCCTTGCTGCCTTGCTGCCTTGCTGCCTTGCTGCCTTGCTGCCTTGCTGCCTTGCTGGCTGAGGGCCGGGGCTGCCGCAGGTATCTGCCGGTTTACTCGTCATCAGATGGCTCTGCGCACAAAAAGCTTGTTTGTTAATCTCATATGCCATCAAACAAGAGTTTTGTACCACCTTATCAGGCCATGCCGGCTATGCTCGCGGTTGCAAGCTAAGGCATATCAGTAAAGAGGGGGCCGGTGATGGCGATGGCAACCAGCGTCATCGAGAATTTTGCCGACCAAATAAGGGGTTGTGCTGATCAAGGGTGGAAGATCAATATCTTCATCCGATATATTGCGCCTTTCCCCTGACTCTTCTCTGCGGTGATGTCGATGAAACGCATTCTCTCTATCCAGTCCCACGTGGTGTTCGGCTGTGCCGGCAACAGCGCCGCCGTGTTTCCCATGCGCCGTCTCGGTATGGAGGTATGGCCCATCAACACGGTGCAGTTCTCCAACCACACCCAATATGCGGCCGGTTGGCAGGGAATGGCGATGCCCGCAGGGCATATCAGCGCCCTGTGCGAAGGGCTCTCGAATATCGAGGTGCTGGCCCACTGCGACGCCGTGCTGAGCGGTTATCTGGGCTCGGCGGAGCAGGGGGACGAGATCCTGGCGGTGGTGGCCGCGGTCAAGGCCGCCAATCCTGCCGCCATCTATTTCTGCGATCCGGTGATGGGCCACCCGGAGAAAGGGTGCATCGTCGCCCCTGGGGTGACCCGTTTCTTGACCGAGCAGGCGCTGCCGGCGGCCGACATCATGGCCCCCAATCTGCTGGAGCTGGAGACCCTGTGCGACGTTCATCTGACGGATCTGGCGCAGACGCGGGCCGCCGCCCATCAGCTGCTGGCACGCGGGGTGAAGATGGTGCTGGTCAAGCATCTTGGACGCGCTGCCCGTGAGCCGGGTCGTTTCGAGATGCTGCTGGCCACCCCCGAAGGGGATTATCTGATCGACCGCCCGCTCTACGAGTTTGCCCGCCAGCCGGTGGGCGTGGGGGATCTCATCAGCGCGCTGATGCTGGCCAACCTGCAGGCGGGTTACGATGCCGTCAGCGCGTTCGAGCGCACCAACGCGGCGGTGGATGCGGTACTGCTGCACACCTGGCAGGCCGATGCCTATGAGTTGCAGCTGATCGCGGCCCAGGAGGCCTTTGTCGCCCCCCTGATCAAGGCGCGGGCCGAACGACTGGCCTGATTTTCCCATCGGTGGCCAAGTCTGGGCGCGGATGATCCACGTTCTGCTTGGCCCCCTGCTCATCCTTCCTCATCTCTCGATTAACAGTCCACCCCTGCGCCGCTTATCTGGTTGCACACCGAGTGGGGCAATGTCGCCTCAGCCGTCACCTTGGCCCTGACACCGGGCATCCGGTTCAGATCAGGCCGTTATCCTGTTCCCGCTGCTCTGCCTCATCGAACGTGACCTGCCGGTAGTGCTCGACTGTGGGGAAGGGATCGTAGAAGTGATGGAGCAGGGCCTTCCACTGCTGGTACTGGGGTGAGCCACGAAAGCCCTGGGTGTGATCTTCGAGGCGCTGCCAGTTGACCAGCAGCAGATAGCGGTGGGGATCGGTCAGCGAGCGCTGGAGCTGGTGTCCGCCGTAGCCCGGCATGGTGCTGATGATGCGCTGGGCCTGGGAGAATGCCAGCTCGAAGGCGGCAGCCTGACCGGGGATGACCTGCAGATGGGCGACTTCCAATACCATGGTGACTCCTTGTCCCAAGGATAAAGGGGCCATTGCAGCAGGTCGGGCAGGGAATGACAAGGCCGGCCGCAGGGGCCGGCCTTGTCGGTGTAATCACGGCTTTGCTTGAGTGCCGATCAGGCGTGTGGGTGGCGGGCCCGGTAGCGCTCGGCCATGGCGTTGGCCGCGATCATGGCGTGGTAGACATCCTGCTCGCTGACGCTCATCGGCATGTTGCCCATGGTGTCGAGGGGATCGCAGGCAAGCTTGGCCACCTGGCGCCACTCGCTCTCCACGAAACGGCTCAGCCCCATCTCCTGCAGGGTCATGGGCAGGCCGGCCAGCTGGATGATGCGCATCACCTCGTCCAGCTCGGCCTGGGGCGCGCGCTCGAGTACCAGCTGGGTGAGCAGGCCGAACACCACCTTCTCGCCGTGCTGGGCCCGGTGCAGATCCGCCACCACCGACATGCCGTTGTTGACCGCATGGGCCGCCGCCAGGCCGCCCGCTTCGGCGCCCACACCGCTCAGATAGATGGTGGCCTCGATGATCTGCTCCAGCGCCGGGGTGGTGACATGGTGGCGCACCGCGTCCATCGCCAGCTCGATGTTCTCCCCCAGCAGCTCGTAGCAGAGCCGGGCCAGTCCGAGACCGGTGCGGGAGGGGCGCTTGCCCACCAGATTGATGCCATCCGCCCGGTAACAGGCGCGGGCCTCGAAGTAGGTGGCGAGCGCATCACCCACGCCGGCTGCAAAGAAGCGGGCGGGGGCCGCCGCTATGATGGCGGTGTCGGCGATCACCACGTCCGGGTTCTGGGGCAGGAACAGATAGCGCTCGAACTCGCCCGCCGGGTTGTAGATCACCGCGAGGGCGGTGCAGGGGGCATCAGTGGAGGCGATGGTGGGAAACAGCACCACGGGGCGGCGCAGGTAGAAGGCCACCGCCTTGGCGACGTCCAGGGTCTTGCCGCCGCCGATGCCGACGATGACGTTGGCCCCCTGTTGCTCGGCCAGATCGCACAGGCGGCGGATCTCGATGTCGGTGCATTCGTAGTTGAACTTCTCGACCGCTCCCTTCAGGCCCGCCTGCAGCAGGCCGGCCAGCGCCTCTTCCCGCACCCTCTCCAGAATGAACTCGTCGCTGACGAGCAGGGCGTTGTCGCCGAAATCTTTTACGTGATCATGGAGTTGGGGCAGCAGATCGTGGCCGATGATGAACTTTTTGGGGGAGGTGACGGTACGAGGCAGGATAGGCATGCAGTATTCCTCAAGGCAGTGAGCAGTATCCGTTTGGTATGCAAACGGGTCTTTCTGCCACACCATACGCCTCGTCTAGGGTGAGGTGAAGGAACAATCATATGCAAATGGGGCTATAGCAGATACAAAATTAATCCTGGTGCTGTTTTGATTGTTTTATGAAAGCGGGAGGGGTGACGCAACACGCCCTCCATGGGGAGGGCGCACTGTGGTTACAGAGTAGAGGCGAGCAGTGTAGAGGCGTGCGAAGCGGAGGCGGTGCGCGGCTCAGAGCTGCTTGTAGAAGAAGAGGGTGGCCGCCAGGGTGCCGTCGGCACTGCGGGCAAAGGCGGGGATCTGGCCCGCCTCCTGGTAGCCGAGCTGGCGATAGAGGCGGGAGGCGGCATCACCCACCCGGGTGTCGAGCACCAGCAGGCTGCGGCCGGCCTCTTTGGCCCCTTGCTCCATGCTGGCCATCAGGGCACGGCCGACCCCCTTGCCACGGTGGAGACTGTGCACCATCAGTTTTTCCACCTCGGCGCGGTGACGGCCATTGGCCTTGGTGCACAGCGAGAGCTGGAGGGCACCGACCAGCTGGTGTTGCAGGAAGGCGACCCAGAGCCGGCGGCTGCCCGCGGCCAGCTCTGTCTCTATGCCCTGCCAATAGACGAGCCCCTGCTCTTCGGTCAGCGGCGGCAGGAAGCCCACCGAGGCGCCGCTGGCGACGCTGTCTTGCAGCAAAGTGATGAGGGCAGGTTTGATGCCCTGGGTGGTATCAACCTCAACTATGTCCATCAGGAGTCCTTGTCAACGAAGTTCACGCCGCCGGCCCGGTCTGCCGCGGCGCCTGCCGCCAACGGG
This sequence comes from Aeromonas sp. V90_14, assembly GCF_029967615.1. Taxonomy (NCBI): domain Bacteria; kingdom Pseudomonadati; phylum Pseudomonadota; class Gammaproteobacteria; order Aeromonadales; family Aeromonadaceae; genus Aeromonas; species Aeromonas sp. V90_14. The sequence goes on along the minus strand of NZ_JASCAS010000044.1, from coordinate 19,171 downwards.
ACCGGCGGCAGGATGACTGGCTAGACTCGCCGTTTCTGCCGCCAATTTCAAGTCGTTGTCGCTCGCCGGGTGCGCCCGATCACGCCCTCCAGGCGGGTTTCCCTCAGCGGATGAGCTGCTGTTCGACCAGCCAGGCAAACAGCAGCCGGGAAACCGGAGAGATCTCGGCCATATGGCGGCTGTCGAGCCAGCGCAGCTCGGCGATCTCCGCCGAGGCGACGGGAGTGCCGTCAGCCTCGCCGGTGTAGCAGCGCAGCCTGACGTTGACCCCCTGCGGCTTGCCGTCGGCCTGGGCGCTGAACTCGCAGGCAAACGCCAGGGTGTCGGGCTTGAGGGCCACGGCCAGCTCCTCCTCGATTTCGCGCATCAGCGCCGCCTCGTCGCTCTCTCCCGCTTCGCGCTTGCCGCCGGGAATGTAGTAGATCTGCTTGCCGTGGGAGCGGGCACAGAGCAGTTGCTGATCCTTGAAGGTCAGCCAGGCGAGTTTGTCGATCATGAACGTCTCTCTGGTGATGGGGTGGTGGCTTGTTCACACAGGGTGCGATAGGAACGGGTCTCCAGCCATTCGGGGTTCAGCCCGAGCCGGGCGGCCATGGACAGCAGTTGCCGGCGATAATCTGGCAGCAAGGTTTCGTCATCGGTCATGATGGCCAGCTCGGCAAAATCGCCAAGCCCCGCCAGGTGATCCAGGGTGACGTGGAAGGGGCCGACGAAATAGATGCTGCGCACTTTGCGAAGGGTCAGTATCGGCTGGTAGCCCAGGGTGTGCAGCATGCTGATGGCCTTGTCGGCGTCGGTGATGTTGACCGCCTCGCAGCGATCGGGTTCGGGCCCCTTCACGATCCAGAGCCGGATGCCGGAGGGTTGCATGGTACGGATCAGCAGGCTCTTGTCCGCCGCGCTCAGGCTGCGGCCCGGCGTGTCGAAGTAGGTGTCCTGCTCCTGATTGTGCTCCAGCATCACCTCGGGATTGAGGGCGGCGAGGGCTGTGGTGAAGGCCTCGACATCGCCGAGCCTGTATTTGAACTCGACCTCGAAGCGGCCCTGAAAGTGCTGTGCTGACATCGGCAGGCATCCTTGAGTGCGCAGATTGGTATGGCGGGCAGCCTAGCAAAGTTGGCGGGCGGGCCCAAGGGGCAAGGCGGCAGGATGTGGAAACGATCTGTTTCCGGGGCCTATGGTTGATCAATGCACCGCCTGTCGCCCTGATCAAGGGCAGACGCCGCACACGGTCGAGCCAGTTCGGGCATGGCGGTTGCTCACAAGCTCGCCGAGCGGCCGGCAAAAGTTCGCGCTGGCGCACAGGATGGGGCGTGCAGGCTGGGCGAGGGCAGATCCCTGTGTTTTAATCCTCGCCACGTTTGCGGCAGCCGCCCCGTGCCGGGCCGCTGCCTTCGCTTTGGCAAGAGGCAGGTGAGAAGATGCAAGTGACAGCAGAGAGCAAGTTTATCGGACTCGGGGTGGCGGGCAATTTCGCCGGTCATCTGGAGCAGGCCGGCGAGGCCTCGGATTTCGTGGCGGTGGTGGTGCGCGACACCAGCGCCCCCAAGGCGCTGTTCCCCTTCTACGTGCCGGGCCACCCCGGCCAGCTCGGCGTCTTCCCCTTGAGCGGCGACGCCATCTTCTTGCCGGAAGCGGCGGTGAGCGGCGATGAGAAGGTGCAGATAGAGCCGGAAGTGGCGCTCTGGTGCGAGCTGGAGTACGCGGGGGAGCAGGTGGTGGCCATCCATCCGCGCGCCTTTGGCGCCTACAACGACTGCTCCATCCGCCGTCCCAACGCCAAAAAGATCAGCGAGAAGAAGAACTGGGGCGAAGAGAGCAAGGGGCTAGCCCCCACGTTGCTACCCCTTTCCCATTTCGCCGCTGGCTGCGAGCTCGATGACTACCGCATCGCCTGCTATCTGGAGCGGGACGGCGAGCTGCACCCCTACGGGGTCGACAGCGCAGCGGTGGATTACAGCTACTTCCACGGCCAGCTGCTGACGTGGGCCATCGACAAGTTCAATCATCAGCAGGACGAGGGGCCGGCCGAGCACATCCAGGGGCTGCTGGCCCAGGCCGGGCGCCCGGCCCATGCCCTCATCAGCATCGGGGCCACCCGCTATACCCCGTTTGGCGAGACCCACTTCCTCAAGCCCGGCGACACTGCCTGCGTGCTGCTCTATCCGGCCAGCCGCTATGACGAGGCGGCGATCCGCGAGGCCATTCGCACCCGTCAGTTCGGGCCGGATCTGTCTGTCCTGCTGCAGGCGGTCAAGACCCGCAGATGACCGGTCCTTCCCCCGTGCTGGCGGGGGAAGGCCGGCCGCGCGTTGCATCCGTTATCCTTCCCCTTCGCGTTTGTTGCCTGATCCCGCTTACCCGGCCCGGCCATTTGGCTTACCATTGCTCTTTTTGCCGAACACGTTGTTGAACACGTTGTTGAATAATGGGGTAGCCGATGGGCGAGTTGAAAACCATGGGGTTGTTTCTGGTGACGGCGCTGGCCGAGATCCTGGGTTGTTATCTGCCCTATCTCTGGCTGACCCAGGGGCGCAGCGTCTGGCTGCTGCTGCCGGCGGGGTTGAGCCTGATGCTGTTCGCCTGGCTCCTGTCGCTGCACCCGACCGTGGCCGGGCGCGTCTATGCCGCTTACGGCGGCGTCTACATCTTCGTGGCCATCCTCTGGCTCTGGCTGGTGGACGGCATCCGGCCCAGCCTGTGGGATCTGCTGGGGTCGCTGGTGGCCCTGTGCGGCATGGCCATCATCATGTTTGCCCCCCGCGAGGCGTGAAGCCGCATCGCCCGCAGCTCAAGGAGAAGAGGGATGACGCACATCAGGGCCTGTACCCTGCAGGACATGGCCGGTCTGCTGGCGCTCTATCGGGAATTGCGCCCCTATGACCCTGCGCTTGCGCCGGACGCTGCTCGCGCTGCGCTGACGGCCTTGCTGGCGCAGCCCCATCTTCACCTGCTAGTGGCGGAGGTGGATGGCCAGTTGGCGGCCACCTGCCAGCTCGGCGTGGTAGCGACCCTGACCAACGGCGGCCGGCCGTTTGGTATCATAGAGCACGTGGTGACGGCCTCTGCGTTTCGGCGCCGGGGCATCAGCCGACAGTTGCTGACCCATGCCCTCGCGCTCGCCTGGCAGCAGGATTGCTACAAGGTGATGCTGCTGTCGGGGGAGGGGCGCGAGGCAGCCCACCGGCTCTATGCGTCGCTCGGCTTCAAGGCCGGCATCGAGAAGGGGTTTGTCCTCAAGCAGGTCGACGCCATGGCGCCGGCCGGGCAGGCTCCAAACAATCAATCTGTTGAGTGAGTACGATATGAGACTGGAACAGCCATCGCGCGGGGATTATCAGGCCCTGATCGCACTGTGGGAGGCGTCGGTGCGCGCTACCCATCATTTTCTGCCGGATGAGGAGATCGCCACCCTGCGCGAGCTCATTCTGGAACACTACTTTGACGCCGTGACCCTCACCTGCGCCCGCAACGACCAGGGTATCGCCGGCTTTTGCGGGGTGCACGAGGGCAACATCGAGATGCTGTTTGTCGACCCGGCGCTACGCGGGGGCGGGGTGGGTCGCTTGCTGGTGGCCGATGCCATCGCCCGGCTGGGGGCGACCCGGGTGGACGTCAACGAGCAGAATGAGCAGGCACTCGGCTTCTATCGCCACCTGGGTTTCGAGGTGGTGGGCCGCTCGCCACTGGACGGGCAGGGCAAGCTCTATCCATTGCTGCATATGACACTGGCAGGGCAGTGACACCGGCCCAGTAAAAAACCGCCCTCGGGCGGTTTTTTGTTATGACGGGATCAGGACGGCCTGTTACTCCTCGTTGGAGTTGTCCTGATAGTCGTCGCGCTGGGCCTTGGGCAGGCGGCGCATGGGGGTAAAGCCGATATCCTCGCCCACCACTTCCCGCTTGCGGGCTGGGGCAGGCTTCTTGCCGCCATCGCTCTTCGCCTTGCTCTTGCCTGCGGCGGATTTGCCGTTGCCACCCTTGGCATTGGCGGCGCCACGGGCACGCGGCGGATTTTGTACCGGCTTGCTGCCCGGCAGGGTCTGCCGGCTCGGCTTGCCGCTCGGTTCATACCCTTCCAGGATCTCCACCGAGAGGGATTGGCCGATCAGCGCCTCTATCCCCTTGAGCTGGCCCAGCTCGTCCTGGCTCACCAGCGAGATGGCCTCGCCGCCACGGCCGGCGCGGCCGGTGCGGCCGATGCGGTGGATGTAATCCTCCGCCATCTGGGGCAGTTCGAAGTTGATCACGTGGGGCAGTTGATCGATGTCGAGGCCGCGAGCGGCGATATCGGTCGCCACCAGCACCCGCACCTTGCCTTCCCGAAAATCCGCCAGCGCCCGGTTGCGGGCCCCCTGGCTCTTGTCGCCGTGGATGGCGACGGTATCGAGCCCGTCTTTTTGCATCTGCTGGGCCAGGCGATCGGCAATCTGCTTGGTGCGCACGAACACCAGCACCCGCTGCCAGTTGCCGCGGCCGATCATGTGGGAGAGCAGCTCGCGGCGACGTTCCCGGTCGACCTGGATGATGCGCTGGGTCACCTGCTCGGCGGCGGTGTTGCTGGGATCCACCTCGATCAGGGTGGGGTCGTTCAGCAGGTCATCCGCCAGCGCCTTGATCTCGCTTGAGAAGGTGGCGGAGAACAGCAGGGTCTGCCGTTCGGCCGGCAGCGCCTTCATGATGCGGCGAATGTCGACGATGAAGCCCATGTCGAGCATGCGATCCGCTTCGTCCAGCACCAGCACTTCCAGCTCGGACAGGGTCAGCGCCCCCTGGGTCAGCAGATCCAGCAGACGGCCAGGAGTGGCCACCAGGATGTCGATGCCAAGCTTGATGGCGTCCAGATTGGGCTTGATGCTGACGCCGCCGTAGGCGATCAGGGTGCGAAACGGCAGGTGGTGGGCATATTTTATGATGCTCTCACCCACCTGGGCAGCCAGCTCACGGGTCGGGGTCAGCACCAGGGCCCGCACCTGACGGCGGCCACGGCCATGGTTGGCCAGCAGGCGCTGCAGCATGGGCAGGGTGAAACCGGCCGTTTTGCCTGTGCCTGTCTGGGCGCCGCCGAGCACATCCTGTCCGGCCAGAATGGCGGGAATGGCTTGTTGCTGGATGGGGGTTGGCTGTTCGTAACCCAGCTCCTTGACGGCCCGCAGGATGTGCGGAGACAGACCCAGTTCGTTGAATGACATGTTCGAGAGAGACTCCTCTGGTGAGCCTTGGGCTCAGCGGATGGTGGGTGCGCTGGCACCCGCCACAAGATGGAAATGATAACGGGGGCGTAATATAGCAGATGCGCGCCCTGCACGCAGCAGCCGTGTCGCGTTGTCCGGCCGCCGCGTGCCGCGGCCTCAGAGCAGGGCCAGGATATCGTCTCGCAGGCTCTCGGGTTTGGTGGTGGGGGCAAAGCGGTCAACCACCTTGCCATCCCGGTCGATCAGAAACTTGGTGAAGTTCCACTTGACGTTCTCCAGCCCCAGCAGGCCCGGTTTCTCCTTCTTGAGCCAATGATAGAAGGGGTGGGCCTGCTCGCCGTTGACCTCGCACTTGGCCATGATGGGGAAGCTGACCGGATAGTCGAGGGAGCAGAAGCGGGCAATCTCCTCTGCATCGCCCGGCTCCTGATGGCCGAACTGATCGCAGGGAAAGCCCAGGATCACCAGTCCGCGTGGGCCCAGTTCGTGATAAAGCGCCTCCAGTCCGGTGTACTGGGGGGTAAAGCCGCAGCGGCTGGCGACGTTGACCACCAGCACGACTTGGCCTTGCAGGGTGGACAAGGGCAGTTCGGTACCGTCAAGGCGTTGCAGGATAAGGTCGGGCAATGACATGAAGCACTCCTGTTGCATGGGGCCCATTCAGGGCGTATCGCTCCACGGTAACGGGCGCGACGGCGCGGAGCAAGCGCCGCTTTCCCCTTTGCCATGAAAGATCTGGCCCGGTCTGAGGCCATTTGAGTGCGCCGGATCACAGGCTGGCGAGGGGGACCAGATAATGGGGGCCTTGTGCGCCCGGATAGCGTATTGATGGTGGGACTTCTGAGGATAAGCAAACCGGTTTGTGTCTTGCCCTGGAAGTCGCTAAAAAGCGCCCTCTCTCCACTTGTTGCGAGTCAATCTTGGACTATCAAGCCGTCATGGATGCCATTTACACCCGGGGATGGGTGATAGTGGATGATTTTTTAACCGCCGCCGAGGTGGATGCCCTCAAGGCGTGTCTGCCGGATGCGTGGCGGCCGGCGGGGATCGGCCGCGATGCCCTGCACCAGGACAACCGCGCCATTCGCCGGGATCAGATCCACTGGCTAGAACCCTCCCTCGGTGCGCCGGTGGCCGACTATCTGGCCCGCATGGAGGCACTGCGGCTGGCCGCCAACCGGATGCTGATGCTGGGGCTGTTCGACTACGAGGCCCACTTTGCCCGCTATCGCAGCGGTGACTTCTATGCCACCCATCGCGATGCCTTCGCCGGGCGATCCAACCGCCGCCTCACCTCGGTGTTCTACCTCAACAACGACTGGCAACCCCAGGCGGGCGGGGTGCTGCGGATGTACGATGACGACGAGCAGTTTTTGATGGATGTCTCGCCCCGAGGCGGGCGGCTGGTGCTGTTTTTATCCGAAGAGTTCCCCCACGAGGTGTTGCCCGCCAACCAGGAGCGCTACAGTATCGCCGGCTGGTTTCGGGTCAACGGCAGCGGCAACGGCCGGCTCGATCCGCCGCGCTGAGCTCTTTTCATCCAATTTCTGACACAGGCGGGAATTTTTATGGCCGTTGTCGGCGGATGGGGCTCCCATCGGCTGACAAGGCTCGATCTCCCTTGCTACACTGGCCCGCACTTATCTTCGTATCTGGCTTCGTCCGGTTTTAATGCGGTTGGGTTTTAAATGGTGATGGCGAAGCCGCTTTTCCCAAGGGATCACATCTAATGAAGAACATGCATGTCTTGCTGCTGTGCGGCGGCGGTGGCTCCGAGCACGAAGTCTCTCTGCGAAGCGCAAATTTTCTCGAGCAACAGCTCGGTCTTTTGCCTGGGGTCGACGTGACCCGAGTCGAGATGTTTGCCGACCGCTGGCTCAGTGCCGACGGCCGCGAATGCAAGCTGGGGCTGGACAAGCTGCTGTCGTTTGACAGCGTGGCCCGTCCGGTGGATTACGTGGTGCCCTGCATCCACGGTTACCCTGGCGAGACCGGCGACCTGCAATCCTTCCTCGAGCTGGCGGGCCTGCCATATCTGGGCTGCGATGCCGAGGCGAGCAAGATCTGCTTCAACAAGATCAGCACCAAGCTGTGGCTCTCCGCCATCGGCATCCCCAACACCCCTTATCTATTCCTGACCGAGCAGAATGATGCGGCGCTGAGCGAAGCGAAAGCCGCGCTGGCCAAGTGGGGCAAGGTCTTCATCAAGGCGGCCTCCCAGGGCTCTTCCGTCGGCTGCTACTCCGCCAGCAACGAAGCGGATCTGGTGAAGGGGATTGCCGATGCCTTCGGTTACTCCGAGCAGGTCCTGATCGAAAAAGCGGTCAAGCCGCGCGAGCTGGAAGTGGCGGTGTACCAGTACGGCGACGAGCTGGTGGCCACCTACCCGGGCGAGATCTGCGTGCCGCAGGACAAGTTCTACACCTATGAAGAGAAGTACAGCAGCGCCAGTCACACCGAGACCGCGCTGCGTGCCGAGGGGCTGACCCAGGCGCAGGCTGATGCCATTCACGAGTACGCCCTCAAGGCGTTCCGTCAGCTCAAACTGACCCACCTGTCGCGCATCGACTTCTTCCTGACCGAAGAGGGCGAGATCCTGCTGAACGAAATCAACACCTTCCCGGGCATGACCTCCATCTCCATGTTCCCGAAACTGCTGGAGCATCACGGTCACCGCTTCGCCGACTACCTTGAGCAGATCCTGCGCAAGGCAGTCTGAGGCCGGCGCCCGAGCAGGGCGAGCTGAATGATGAAGAGGGGCCTGCGGCCCCTCTGTCGTTGTTGCGGTGGGCGATGTCACATGGCTTCAGGGGTAAACAGCCAGATGTGCGCCCCTTGTGGATCTGCAATCAGGGCCATGCGCCCGACCCCCGGGATATTCATGGCGGGCACCACCACGCTGCCGCCGTGCTGGTTGACCCTGAGCACCCTGGCATCGACGTCATCCACCGCGATATAGGTTGCCCAGTGGGGGGGTACGCCGGCCATCTCGGGATTGCCCCGGGTGGCCTGCACGCCGGCGATCGGCCTGCCATTGGCAACCAGCATGGGGTAGTCGCCGCCTTCCATCGCCATGGTCTGGCTCTCCCAGCCGAGCACTTCGGTGTAGAAACGGATCCCGGCCTCGCCATCGGGCAGATAGAGCTCGTGCCAGGTGAAGGTAGTGCCTTCGGCCAGGGCGTGCTCGCGGGCAATATCTTGTTCTGCCATCGTCGTCCTCCTGTGTCCCATGCGTGGGTGCATGGGTTGACGACCAAGTATAGAGAGGCGTTGCCTCCCGGCTTGCCCCGGATGGGGGGCCTTGCTGCGCGGTGGACGGCTCGTTACAATCTGCCCCCTTTTTGTCCTGCCACAGGCATCGCCAGAGCCGCGTTCCATGAAGCCAATTCCCGATCACGCCGTCAATCGCCTGCGCATCTGGCGCAAGAGCGTCTCGACCCGACCCTTTCTCGCCCGTGGCGGCAGCGTGCCGCGCTGCGAAGCCTGCCAGCTGCGCCACGACTGGTGTGCCTGCGAATGGCGCCCCGAACTCAAGGCCGAGGCCGGCTTCTGCCTGCTGATGTACGACAGCGAGCCGATGAAGCCCTCCAACACCGGCCGTCTCATCGCCGATGTGCTGCCGGATACCACCTGGGCGTTTCTCTGGTCGCGCACCAAGCCTCATCCCGAGCTGCTGGCCCTGCTGGCGGATCCCGTCTGGCAGCCCTATGTGGTGTTTCCCGCCTGCGAGAAGGAGCCAGCCCGGCTCACCTCGGTGGTGACCCCGCTCCCAGGCAAGAAGCCGCTGTTCATCCTGCTGGACGGCACCTGGCCCGAGGCGCGCAAGATGTTCAACAAGAGCCCCTATCTGGACGGCTTGCCGGTGCTCTCCATCAAGCCCGACGCGCTCTCCACCTATGGCATGCGGGTAGCGCACTGCGACGAGCACCTGTGCACCGCCGAGGTGGCGGCTTGCGTGCTGGAGGTGGCCGGCGAGCTGGCGGCGGGACAGGCGCTGCAGCTCTGGTTCAATCTCTTCAGCAGCCGCTACATGGCGGGCCGGGTCAGCCGGGCCCCCGGCGAGGATGAAGTTCATTTGCAGCAGGCGCTGGCCGACATCAAGGGCAATGAGGCGACCTGTGCGCCCGATGCTGCCTGATGTGGTTCAATCTCTTCAGCAGCCGTTAAATGGCCGGCCGGGTCAGCCGGGCCCCCGGCGAGGATGAAGTTCAGCTGCAGCAGGCGCTGGCCGACATCAAGAGCGATGGGGCGACCTGTGCGCCCGATGCTGCCTGAACAAGGTGGGTGAGGGGGCCGGCATGCTTGCCAGCCGCTTCACCGGGGGGATTAATTGATGAAAATCAGGAATCAATTGCCTGCCACTGTTTCGTTAGCTTCATGAGCCAAGCCCCATTAGGATAGCGACCAGCGTTGTTCATCAGGCTCATGGCGAGCCTGCGCCGTGCGGGCCCTTGTCGGCCCCGTCAATGTTGTGAGGCTATGGATGGAATTGGAACTGTTTACCCTGCTTGCCCTGTTCGGCGTGGCCCTGGTGGCCGGCTTTATCGATGCCATTGCCGGCGGGGGCGGCCTGCTGACGGTGCCCGCCCTGCTCGCCACCGGCATGCCGCCGGCGCTGGTGCTCGGCACCAACAAGCTGCAGAGCAGTTTCGGCTCCTTCTCCGCCACCTGGTTCTATGCCCGCAAGGGGCTGCTGGAGTGGCACATCATCTGGCCGGCGGTGATCTGCACCTTCATCGGCGCGGCGCTCGGCACCCTGGCGGTGCAGACCATCGACGCCGCCATTCTGGAGCGGTTGCTGCCCTTCCTGCTGATGGCCTTCGCCTGCTACTTCTTCTTCTCCCCCCGGGTGAGCGATGCCGAGAGCTCTCGCCGCCTCGCTCCCATGGCGTTCGCCCTGCTGGTGGGCGGCGGGGTGGGCTTCTATGACGGCTTCTTCGGACCGGGCACAGGGTCGTTTTTTGCCATCGGTTTCGTGGCGCTGGCGGGTTTTGGCATGGCGCGGGCTACTGCCCACACCAAGCTGCTCAACTTCACTTCCAACATCGCTTCGCTGCTGTTTTTCGCGCTGGGGGGCAAGGTGGTGTGGAGCGTCGGCTTCTGCATGGCGCTGGGCCAGTTCATCGGCGCCCGTTTCGGCTCAAAAATGGTGCTCAAGCAAGGGGTAAAGCTCATCAAGCCGCTGCTGGTGACCGTCTCCTTGCTGATGTCCGCCAAGCTGGTGTGGAGCCAGTACCCCGAGCTGTTTGCCTGGCTGGGGTAAGCGCTTTTCGCTGATACCGGCCGTCAACACAAGGGGGCCCGATCCGCAAGATCGGGCCCCCTTGCATTGTGACCCTCAGCGGGCCAGCGGTTGGAAGTGGGCTTGCAGGGCCTGCACCAGCTGGGCGATGCGTGCACGCTTGAGGCTGTTTGGCCGATAGACCAGGTGCAGCGGGCGAGCGAGCCCGGCGAGGGGGCGAGCCTGGGTCCCCTGTGCGCCGACCAGCGCCAGCAGGCCGGCCGGCAGCAGCACCGGGCCGATACCGGCCTTGGCCAGCTCGATCAACGCGAGGTAGGAGTCGAGCTCCATGGCGGGGGTAAGGCCAAGGGCCGCCAGCGGTTCGCGCAGGTAGCGGTTGGAGGGGTTGTCCAGGTCCATGGTGAGGATCTGGCGCAGCCCTTGATCGGCGTTTTCCCCCTCGCGCTGATCGCCCTCCACCAGATAGAAGGGCTCCTCCAGCAGCAGTCTGGCCTCCAGGCCATGGCCCGGTGGCAGGCGCCCGGCGCAGATGCCGAGCAGGGCATCGCCGCTGCGTACTCGCGCCAGAATGACCGGGGTATGGTGGGTGGAGAGGGCGAGGTGGGGATCCTGTCGCAGGTAGTCGTGCATGAAGCGGGCGAGGTAGCCCGCCAGCAGGGTCTCGGAGCAGGCGACGGGCAGGGGAGTCAGGTCGGTGAGGGTCTGGCTGTCGGCCAGCACCCCCTTCATCTCGGCGAGGCTGGGGGCGACCCGGGCCAGCAACTCTTGCGCCTGAGGGGTGAGCCTTATCTGGCGTCCGTCCGGCTCGACCAGCTTCTTGCCGAGGCGCTGTTCAAGCTGGGCGATGCGCTTGCTCACCGCCGACTGGCTGATATAGAGCCGGCTGGCCACCTTGGCCATGGTGCCTTCGCTGGCCAGCAGGCAGAGTGTCTCCAGCCCTTCCAGTAACATATCGCCTCCCGTCATCTTCATAGGAAGGCGTTACCTTAGGGGCTGGCGGAGTTGGGATCAAGCATCCTTCGCCGCCCTGACGGGGCGCAGGCGCCACTCCCGCAAGGGCGGTGCGAAGATCACCAGGTTGCCAAGCAGGCTGATCATGACCCCCGCCACCGACACCGGCTGCCAGACGAACCCCTCGTAGAAGGTGGAAAGCGTCAGCGCCACCAGGGGGAACAAGACGGTGGCGTAGGAGGCCTTGCTGGCGCCGATCCTCCCCACCAGGGTGAGATAAGCCGTGAAGGCGATGACAGAGCCGAACAGGGCGAGATAGACCATGGCCGCCAGGTAGTGACCATCGGTCGGGATCACCAGCTGCTGGCCGAGCAGGGTGACCCAACCCAGCAGCAACACCACCCCGTAGACCATGCCCCAGGGCACCAGCTGCAGCACATGATAGCCCTGGCGTTGGCCGCGGGCCGAGACCAGGTTGCCGAGCGAGAAGCAGAGGGTGCCGCCGCAGGCGAGCAGCAGCCCCTTCCAGCCGTTTGCACCCAGTTGCGCATCCGCCAGCACCGGCCAGAACAGCAAGAGGGTGCCAAGGAGCCCCAGCAAGGATCCCTGCAGCCAGCGCAGGCCGGGACGTTTGTCCTCGAACAGCCAGAGGTTGAGGCCGTTGAAGATGCTGGCACTGGCGAAGATCACCGCCGACAAGCCGCTCGGAATGTAGAGGGTGGCGTGATAGAAGCAGAGAAAGTTGGTGGAAAAGAGCAGGCCGCCGAGCAGGGCGGCATAACGCTGGCCCGCCCAGGGCAGGCGCGGGAAACGGCCACTGGCGGTGAGCAGGGCAAACAGCGCCAGCGCCGCCAAGGCGAAGCGATAGAGCACCGAGACCTCGATGGGAATGGGGCCAAGCTGCCAGGCGATGGCGATCCAGGTGCTGCCCCAGATAAGGACGGTGGCAAGATAGAGCATCAGATTCATGGGGTATCCGGTGAGATGACAACGACATGGGATCAGCATGCAGCGGGCGGCGGTGGCGGGCTTACACCATCTTGCGGTTTTTTGCAGGCAGCCGCAGCCTTTGCCGCCGCGCCGCGTTAAGATGGCGCACAAGGACCATCAGGCAAGCAACAAGAGGAACAGAGCGGGTGCTGCAGACTAAGCCGGCGGGAGTATTCGATGCACTGGTCAGCACGGGCGCGCGCCTGGAGAACGCCTGCTGGCTGGAACCCGGCCTTGGCGTCGCCAGCTGGCGCAACTGTTACGATCAGACCCGCTACCACAAGCCGGGCCACCATACCCTGAGCGTCTACCTGCAAGGGGGCGAGCAGACCGAGCGGCTGGACGGCCCGGGCGGCCACGGCGGCACCGGCAAGGTGTGCATCATGCCGGATCACCACAGATCCGAGTGGCTGGTGCGCGAGGAGTTTCGCTTCTTCCACCTCTACTTTACCCCGGCCCACCTGACCCGCATCGCCGAAGAGGTGTGCGACAAGGAGGGGCGCCACCTGCTGCTGGAAGACAAGACCTTCATCGACGATCCCAAGGCCGCCACTCTGGTGCAGGGCCAGCTGATGCAGCTGGACTGGCAGCACCAGGTGGACCGGATGGCGCTCTCCCACGGCGCCTGGATGCTGATGCTGCACGCCTATCGCCACCACACCCGGGAGGCGCCGCCGCTGCCCGAGGTGCGTGGCGGCCTGGCGCCGGCGGTGATCCGGCGGGTGCAGGAGTACCTGCTGGCCCATCTGGCCGAACCTGTCACCCTGGCCGCGCTGGCGCAGGAGGCGGGTCTCAGCGAATACCACTTCGCCCGCATGTTCGGCCAGAGCCTGGGCTGCCCGCCCCATCGCTACCTGCTGGGGCTGCGGCTCAAGCGGGCCAAGCAGCTGCTGGCCGGCGCCGACTCCCTGGCCAGCATCGCCATCCAGTGCGGCTTCTCGTCCCAGGCCCATCTTGGCAACCGCTTCCGGGAGGCGTTTGGTCTGACCCCAGGCCAGTGGCGCAGCCAGCTGTCATCCTCCTGTCACAGATGAGCGGCAGATTGGTTGGCAACGAGGGGGAGCCTCGTTCCTTCAACCTGCACAGGAGTTGCCCTTGAATCATCGCAAACGTCAGACCCGTACCCGCCACCTCTGGTTCAGCCACTGGAATGCCCCTCAGGGCCGCCTTGGCATGCCGACCCCGCCCGAACCGCTCGTTCCTCACAGTTCCCGCTGAAAATCGCCACGACCCGATAGGATTTTCCCGACAACTTTGCCACTATTGCGCCATCAGGATGGACTGGATATGGCCGCATGTTTCTGGAACGCATTGAAGTCAAAGGTTTTCGCGGAATAAATCGCCTCTCGCTCGGGCTGGACAACACCACAGTGCTCATCGGCGAAAACGCCTGGGGCAAGTCCAGCCTGCTGCGCGCCCTCTGGTGTCTTCTGGGTCAGGATGCCGAGCCCTATCAGTTCAGCAGCGATGACTTTCACCAGCCAGAAGATCCCGAACTCGAACCGGCCCGCCACCTGCAACTGGTGCTCACCTTCAGCGAGCACAGACCCCAGATGTGCCTGCACTCCCGCCGGTTGGCTAGACTTGGGGCGGCCTGGGTCAAGCACAAGGACAAGTTTCACCGCATTCACTACCGTGCCAGCGCCGAACTGCAGAGCGATGGCTCCGTCACCACCACCCACGACTTTCTCGACGGCATCGGCAAGAGCCTGCCCATCGACGATGCCCATGAACTGGTCTGTCTGCTCATCACCATGAACCCGGTATTCCGGCTGCGGGATGCCCGTACCGCCCGCAACGGGGTGGAGACCCTGCAGTGGGGGGATCTCTCCGAACACCGGCTGAGCGAGCTGGCCGACAAGCTGATCGATGAGCCCCAGCGTATCGGCGAGCCCGAGCTCAAGGAGGCGCTGCAGGCGGTGCGCCAGCTGATGGATCACTACTTCAACGCGCTGGCCCCCATCAAGAACAAGCCGCGCAGCCAGCGGGAGATCGTCAATCGCCCCATGACCCTGCGCAACCCCGGCAATCTGCAGGCGCTGCTGCGCAATGCCGACAACCGGGCGCTGCAGCTGGCGATGGCGGGCATGGCGGCCACCCTGCTGCAGGCGCGGGGCAACCGGGAGCTGGAGCAGGGGGCGCGCCCCATCATGATCCTGGAAGATCCGGAGAGCCGCCTGCACCCCACCATGCTGGCGCTGGCCTGGGGGTTGCTGGAACAGCTGCCGGGGCAGAAGCTGCTCACCACCAATTCGGGGGACCTGCTCTCCTCGCTACCCCTCAACCAGATCCGCCGGCTGGTGCGCCGCCAGCAGGACATCGTCTGCCATCAGCTGGGGGGCGAGCGCTACAGCAGCGACGATCTGCGCAAGATAGCCTTCCACGTGCGCATCAACCGTCCCATGTCGATGTTTGCCCGCTGCTGGCTGCTGGTGGAGGGGGAGACCGAGATCTGGCTGCTCTCCGAACTCGCCCAGATCTGCGGCTACAGCCTGCGGGCGGAGGGGGTGCGGATCATCGAGTTTGCCCAGTGCGGCCAGTCACCGCTTATCAAGGTGGCGCGGGATTTTGGCATCGAGTGGCATCTGCTCACCGACGGCGACGAGGCGGGGGTCAAGTACGCCACCTCGGCCCGCTCCCTGCTCAAGGGCGAGCGGGAGCGGGATCGCTTGACCCAGTTGCCGGCGGCGGACATAGAGCACTACCTCTATCACAACGGCTTCGAGGCGGTGTTCCGGCGTGAAGCCGGCGTGGGGGGGCGCTCGACCCTCAACGCCGGGCGCATCATCAACAAGGCGATTCACCATCGCAGCAAGCCGGGCATGGCGCTGGCGGTGGTGGAGGAGGCGGAGCGACTCGGCGGCGAGCACATCCCGCCGGTGCTGCGCCAGATGTTCGCCCGGGTGGTGGCGCTGGCCCGCGGCCAGGGCTGATCGCTGCCGGCTTTGGTCGCAGCGGATGGCGAGGGCGTTGTATTCTGGGCAGGCAAGGCGGCTGGCGCCCGTTGCCGGCGTCTGATCGCCAGTCATCAATGGCGGCCGCGCTCCCGGCAGGGATTGGGGATGGCGGCGGCTTTGGGTATACTCGGCCCCTTCATCCGGCGCCCATCGGCGCGTTCTGAATCCTTGCTGCTGGAGGCGTCATGTTCGTCCAACTCCCTTTTTGGCTCTTTCCCCTGACCGGCCTGATGGCGCTGGGGGCCCTCATCGCCCTGGGCCTGGTGCTCTGGCGCGGTGATCTCTGCCCGGGCCAGCGCTCGCGGATCACCACCCAGCTCTTCTCGGTCTGGGTGATCACCGGCCTCTCCCTGATGTTGGCGGTGGAGGCCAAGGCGGCCGACTGGCTGATCTGGAGCGGTGCTGCCGCCCTGATCCTGGGGGTGGTGCTGTCGCTGGCTCAGTCCAGGCTGGAGGGCAAGCGCGCCATTCCCGCCACGCTGTTCTGGCTGCCAGCCATGCCGCTGCTGGTCTATGGCATCGGCTTGCTGCAGATCCAGGGCTGGCTCGGCGGCCTGCTGCAGATGGTGCTGCTGGGGGCGGCTTTCGCCCATCTGATGTTGCTGCGGGCCCGTCACCGCCTGCAGGCATTCAATACCCTGCTGCCGCTGGCCGGGCTGGTGGCTGCCATCCTGAGTCTGCTCTGGCTGGCGGTGCTGGTGGGCTGGCAGGGAAGCAGCGCCAGCCTCGATGCGCTGATCCCCGGCGTGCTGACCCAGGCTGCCCTGCTGACTGCGGCCCTGCTGCTCTGGTTCAGTCCGCTCTATCGTCAGCAGGAGACGGCGCCGGTGGTGGTCTCCACCGCCCTGTGCGGCCTCATCATCGCCCAGCTTGCAGCGACCAGCGTGCTGCACCAGCTGGCCTGACAGACTGGCGTCATGAAAAAGCCCACCCCGGTTGCCCGGGGTGGGCTTTTTGCTGGCCGTGTGCGGCCCCTGGTTTGCGACCCCTAGTAGAAGTCGTCGGCGCCACAGATGAAGAGGCAGCTGCTGCGCGGCTGGGCCAGGTACTCCCGGGTCAGTCCCTCCAGCGGCATGCCGAAGGTGCTGATGTCCTCGGGCGAGGGCAGGGCGGTATCCAGGATCCGGCGCCAGTAGCCACCGACTCCCTTGGGGGGGCTTGGCAGATTGAAGGTGAGCGGCTCCCAGTAGGCGTTGAACAGCACGTAGAGGGCCAGCCGGGTTTCGCTCGACAGGGCCGACATGGCGATGGCGTGGGAGTGAGGGCTGAAGTCCGGCTGGGCGGCGTTGACCCCGTGCCAGCAGATCTCGCTGTGGCGCAGGATCTCGGTCAGCGACAGCGGCATGCTCTCCTGCTCCGGGCGCTGGAACAGGTGCTTGCGATACTGGATCAGCTCCTTCATGAAACGGAACATCTCCTGACCCATGGCGTCGGGCTGCCACTGCATCCAGCAGGTGTCGTTGTCCTGGCAGTAGCCGTTGTTGTTGCCGTGCTGGGTGCGCAGCACCTCGTCCCCCATCAGCAGCATGGGGGAACCCACCGAGAGCAGGGTGGCCACCATCATGTTCTTGGCCTGCCGCAGGCGCAGGGCGTTGATCTGGGGATCCTCGCTCGGCCCCTCCTGGCCGTGATTCCAGCTGAAGTTGTGATCGCAGCCGTCCCGGTTCTGCTCGCCGTTGGCGTCGTTGTGCTTGCCGTTGTAGCTGGCCCAGTCCCACAGGGTGAAGCCGTCGTGGCAGGTGACGAAGTTGATGCTCTTCTCCGGATCGGCGTGATGGTAGTGGTAGATGTCCGGGCTGCCGCACAGCCGCTCCACGAAGGGCATCACTGCATTGTCATCCCCGCGCAGAAAGCGGCGTACGTCGTCCCTGAACTGACCGTTCCACTCGCGCCAGCGGGCGCCGGCCAGGCTGCCCACCTGATAGAGGCCCCCCGCATCCCAGGCCTCGGCGATGAGCTTGATGTCGGCGATGCGGGGATCGGTATCGATGGTGCGCAGGGTCGGCGCATTGGCCTGGGGCTGGCCCGACTCGTCCCGCGACAAAATGGCCGCCAGGTCGAAACGAAAGCCGTCCACGTGCATCTCCTGGCGCCAGAAGTGGAGGCTGTCCATGATCATGCGCAGCACCACCGGGTGGGCACCGTTGAAGGTGTTGCCGCAGCCCGAATAGTTGGTGTCCTTCTGATTGGCATCGAGGATGTAGTAAGCCTCGTTGTCGATGCCGCGAAACGAGAAGGTGGGGCCATCGTCGCCCCCCTCGGCGGTGTGGTTGTAGACCACATCCAGGATCACCTCGATGTTGGCCCGGTGCAGCGCCTTGACCATGTCGCGAAACTCGGTGAGAGGATCCTCGCCGCTGGCGTACTGGGCGTGGGGGGCAAAAAACGACATGGGGCTGTAACCCCAGTAGTTGGATAGCCCCTTGGGGGAGTCCTGGGGATCGAACTGGAACACCGGCAGCAGCTCGACCGCGGTGACGCCGAGGGATTGCAGGTAGGGGATCTTCTCGATGAGACCGAGGTAGGTGCCGCGCAGGGCGGGGTCGACCCCTGAACTAGGCGACTTGGTAAAGCCCCCCAGATGCAGCTCGTAGATCACCGAGCGGGAGAGGGAGTGGGCGGGCAGCTTGTCTCCCTCCCAGTCGTAGTGGCGGGTGTCCACCACCCGGTTCTTGGCACACTCCGCCAGGTTGCTGCCGGGGCGGGCCGCCGCCCAGCGATCGTAGTTGGCACCCAGCTCGATGTTGCGGCCATAGGGATCCAGCAGCACCTTGTCCGCATCGAAGCGGGTGCCGTAGTAGGGGCGCCAGGGGCCCTGGATGCGATAGGCATAGCGTTGACCGAGTTCGATGCCCTCTATATGGATGTGCCAGTAGTAGGCGGTACGGTTGAGGCGAGGGGAGAGCGGGATCACTTCTGGCGTGGCGTCGTCGGCGCTGGTAAACAGCAGCAGTTCGACCCGGCTGGCGAGGCGAGCCCAGATGGCGAAGTTGACGCCGTCGTGCTCGGGTGTGGCCCCCAATTGACGGCAATGACCGGCGGAGATGCGCATGATAAACCTACCCAAAACGAGGAGTTACAAACCATCTGAGTGTAGTGCGCCAAGCTGGCCCCAAACCTGCTTGTCTGAAAAATCGGCGCTCTGTTGCAAATTCCTGCGATTTGTGCCGGTTTAATCTTCGAATGAAGTTTTTTTAGGATATTTACTTGCAATCTGAGCGCCGGCGCCTATTATTGGCGACCTCAGACGCGGGGTGGAGCAGCCCGGTAGCTCGTCGGGCTCATAACCCGAAGGTCGTCAGTTCAAATCTGGCCCCCGCAACCATCTGAGTTCTTGTATCAGGATTGCCTTGCAATGGTTTGATAAACAAGAAAATTCGAACAGGCTACTGCTCAGCCTGGACGAAAAAATACGGACGCGGGGTGGAGCAGCTCGGTAGCTCGTCGGGCTCATAACCCGAAGGTCGTCGGTTCAAATCCGGCCCCCGCAACCAACTATTTGTGTCCATGGCAAGTGCATTGCGCTGCGGTGGAGACGAAGACAGCAAGAGGCAACTGCTCTGTCTCTTGTGGTGGCAGTACAATTCGGACGCGGGGTGGAGCAGCTCGGTAGCTCGTCGGGCTCATAACCCGAAGGTCGTCGGTTCAAATCCGGCCCCCGCAACCAACTATTTGTGTCCATGGCAAGTGCATTGCGCTGCGGTGGAGACGAAGACAGCAAGAGGCAACTGCTCTGTCTCTTGTGGTGGCAGTACAATTCGGACGCGGGGTGGAGCAGCTCGGTAGCTCGTCGGGCTCATAACCCGAAGGTCGTCGGTTCAAATCCGGCCCCCGCA
>NZ_JASCAS010000043.1:0-197099 GCF_029967615.1 Aeromonas sp. V90_14 | reverse complement strand
ATGGTAACTGATCGTCATTTTCCCCTGTCCGTCACGGAGGATGACGGCACTATTCTACGTCGCCAGTTCCTGATCGGCGCTGGCGGCCAGCGAGCGGACAATGGCAATTAAGCGTAGCCGGGGCCGATCCCGCACCACACCGGGCCGCCAGGGGGGCATGGCCCTGCTGGTGGTGCTTCTCATCCTGTCGGTGATGGTGATCATCGCCAGCAACATGAGTGGCCGCCTGCAGCTGGAGCTGCGCCGCACCGCCAACCTCACCGCCGGCAAGCAGGCCTGGTGGTATGCCATGTCGGCGGAGGCACTGGTGAGCAAGGTGCTGGCCCAGGATTTCAAGGACGACCCCAACGTGGTCAGCCTGGGGCAGAACTGGGCACGCCAGGATGCGGTCTTCCCGGTGGATGACGGCAAGCTCACCGGCCGGGTGCGGGATCTGCAATCCTGCTTCAACCTCAACAGCCTGAGCGTGCCGTTGAAGGACGGGATCAGCGGCGACGATCTGGAGAAGCAGCCCTATCCGGTCAAGGTGTTCAAGGCGCTGCTCAAGCAGCTCGAGGTGGAAGATTACGAGGCGGTGCAGCTGACCGATGCCATCCGCGACTGGACCGACAAGGATACCGTGCTGGTGTCGAGCTACGGCGCCGAGGATGCCTATTACGAAGGGCTCACCCCCCCTTATCTGACCGCCAACCAGTGGATGCTCGGCACCGACGAGCTGCGGGCAGTGCGCGGGGTGAGCGCCAAGCTGTACGCCCGGCTGGCACCCTATGTGTGCACCCTGCCCAACGACAAGCTGGTGGTGAACGTCAACACCATCCGGCCGGAGCAGTCGGCTCTGCTGGTGGCGCTCTATCTGGACAAGGTGGGGCTGGACGATGCCAAGCGGGTGTTGACCAGCCGCCCCCAGAAGGGGTGGAAGAACAAGAAGGAGATGACGGACCAGATGCCGGTGCAGGTGAGCAACATCCAGGGGCTGGATGCGGCGCTGGACGTCAAGAGCAGCTATTTCGAGGCCAGGCTGATTGCCGAGGTGGGTGACACCCGCGCCCGGCTGGAGAGCGTCTTCGTGCGCGGCAAGGACAACAAGCTGGTGATGCTGCGCCGTCTGAACGGCGGCGCCGAATAACAAGGGAGGCGGGCGACGGCCGTTGGCCGGCCCGCGCCATCCCCCGATTGGACTGCAGCCCATGGCTGCGCGCCCGCCCATCCCGAGGGATGCGAGCGGGCATGGCAGGAGAGACATTAGTGAGCGAGAGTCTGGTCATCCGTCTGGGGACCAATGCGCAGCAGCCGGTCGAGTGGCTGGTGTGGTCGGGCGGGGAAGAGGAGGTGATCGCCTCCGGTACCCTGGCCTCGGCCCATGCCCTTGGCGAGCTGCAGGAGCGGGCCGGTGGCCGTCCGGCGGTGGTGCTGGTGCCCGGCAGCGATCTTATCTTCCGGCGGGTGAGCCTGCCGGGCAAATACAGCCGCCAGTCCGCGGCCGCCTTGCCCTATCTGCTGGAGGAGCAAATCGCCTCCGACGTGGATGAGCTGCACCTGGTGGTGCTGGGTCATCAGGGGCACGAGGTGGACCTGATGGCGGTCGACAAGGAGAAGATGCAGACCTGGCTCGGCTGGCTGGAGCAGGCCGGTCTCAAGAGTCGGCAACTGCTGCCGGACGTGCTGGCGCTGCCGCAGGCGAGCGAGGGCTGGTCGGCGCTGCAACTGGGCAAGGAGTGGCTGCTGCGCCAGGGCCCCTGTCAGGGCATCGTCGCCGACGAGCCGCTGCTGGCCATGCTGCTGGCGGCGGAGCCGGCGCCGGTGACCATTCACAGCCATACCCCGCCGCCGGCCATTGCGGCGGCCAGCTGGCAGGCGGCCGATCCCGAGCTGCCCATGCTGCTGCTGGCCCGGGGCGCACTCGCCAGTCAGGCCAACCTGCTGCAGGGCCCCTACCGACCGCAGACCGAATACTCCCGCTACTGGCAGCAGTGGCGCAAGGTGGCGGTGGTGGCCGGGGCGCTGCTGGTGGTGGCGTTCGCCCAGCGCGGCGTGCAGCTCTATCAGCTGACGGAGCAGGACAAGGCGCTCAAGGCGGAGATCCGGCAGGTCTACACCCGGATCTTCCCGGGGGAGAGCCGCATCGTCAACGTGCGCAGCCAGATGACCCAGCACCTCCAGCAGCTGGGGCAGACGCCGCAGGACGGGGTGTTGATGGTGCTGACCGAGCTGGCGCCCACCTTTGCCGAAGTACCCGGCCTCAAGCCCGAGGTGCTGCGTTTCGACGCGGCTCGCGGCGAGCTCAGGTTGCAGGTGACGGCTCCCGGCTTTGCCGAGATCGAGCGTTTTCGCGAGCTGGCCGGCAAGCGCTTCGACGTGCAGCAGGGGGAGGTGCGCAGCACCGAAGGCAAGGTTGAAGGGGCACTGGTGCTGAAGGGTAAATCATCATGATGGACAAACTACAAGGCTGGTGGCGCGGCATCAGCGCCCGCGAGCAGCGGCTGGTGGCGGTGGGCGGCAGCGTGCTGTTGATCGGCTTCTGCTACTGGGTCATCTGGCAGCCCATCGGCAATCGCATCGACGAGCGCGAGCGGCAGGTATTGAGCCAGCAGCAGACCCTCGCCTGGCTGAAAGAGAAGGGTGAAGAGGTGCTGGCGCTGCAGGGTGGCCAGGGCCGCCAGCTCGATACCAGCGGCACCCTGGAAGGGGTGGTCAACCGCACTGCCTTCAACCAGAAGATCAAGATTGCCCGGTTGCAGCCCCAGGGCCAGGAGCTGCAGGTGTGGATCGACACGGTGGCGTTCGATGACCTGCTGATCTGGCTGGCGACCCTGGCGGATCGCCATGGCGTGCAGGTGCAGGTGATCGAGGTGGCCCGCGAGAATCTGGCGCCCGGTCTGGTCAAGGTGCGCCGCTTGCAGCTGAGCCGTCCCCAATGAAACAACGCGTCCCGAGCAGGGCCCCGCGCCTGATCGGGCGTTTGCAGTCGAGTCGTTTTCTATGAAGCAAAGAGTGCTGATTGCCGTGCTGTTTCTGGCGGCCTATCTGGTTTTCCTGCTGGCCAAGCTGCCGGCGTCTCTGGTGGTGCGCTACCTGCCGCTGCCGCCCCTGGTACAGCTGGAAGGGGTGAGCGGCACTCTCTGGAGCGGCCAGGTTGCCCGCCTGCAATACGCCAGCGAGTCGCTGACCCAGCTGCGCTGGGAGCTCAACGGCTGGTCGCTGCTGCGCTTTGCCCCTGAGGTGTCCCTGCGCTTTGGCGAGCGCAGCGGCCTCAACGGGCAGGGGGTGGTTGGCTGGAGCGGCGCCGCCTTTGGCCGCGACATCACCCTCAACGTGCCGGCCCCCTGGCTGCTGGCACGGGTGCCGATGCAACTGCCCGTGCCCGTGCCGGTGACGGTGGCTGGCCAGCTGCAGCTCAAGCTCGATCAGGTTGCCCAAGGCAACCCCTGGTGCGACAACCTCTATGGCAACCTCTACTGGTACGGGGCCGATGCCGATACCCCGGCCGGCAAGCTGGTGCTGGGGGATCCCGAGATCAAGCTGACCTGCATCGACTCCCGGCTGGTGGCCGAGCTCAAGCAGGGCTCGGAGGCGGTGCAGGTGCAGGGCAAGCTGGAGCTGCAGGCCAATCGCCAGTACCTGTTCCAGGGCACCCTCAAACCCGGGCCCGAGCTGCCGGAGCAGATGAAGCAGGGGCTGCCCTTCCTCGGCCAGCCCGACGGTCAGGGGCGCTTCCCGCTGCGCTACCAGGGCCGCATCTGACGGCCTTGCTGTCTGATCTGGCAAACATCAACACCACCCCGCCCCGGCGGGGTGGTGTCGTTATGGGGTGGTGCCGGCTGGCGCCGTGATGAGGTGATTGAGGAAGAAGCGGAACAGCTCGGCCCGCGAGCGCAGGTGCAGCTTGGCGTAGAGGTGCTTGCGATGATTCTTCACCGTGCCGCTGCCGATGCCGAGCTCCGCGGCAATCGCCTCGGTGTCGAGCCCCTGCAACAGCAATCCCGCCACCTGACGCTCGCGACGGGTGAGGCTCGCGCCCCCCACGCTGGCGATGGCCTGCTCCACCGTCGCCTTGAGGTCGTTGCCACCCGGTAGCGCCGGGCTCTGGGCCAGCAGGGCGGCTTCCTCCCGCCAGTGCTGGCGGCACAGCGAATGGACCAGTGGAAACAGCGCCTCCAGTCGGGCCAGCTCGTCACGGCTGAGGGAGCTGCGCTTGTCGAGCCGCCCCAGAAACAGCATCAGGGTGAGGCCGCCGCGCACCGGCAGGATCAGCCCCACCTCCTCCTGCCAGCCGGTGGCCTGATAGAAGTGGTGGCGATACTCGGGATCGAGCCGCCCGCGCGACACCTGTGCCAGCGTCCAGACCCCGGCCCCCAGACCCTGTTCCAGCGCCTGCATAAAGGGATCCTGACTGAAGTGGCGGGTGAGATAGCGATCGAACAGCAGGGCCCGCTGATGGTGCAGGTTGTCGTAGAGGTAGACGGGGCGCAGCCCCACCCCGAGCAGCAGGGCGCAGTCGAACGCCACCTGTTGCTGGATCAGGCGCACCAGCGCCGCCGGAAAGGCGCTGCCGTGCAGGGCATCGACGACGGCGGTGAGGTTCGCGGTCAGCGAATCTGCGGTGAGGGGTTGGGTCATGGCGATGGCTTCCGGGTGGCGGGCAGGCTTCCCACAATGGACGAATGCTAGCACGAGAGTGGCAAAACTGTCCCCTGGGGGACATATTCGGGGCGAGTCAGAGCGGCGAGGATGTGGGCTTTTCCCCCTGTTGTTGGAGACCCCATGATCAACCCCCACCTGCTCGATGAGCTGACCCGACGCGGCCTGGTGGCCCAGAATTCCGACCCGGTGGCGCTGGCCGACCATCTTGCCACCCCGCGCACCGTCTATTGCGGGTTCGATCCCACCGCCGGCAGCCTGCACATCGGCCATCTGGTGCCGCTGTTGATGCTGCGCCGCTTCCAGCTGGCGGGCCACACCCCGGTGGCGCTGGTGGGCGGTGCCACCGGTCTTATCGGCGATCCCAGCTTCAAGGCGACCGAGCGCAACCTCAACAGCGCCGAGACGGTGCAGGGCTGGGTGGCCAGCCTGTCGGCCCAGATAAAAGCGCTGCTGCCGGCCAGCGAAGGGCTGGCGGCGCCGCTGCTGGTCAACAACGCCGACTGGATGGGGCAGATGTCCGCCCTCGATTTTCTGCGCGACATCGGCAAGCACTTCTCGGTCAACGCCATGCTGGCCCGCGAATCGGTGCGCCAGCGGCTGGCCCGCCCGGATCAGGGTATCTCGTTCACCGAGTTCTCCTACGCCCTGCTGCAATCCCAGGACTTCGCTGTGCTCAACCAGCGCCTCGGTTGCACCCTGCAGATCGGCGGCAACGACCAGTGGGGCAACATCACCAGCGGCATGGATCTCACCCGCCGCCTCCATCAGGCCCAGGTCTATGGCATGACACTGCCGCTCATCACCAAGGCCGATGGCACCAAGTTCGGCAAGACCGAAGGGGGCGCTATCTGGCTTGATCCGGCGCTCACCTCGCCCTACGCCTTCTACCAGTTCTGGCTCGGCACGGCGGATGAGGATGTCTACCGTTTCCTGCGCTACTACAGCTTCATGCCGCTGACCCAGATTGAGGCGCTGGAGGCGGAGGATGCGAAGCGGCAGGGGCGCAAGCTGGCCCAGCAGGTGCTGGCCGACGAGCTGACCGAGCTGGTACACGGCAAGGGGGCGCTGGCGGCGGTGCAGCGTATCAGCGAATTGCTGTTCAGCGGCGAGGTGGCCCGCCTTGGCGAGAGCGATCTGGCCCAGCTGGCGCAGGATGGCATGCCGGGCTGGCGTATCGAGGGGGAAACAGATCTGGTGACCCTGCTGGTGGAGAGCGGTCTGGCCAACTCGAAGAGGATCGCCCGCGAGCTGCTGGCGGCAGGTGCCATCAGCCTCAATGGCGAGATCCGCCGGGATGAGCCACTGACGGCGGCCGACCGGCTGTTCGGCCGCTACCTGCTGCTGCGCCGGGGCAAGAAGCAGTACCGGCTGGTGACGTGGCTGGGGTGAGCGACCTGGGATCGACAAGGGCTGCCTGGGCAGCCCTTTTGTTTATCCGTCAGTTCGGTGAGTGCTGTACCCCTGTTGGCTTACTCGGTCAGCGGCAGCAACTCGGCATAATCGCGGAAGGGATGGGGAAGGCGGTGCCTGGTTGCCCAGATGCTCCCCTGCCTCTCGGCTTATATGGCTTACACGGCCAGCGGCAATAACTCGGCGTAATCGCGGATCGCCGGGAAGGCGGTGATGTGCTGCTCGGGCTGGCAACTGTCCGGGTTCTGGATGGCGAGCTGATAGCCGATGCCGTAATCGGCGGCGGCGCGCAGGATCCGCTCGCTGTCATCTACAAAGAGAGTGCGGGCCGGGTCGAACGCCAGCCGCTCGGCCAGTGCCTGCCAGCAGTGCTGGCTCTCCTTCGACCAGCCCAGTTCGTGGGTGCTCACCATCAGATCGAGGTGGCCGGCCAATCCCAGCTGGGCATCCTTCACCGACAGGCTGGCGGGGTGGGCATTGGTGAACAGCACCAGCTGCTTGCCCGCGGCCCGCAGCGCGGCCAGGAAGGGGATGACGTGGGGCCGCCACTGGATCTTGGCCAGGATCTCCTGCTTGAGGGCCCGGATGTCCAGCCCCAGCGTCTCGCTCCAGTAATCCACGCAGTACCAGTTGAGGGTGCCGCTGACGGCCTGGTAGTGCGCCTCGATCTGCACTCTGGCCTCGGCCAGCGGCAGGCCGAGTCGCTCGGCATAGCGCTCGGGTACCAGTTGCTGCCAGAGGTGGTTGTCAAAATGGAGATCGATCAGGGTGCCATCCATATCGAGCAGGACAGTGTCTATCTGGTGCCAGGGCAGTGGGGTCGGCATGGGGCCTCGGTGGTCGGGTCGAAACGGGCGGGCATTATAACGGATTTTTCCCGCCGCTTTCCCACCCTTGCCCCGTGGTGTTCGAGAGGGGAGTCGTTTACTCTTGAAACACGATTTTTTAACGAGCAGCCAGCCCCGATGAGTGACCTCCACCAACGCAAACCCGTCCACCTCAGCGTCGACACCATGGCGCATGACAAGAGCAAGCCGGAGATCCTCAAGGCCGAGATCGTGGCCGAGAGCCGGCTGTTCAAGGTGGAGTCGCTCCACCTCAAGTTTTCCAACGGCGAGGAGCGGGTCTACGAGCGGATGCGCGGCGGCAACCGGGGCGCCGTCATGGTGGTGCCGCTGTTTGATGCCCAAACCCTGCTGCTGGTGCGCGAGTACGCGGCGGGTACCCACTCCTACGAACTGGGCTTCCCCAAGGGGCTGATCGACCCGGGTGAAGATGCCTTCGAGGCGGGCAACCGGGAACTGATGGAGGAGGCGGGCTTTGGCGCCAACAGCCTGACCCTGCTCAAGCAGGTGTCGCTGGCGCCGGGGTATTTCTCCAGCCGGATGGACATCTTGCTGGCGCGGGATCTCTTCCCCGAGCAGCGGGTGGGGGACGAGCCCGAGCCCCTCGAGGTGATCCCCTGGCCGCTGAACCGGATCGACGAATTGCTGGCGCGACCCGACTTTACCGAGTCGCGCAGCATCAGTGCGCTGCTGCTGGCCCAACGCTGGCTGGCGGAGCAGGCAGAGTAGCCCGCAGACGGGCAGTTTGAATACAGAGGATAACAAGATGCAGGAGTTGTTGGCCTGGGTGCCGGGGGTCAAGGAGATCGCGCGCGAAGCGGGCCGGATCCTTCACGAAATCTATCACGGCGGTCAGTTCGAGCGTCAGCTGAAGGAGGATGCGACCCCGGTCACCAGTGCCGATCTTGCTGCCGATGCCTACCTCAAACAGGCGCTGTCGGCGCTCACTCCCCATGTTCCCGTGCTGACCGAAGAGGCGGCCGACATTCCCTTCAGCCAGCGCGCCAACTGGCGTCAGTACTGGCTGGTGGATCCCCTTGACGGCACCGGCGAGTTTATCGCCGGCAGCGGTGACTTCGCCACCCTGATCGCCCTGGTACAGGACAATGTGCCGGTGCTCGGCGTCATCTATGCCCCCGAGTCGAACGTGCTCTATTGGGCGGTGCGCGGTCATGGCGCCTTCAAGGAGGCGAACGGCGAGGTGCATCCCATCAGCGCCATGCACCACGAGCACGATCAGCCCGATTCGCTGGTGGTGGCCATCAGCCGTCGCCAGAAGCTGGAGAACCTGACCCGTCGCCTCAACCCGGCCATCAACTACGAGCTGATCCCGCTCGGCTCCAGCTCGCTCAAATCCTGTCTGGTGGCGGAAGGGGCGGCCGACTGCTACGTGCGGCTCGGCCCCACCGGCGAGTGGGACACCGCCGCCGCCCAGTGCATCGTCGAGGCGGCCGGTGGCCGCATCCTCAGCCTGGCGCTGCAGCCGCTGCGCTACAACGAGACGGAGTCGCTGGAGAACCCGGACTTCATAGTGATGGGGGATCCGGATCTCGCCTGGGGCCGCATTCTGGCGCACTGAGCGGGTGAACAGGTCATCATTGACGGCAATCAGGCGGCCCCATGGCCGCCTGATTGCTTGGTGTGATCCGCTGGTTTCATCGTGGATGAACAGAAATATCCGCTGGCAAAGCGTGGGAATGACAGTGAATCATCACAAGAGAAGGCGGAGGAATGGCACGATTTTTCAGGTAATTCTGCAAACGATCATTTGGCCAAAATAAAAAATTGACCAAGAGTGAAAATTTGGTTTTAAATTTCATGTTTTCAACAATATTCAGTTTTACTCATTTATGTGATCCCGATTCCATTCCCAATCTCACTGGCTGAAGCCCGTAATGGTAGTGATATGTTTCAGGGGGGACTTTTGAGAATTAAATCCCGATAAACCACAATGAACTCAGATTAAAATACTGACAAAAAGTGAATTAGTAATGAGTTTATCTGTAGACGTCACCAAGGAGCTGTCCGGTTCCTGCTCCACCACCGTCAGCGCCACCCCCTGGCGTCGCCACGACACCCACTGGGTCATCAGTCTGTTTGGCACCGCCGTCGGCGCCGGCATCCTGTTCCTGCCCATCAACCTGGGTCTGGGCGGGATCTGGCCTCTCATCATCGTCTCGGTGCTGGCCGGTCCCATGACCTTCCTGGCCCACCGCGGGCTGGCGCGCTTCGTGCTCTCCTCGTCGCGCCCCCACGCCGACTTCACCGAGGTGGCCCAGGAGCACTTCGGCAAGATGGCCGGCCGCCTCATCTCGGCGCTCTATTTCCTCTCCATCTTCCCGATCCTGCTCATCTACGGGGTCGGGCTGACCAACACGGTGGAGAGCTTCATGATCAATCAGCTTGGCATGGATGCCCCGAACCGGGTGATGCTCTCCGGCCTGCTGGTGTTTGCCATGATCGCCGTGATGCTGGCCGGCGAGAAGGCGATGCTGCGCGCCTTTGCCGTCATGGTCTATCCGTTGGCGGCCATCTTGGCGGCGCTCTCCTGCTACCTGATCCCCCAGTGGCAGTGGCCGCAGCTGGGCAGCCTGGAGGGCGGCAGCTTCCTCAACACCGTCTGGCTGGCGCTGCCGGTCACCGTGTTCGCCTTCAGCCACGCCGCCGCCATCTCCGGCTTTGCCAACGTGCAGCGCCGGGAGTACGGCGA
Source organism: Aeromonas sp. V90_14 (assembly GCF_029967615.1). NCBI lineage: Bacteria > Pseudomonadati > Pseudomonadota > Gammaproteobacteria > Aeromonadales > Aeromonadaceae > Aeromonas > Aeromonas sp. V90_14. The sequence continues at coordinate 187,493 of NZ_JASCAS010000043.1, read as the reverse complement.
GCAGGCGGAAGCCAAGAGCAGCCTGATCCTGCGCAACACCACCGTCATGCTGGTGGGCTTCGTGCTGTTCTTCGTCTTCTCCTGCGTGCTGAGCCTCTCGCCGGCCCAGCTGGCCGAGGCCAAGGCCCAGAACGTCTCGGTGCTCTCCTATCTCGCCAACATCACCGACAATCCGGTGATCGTGACCCTGGGGCCGCTCATCGCCTTCATCGCCATCAGCTCCTCCTTCCTCGGCCACTTCCTCGGTGCCCGCGAGAGCCTGAAAAGCCTGATTGCCAAGCCCACCGGCCTGTCGCTGGCCAAGGCGGACCGGCTCGGCATCGTCCTGATGTTCTTCTCCATCTGGGGCGCCGCCATCATCAACCCAGGGATCCTGGGGCTGATGGAGACCCTCTCCGGCCCGGTGATCGCCATGATCCTGTTCATTATGCCGGTGGTGGCCATCTACAAGGTGGAGGCATTGGCCCGCTTCCGCCACCGCTGGGCCAACGGCTTCATCCTGCTGACCGGCGCGCTGGCGGTGTCGGCGCTGATCTTCAGCCTGCTGAAGTAACGGCGAGCAACCAGCCGCGAAAGAGAGAGGCGACCCCAGGGTCGCCTCTCTTGTATCGGTCCGGTGGTGGCGTCAGCCCAGCTTGGCGCCGTTCTCCACCGCCTGCTCGGGGATGGCGATCACCACGGCGCCATCCGGCCGGTAGAAGCCGGTCAGCAGAAACTCCGACTGGATCGGGCCTATCTGCTTGGGGGGGAAGTTCACCACGGCGACGATCTGGCGACCCACCAGCTCCTCCGGTTGATAGAGGTCGGTGATCTGGGCGCTGCTCTTGCGCACCCCGAGCTCGGGGCCGAAATCCGCCCACACCTTGTAGGCCGGGCGGCGCGCCTCGGGGAAGGGCTCGACCCGCACCAGGGTGCCCACCCTGAGCTCCACCATCTCGAAATCCTGCCAGCTTATGGTCTGCATCTTGGCTCCTCGTTGCCCATACCTTGCATGAGCCTCAGCATGCCTCGAAACCACCTGCGCCGTCTTCGGCAAACGGCCGCCTGGTTACGGCAAGCGGCCGTTTTGTTGGCGCCAGAGGGAAGGGGTCAGTCCGGTTTCGGCCAGGAAGCGCTCGGCGAAGGCCCCCTGATTCTGGTAACCGCAGCGGCTGGCTATTTCGCCGACGGGCAGAGCGGTGTGGGCGAGCAGGGTACGCGCCAGCGCCATGCGTCGCGTCCGGATGTAGTGGGAGACGCTCATCCCCACCTGCTGCTGGAAGGCGTGCTTGAACTGGCTCTGGCCGAGGCAGGCGATGGCGGCCAGCTGCTCGTTGCTGAGGGGCTCGGCGAGATGTGCCTCGATATGGCGCTGCACCTTGCCGATGCGCGGGGCGAGGCGGGCACGGCCGCGCGAGCCTGCCTGCTGCGCCTCTGCCAGCAGACCCAGCCACACCTGCTCCATGCCGGCCACATGGCGCCCCTCGGCCACCATGCGGTGCAGGAAGGCGAGGTAGTGGCGCTGGGCCTGGTCCAGCTCGATGAAGGGGCGCGCGCCCAGCTCGCCGGGCAGCCAGTGACTCTCCTGCACCAGAAACGAGAGCGCCGGATCGGCGGCGTAGTCGTGCCGCTCACCGGGGGCGATGATGCAGGCAAAGCCGGGCGCGAGCCGCCGCCCCTGGCCTTGTACCTCGATTTCGATGGGACCGTCGAGGGGGATCACCAGCTGGGCATGGTCGTGGCTGTGGCTGCAGACGTCGCTCTGGTAGCGACGCAGGCTGAAAGGGGCGGATAGCGATGACGCGGCCTGGGGCCGCGTCATCGAAGGGGGTTTGCTGTTTGGCATCTGCTGCAGGATTACTCGGCGTCGAAATCTTCGATCTCTTTGCCCAGCGCTTCCATGATGGCACGCGCCTCGGCAGGGACGCTGTCCGGATGATCCTTGCGCAGATCTTCGTCGCAGGGCAGCGGCTGACCGGTGAAGGCGTGCAGGAAGGCTTCGCAGAGCAGCTCGCTGTTGGTCGCATGACGCAGGTTGTTCACCTGGCGACGGGTGCGTTCATCGGTCAACACCTTCAGCACCTTGAGCGGGATCGAGACGGTAATCTTCTTGACCTGTTCGCTCTTCTTACCGTGTTCCGCGTAGGGGCTGACGTAGTCGCCGTTCCACTCTGTACCCATGATCCACCTGTTCTCATTTAGCCGTGAGCGCGGATTTTAACCCTTAAGGAATTTAATGGCAATCCAACAGCAAAGCCATTTAGACGTCTAGAAGTGTTGACGGCCTTTTTAAGCTGGCGTAGTGTGGTTCACCATGAGCCTGCAATGGCGGGATGACGCGTGGCAGAAACAGCATGCCAGCGTGTGAAGAGACATCAAGGAGAGTGACATGACCCACAAGGCCACCCAGGCGGTACTTTGTATCGGAAGATCGAGACAGAACGATCGCACAGTCACGGCGCCAAGGAGAGCATCATGAGTCATAAAGCCACACTGGCAGTACGCACCGGGATTGAGACAGACACACAGCACGGTGCCGTGGTGCCGCCCATCTACCTCTCCAGCAACTACACCTTTGCCGACTTTGGCGAGCCCCGTCAATACGATTATGCCCGCTCAGGCAACCCGACCCGCACCAATCTGGCGGACGCGCTGGCGGCGCTGGAAGGGGGGGCCGGCGCCGTGGTGACCGGCACCGGCATGGGTGCCGTCCATCTGGTCACCACCGCCCTGCTCAAGGCGGGGGATCTGCTGATCGCCCCCCACGACTGCTACGGCGGCACCTGGCGCCTGTTCGAGTACCTGGCGGCCAAGGGCCATTACCGGGTGCAGTTCGTCGATCAGGGGGACGCGGCGGCACTGGCCGCCGCGCTGGCCCAGCAGCCCGCGCTGGTGTGGGTGGAGACCCCCTCCAACCCGCTGCTGCGGGTGGTGGACATCGCCGCCATCGCCGAGGCGTCCCACGCGGCGGGCGCCAAGGTGGCGGTGGACAACACCTTCCTCTCGCCGCTGCTGCAACAGCCGCTGGCGCTGGGGGCCGACCTGGTGGTGCACTCCACCACCAAGTACATCAACGGCCACTCCGACGTGGTGGGCGGGGTGGCGATCGCCAAGGATCCCGAGCTGGCCGACTCCCTGGTGTGGTGGGCCAACTGTCTGGGACTCACCTCCGGGGCATTCGACTCCTACCTCACCCTGCGCGGTCTGCGCACCCTGGCTCCCAGGTTGCGCGCCCATCAGGAGAACACCGACCGCATCCTCGCCTTCCTGCAGCAGCAGCCGCTGGTCAAGCGCATCTATCACCCCAGCCTGCCGAGCCATCCGGGCCACGATATTGCGCGCCGTCAACAGTCCGGCTTCGGCGCCATGCTAAGTTTTGAGCTCGATTGCAATGAGGCGGGCATTCGCGCCTTCCTGGCGGCCCTCACCCTCTTCTCGGTGGCCGAATCCCTCGGCGGGGTGGAGAGTCTGGTAGCCCATCCGGCCAGCATGACCCACAGGGCCATGACCCCGGCCGCCCAGCAGGCGGCAGGCATCAGCAGCCAGCTGCTGCGTCTGTCGGTCGGTATCGAACACGGTGAGGATCTGGTGGCCGATCTGGCCGCGGCGTTTGCACAGGCACAGCAGGTGGCGAAGTAATGGAACAGCAGCAACAAGGAGAGATCGCGGTGGCAACAGAAGCAGGCTTGAAGCGACGTCACGTCCACAAATTCGGTGGCAGCAGTCTGGCGGATCCGGTCTGTTATCGCCGGGTCGCCAGCATTCTCGAACAGCAAGCCGAGCAGCAGGGGGGCGGGCGAGAGCTGGTGGTGGTCTCCGCCGCCGGCAAGACCACCAACCGGCTGATCCAGCTGGTGGAGCTGGCCGAAGCCGGCGATGAAGCCGCCGGCGAGGCCATCTCGGCCCTGCAGGCCTATCAGCAGAGCCTGATCGACGGCCTGCTGGAAGGGGAGCTTCAGCTCGAGCTGAGCCAGCAGCTGGCCGACGACATGCAGCTGATCGCCAAGACCCTGGAGGGACAGTTTGACCGCTTCGAGCGCAACGGCCTGCTCGCCTTTGGCGAGGTGTGGTCGGCGCGCCTGTTGGCGGCCTTGCTCACCAGTCGCGGCGACAAGGCCATCTGGCTCGATGCCCGCAGCTTCCTGCGCGCCGAGGATGGTGCCCTGGTCAAGGTGGATACCGCGCTGTCCAGCGAACTGCTCAAGGCGCGGCTGGCGGAACACGCCGGGCGCATCGTGGTGACCGGCTTTATCGCCGCCGACATGGAAGGCCGCTCCCTGCTGCTCGGTCGCAACGGCTCCGACTACAGCGCCAGCCTGTTGGCCCTGCTGGCGGACGGCGAATCCACCACCATCTGGAGCGACGTGGCCGGGGTCTACAGCGCCGACCCGCGTCGGGTGAAGGAGGCGCGTCTGCTGGAGCGCCTGAGCCTCGCCGAAGCCAACGAGCTGGCCCGCCTCGGCTCCTCGGTATTGCACTCGCGCACCCTGCAGCCGGTGGCCGACAGCCGCCAGCGGCTCACCCTGCGCTGCAGCTACAACCCGGACGAGGGTTGCACCCACATCCTGCGCCGTGCACCCCGCTCCGGCGGCGCCCGCATCGTCTCCTCGGTGGATCAGATCGCTCTCATCGAGCTGAAGGTACTGCCGCAGACAAACTATGAGCAGACGGTGGCCACCATCGAGGCCCATCTGGCCCGCCATCGCCTCAACCCGCTTACCCTGCAGCGCCAGCCAGATCGCCGGATCCTGCGCCTCGCCTACACCCTCGAGGTGGCGCAAGGGGCGTTCGAGCTGCTGCGCGACTTCCAGCTGCAGGGCAGCTTCACCGGTCTTATCCAGCGCGAAGGCTACAGCCTGGTGGCGCTGGTGGGGGCCGGCGTCACCGACAACGCCGAGCAGTGTCACCGTTTCTACCAGCTGCTGGCGGATCAGCCGCTGGAGTTCGTGCAGGTGGCCAAAGATGGCCTGAGCCTGGTGGCCGTGCTGCGCCAGGTGGTGCTGGAGCCGCTGCTGATCGCCCTGCACAGCGCCCTGTTCAGCCGCCCGAACCGGGTCGGGCTGGTGGTGTTCGGCAAGGGCAATATCGGCGGCCACTGGCTGAACCTCTATGCCCGCGAAAAGGCGCGGCTCGAGCATGAACTGAACCTGGCGCTCACCCTCTACGGGGTGTTCAGCTCGGAAGGGGGCCTGCTCGATGAAGAGGGGCTGGATCCGCTCAAGGTGCAGGACAACTTCAATCCCAAGCCGCTGATCTGGCCCGAGCTGCTGGCCCAGCTGGAGCAGCACGGATTCGATACCCTGATTGCGCTGGACATGACCGCCAGCGAGACGGTGAGCCGCTACTACCCGGACTTTGCCCAGCTCGGCATTCACATCATCGCCGCCAACAAATTTGCCGGCGCCGCCGACAGCGAGTTCTACCAGCGCATCAAGCAGACCTGCCGCGACCATCAGGTGCAGTGGCGCTACAACGCCACTGTCGGTGCCGGGCTGCCTATCCAGTCCAGTATCCAGATGCTGCGCCAGAGCGGCGACCGTATTCAGGGGGTCTCCGGCATCTTCTCCGGCACCCTCTCCTGGCTGTTCCAGCAGTATGACGGCAGCCGCCCCTTCTCCGAGCTGGTGGACGAGGCGTGGCAGCACGGCCTGACCGAGCCGGATCCCCGCGAGGATCTCTCCGGCCAGGATGTGCGTCGCAAGCTGCTCATCCTGGCGCGAGAGGCGGGCTTCGAGCTCGACTCCGCCGACATCGAGCTGGAGAACCTGGTGCCTGTCTCCCTGCGCAAGGTGAGCACGGATCAGTTCATGGACAGGCTCAAGGAGCTGGATGACCCGATCCAGACCGCCTTCGAGGGGGCGCGCCGGGTTGGCAAGGTGCTGCGTTACGTCGCCCGCTTCGAGCACGACGGCAAGGCGCGAGTCGGGCTGGAGGCGCTGGAGCCCCACCACCCGTTTGCCAACCTGCTGCCGTGCGACAATATCTTCGCCATCGAGAGCGACAGCTATCGCACCAACCCGCTGGTCATCCAGGGGCCGGGCGCCGGCCGGGAAGTCACGGCCGCCGCCATCCAGTACGATCTCTGGCAGATTTGTGCCAGCCTGTAACAGCAGACAAGCCGTTCAGTCAAAGAGGCGCCAGTGGCGCCTCTTCTCATTGCGGGTCAGTCATTTTGCGAGAGGATGTCCCTTAAGTGACGACCTGAAGTAGATACGAGGGACAAGGGGGAGCAACAAGTGCAGTGCAGGCAATCACATGGCAGGCCACTGGCCGTTTGAGGCGATGCAGTCCTGACGAAACTTCTCCCATGGGGCGGGATCCTCAACCCCATTCAGGTTCAACCCCATGTTGATCAACATGCCCTGAAAGATGCGCAGCTGACGGAGCAGCTGGAATTGCGCCTGTTCCCGAGAGAGGTTGGTGGCCAGCAGTTGAGTCATAGCATCATCGACGGCGGAACCATACTCCTGACGAAAATCTTCCAGTGTTGCCTCCATGGTCAAGTCCCTGAGCTTTTTGAGGGTGGCCGGCGGCATGGAAGAATAGGTTTTGGCTTTGGTTATCAGCCCATCACAGACCGCGATGGTATCGGCGCTATTGGCACTCGCCGTGAAAGAGGCGAAGAGAGCCAGCAGACAGAGCAGGCGCATGGAAAGGTGTCCTCCGTTGAAGATGAGGCGATTATGCGGCAATCAAATACCTGCGAAAAGGGCGCCAATATGGCGCCCTTTTTCTATGTGCGTTGCAGCCTGTCAGCCATCAACCCGTGTTGCGCATACCGGCAGCAATACCGGCGATGGTAACCATCAGCGCCTGATCCAGCTCGGGATGCAGAGTTTCGGCATGGTTGCGCGAGCGGCCCAGCAGCTCGACCTGCAGCACGTTGAGCGGGTCTGTGTAGGGGTTGCGCAGCTTGATGGACTCCTTGATCCAGGGCTGGTCGTCGAGCAAGTCGCCCTGCGGGCGCAGCTCCAGCACCACCTGGATGGAGTCGGCAAGCTCCTGACGCAGCTGTTTTCCGAGGCCCCACAGCTCCTTGGGCACCAGCCGGGTGTCGTAGTATTCAGCCAGCCAGACGTCCGCCTTGAGGAACACCATCTCCAGCATCTCGAGGCGGGTACGGAAGAAGGGCCACTGACGGCTCATCTCTTCCAGCACACCCTTCTGACTATCGGCGATGGCTTGCTGCAACCCCTTGTGGGCGCCGAGCCAGGCCGGCAGCATCAGCCGGTTCTGGGTCCAGGCAAAGATCCAGGGGATGGCGCGCAGGCTTTCGACCCCGCCGTTGGGTTTGCGCTTGGAGGGGCGCGAGCCGAGCGGCAGCTTGCCGAGCTCCATCTCCGGGGTGGCGGCGCGGAAGTAGGGCACGAAGTCCGGATGACCGCGCACGATACTGCGGTAGTGATCGCAGGAGACAGAGGCCAGCTGCTCCATCACGGCGCGCCAGCACTCCTTGGGCTTGGGCGGCGGCAGCAGGTTCCCCTCCAGCACGGCGCTGGTGTAGAGGTTGAGGCTCTGGATGGCCACCTTGGGCAGGCCGAACTTGAAGCGGATCATCTCGCCCTGTTCGGTGACCCGCAGGCCACCGCGCAGGGATCCCGGCGGTTGCGACAGGATGGCCTGATGGGCAGGCGCGCCACCACGGCCGACGGTACCGCCACGGCCATGGAACAGGGTGAGGCGCAGGTTGTTGGCCTCGGCCAGCGCCACCAGGGATTCCATGGCGGCGTACTGGGCCCAGCCGGCGGCCATCATGCCCGCGTCCTTGGCGGAGTCAGAGTAGCCGATCATCACGTACTGACGGCCCTGGATGTAGCCGCGATACCAGTCCACCGACAGCAGGCGCTCCATCACGGCGGTACCCGCCATCAGGTCTTCCTGGGTCTCGAACAGCGGGGCGACCGGCATGCGGAACTTGCAGCCGGCCTCTTTGAGCAACAGCTGCACCGCCAGCACGTCGGACGGTGCGCCGGCCATGGAGATGATGTAGATGCCGAACGCATCGGGATCGTGCTGGGCGATGACCTTGCAGGTGTCCAGGGTCTCGCGGGTCTCGTCGCTCGGCTCCCAGTCGGTCGGGATGAGCGGGCGGCGGGAGTTGAGTTCGTTGAGCAGGAAGGCTTGCTTGTCGTCCTCGCTCCATTCGGCGTAGTCACCCATGCCGAGGTAGCGGGTCAGCTCGGAGAAGACCTGGCCGTGGCGCTCGCCATCCTGACGGATGTCCAGCTTAACCAGGTGGATACCGAAGCAGGCCAGCTTGCGCAGCACGTCCAGCAGCATGCCATCGGCGATGTTGCCCATGCCGCAGGCGTGCAGGGAGTGGTAGCAGAGCTCCAGCGGCTCGCGCAGCTGGGCGGTGGTCTTGACCAGATCCCGGCTCTCGCTCGCCTGGCCCTGCACCTTGGCGGTGAGGAACTCCTGGGTTTCGCGCAGCTGTTCGCGCAGCTCGCGTACCAGGGCGCGGTAAGGCTCGGGGTGATCGCCGACCCGCTCGCGCACGGCGTCGGTGCAGTCGGACATGGAGAGCTCGGAGGTGAGCTCCTTGATGTCCTTGTAGAACAGGCTCACCGCCATCCAGCGGCCCAGCTCCAGCACTTCGGCGGTCACCTTGGCGGTGACGAAGGGATTGCCGTCGCGGTCACCGCCCATCCAGGAGGTGAACTTGACCGGCGCGGCATCCAGCGGCAGCCGCACACCCAGGTGGTGTTGCAGCCGCTCGTCCAGATTGCGCATGAATTCGGGGATGGCCGGCCACAGGCTGTTTTCCACCACGGCGAAGCCCCACTTGGCCTCGTCCACCGGGGTCGGGCGCTGTTCGCGGATCTCGTTGGTGTGCCAGGCCTGGTTGACCAGCTGTTCGATGCGATTGAGGATCTTGTCCCGCTCGCGGGGCAGCAGATCGGACAGCTCCAGCGCCTCGAGGCAGTCGTTGAGCTGTACGTGCTTGTGGATCAGGGTGCGACGGGTCACCTCGGTGGGGTGAGCGGTCAGCACCAGATCGATGTCCAGCTCGCGCACGGCCTGGATGATGGCCTCCTGCGACAGGTTGGAGGCTTTCAGCTTGTCGAACATCTGCTCGAGCGGATCCGGGGTGCAGACCTGCTCTTCGCAGCGACGGGAGATGGTGTGGAACTGTTCGGCCACGTTGGCCAGGTTGAGAAACTGGCTGAAGGCGCGGGCCACCGGCAGCAGCTCGTCATCGCTCAGGTTGCGCAGGGTATCGAGCAGACGTTCCCGGTCTGTCTCATTGCCTTTGCGGGAGGATTTGGCCAGCTGGCGAATGGTTTCGATCTTGTCGAGGAAGGCCTGTCCCTGATGATCCTTGATGGACTTGCCCAGCAGTTGACCCAGCATGCCTACGTTGGCGCGTAGTGCGGCGTACTTTTCGTTCATTCCACATCCTTATCTTGTTGGTGCCTGACACCCATCCGGGGTGAGAGACGACCTCACTTATTGTTGTGCGATTACAACATATGCTCCGTCATCTTAGGGTGACAATCTACCCAGATTGTCTGCGCAAGGTCAAATAACAGGCCGATTCAGAACATGTATTTCCATCACCAGTCCCGAGGTGCGATGTCATGTAACTTACTTACATTCCCGTCAATTCAGAGACAGAAACGGCGGATCAGGTGCTGCAATACGCGGGTGGTCGGTTTGACGAACGACAGATCCAGATATTCGTCCGGCTGGTGGGCCTGGGCGATGTGGCCGGGGCCCAGCACTATGGTTTCACAACCTAGCTGCTGGATGAAGGGGGCCTCGGTGCAATAGTTCACGGATTCGGCGGCCCGGCCGCTTGCCCGCTCGGCCTCGCGCACCAGCTCGGAGTCATCGGCGCAGGCGTAGGCGGGGATCGGCTCGTGCAGGTGCTGCAGGTGCAGGCAGCCTGGCTGGTGGATCTCGATGGGGGAGAGCGCCTCTTTCAGCATGCCCATCAGCTCGTCGGGGCCCACCTGCGGGGTGGGGCGCATGTCGATGTGCAGTTCGCAGCAACCGCAGATGCGGTTCGGGCTGTCACCCCCCTGGATGTAGCCGAGGTTCAGGGTCGGCTGCGGCACGGCGAATCTGTGGTCGGCGTACTTCTCCTTCAGGCTGTGCTGCAGCTTGAGCACCTGGCCCATGGCCTGGTGCATGATCTCCAGCGCGTTGACGCCGTTGGCGGGATCCGAGCTGTGACCGCTCTTGCCGGTAATGCGGATGGCTTCCGACATGTGCCCCTTGTGGGCCACCACCGGTACCAGCCCGGTCGGCTCGCCGATCACCGCGTAGTCGGGTTTTAGTTCGGCTGCGGCAGCGATGGCGCGGGCCCCCGCCATGGTGGTCTCTTCATCGGCGGTAGCCAGAATGCGCAGCGGCTTGTTGAGCGTCTTGAGATCGATCTCCTTGAGCGCCTCGACGATAAAGGCGAAGAAGCCCTTCATATCGATGGTACCGAGGCCATAGAGGCGGTTGCCCTCTTCGGTCACCTTGAAGGGATCCTTGCGCCAGGCGCCTTCGTCGAACGGCACCGTATCGGTGTGGCCCGCCAGCAGCAGCCCCCCTTCGCCGTGACCTATCGTCGCCACCAGATTGAACTTGCCCGGCAGATCGGGCAGGGCGGTCACCTCGCACTGAAAACCGAGCTGACCGAACCAGTCGGCCAGCAGCCGGATCACCGCCTCATTGCTCTGATCCCAGCGGGGATCCGTGCTGCTGATGGACGGAATCGCAATAATATTCTTGTAGAGTGAAAAAAAATCCAGATTGGCCACCTGCTCCTCCTTGCTTCCCCGGAATGTTTCTGTTAGAAAATACAAATGCAAAGTGAGTGCATGAATATTCTGTAAGTTTGCCTGAATACGTGGCTCATCGACAAGGCTTCTAGTTGTAAGGGAAAGTTAATGTTCTGTCACCTGATCTATAACCGACGACACACACCCGCCTGAATTGCCCCTCCGCACTTGTGCATGGGGCATCGAACCCCCTTGTGCACCGCAGCACCATGCTGTGAATCTCGAACTCTGACTTGGAATACTCAACATGCTTAACACCGTTATCGTCGGTGCCAGTGGCTACGCGGGAGCCGAGCTGGCCGCCCTGGTCCAGAACCATCCACAACTCAAGCTGTTCGGCCTCTATGTTTCCGCCGGCAGCCAGGACGCCCACAAGCGTTTTTCTTCTCTGCATCCCCAGTGGGTCGGCGCGCTGGATCAGCCGCTGCTGCCGCTGGACGAAGATGGCATGACCCGGATCCTGACCCAGGCCGATCTGGTGCTGCTGGCCACCGCCCACGAGGTGAGCGCCGAGCTTGCGCCGAAGTTTCTCGCCAAGGGGCTGCCGGTGTTTGATCTCTCCGGGGCCTTCCGAGTCAGGGATCAGCAGTTCTACGCCTCTTACTACGGCTTCACCCACGAGAGCGAGCAGTGGCTGGATCAGGCCGCCTACGGCCTGGCCGAGTGGAATGCCGAAGCGGTCAAGGCGGCCCAGCTGATTGCGGTGCCAGGTTGCTACCCGACCGCTTCTCTGTGTGCTCTCAAGCCGCTGCAGCAGGCAGGACTGATTGCCAAGGGGTGGCAGCCCATCATCAATGCCGTCTCCGGGGTCTCCGGGGCCGGTCGCAAGGCGGCCATCAACACCAGCTTCTGCGAGGTGAGCCTCAATCCCTACGGCACCTTCAATCACAGGCATCAGCCGGAGATCAGCCACCACCTCGGCAAGGAGGTGCTGTTCCAGCCCCACCTTGGCAACTATGTGCGCGGCATCCTGGCCACCATCTATGTGCAGCTGGCGGACGGCGTGACCCCCACTCAAGTGGATCAGGCCTATCTCAAGGCCTACGAAGGCAAGCCGCTGGTGCGTCTGACCGGCCAGATGCCCTCCATCCGTGGTGTTGCGGGCACCCCGTACTGCGACCTCGCCTGGCAACAGCAGGGCAACATGCTGGTGGTGGTTTGTGCCATCGACAACCTGCTCAAGGGCGCCGCTTCCCAGGCCATGCAGTGCATAAATATCAAATTCGGATTTGAACCGGCCACCGGCCTGATTTAAGGACTCAAGGAAGGATCGCAACGATGGACAAGCAGACTCTGGTAATCAAGTTGGGTGGCGCACTGATCGAAAACGACGAGGCGCTGACCGCCCTGTTCGCCACCCTCAAAACCTTTCTGGACGAGCAGCACAGACCCCTGGTGCTGGTGCACGGCGGCGGCTGCCTGGTGGATGACCTGCTCAAGGGGCTGGGTCTCACCTCCACCAAGAAGAACGGTCTGCGGGTGACCCCGTTCGAGCAGATCCCCTTCATCGCCGGCGCGCTGGCTGGTACCGCCAACAAGATGATGATGGCCAAGGCCATCGCCACCGACATCCCGGCGGTGGGGCTCTGTCTGGCGGACGGCGGTCTGTGCCAGGTGACCCAGCTCGACCCGGCGCTCGGCGCCGTGGGTGACTGCCAGCCGGGCAATCCGGCGCTGGTGGCGGGCATCCTCGCTCAAGGCTTCCTGCCGGTGGTGAGCTCCATCGGCATCACGGCTCAGGGGCAGCTGATGAACGTCAATGCGGATCAGGCGGCCACCGCCATTGCCGAGGCGCTGGGCGCCGATCTGGTGATGCTCTCCGATGTGAGCGGCATCCTGGATGGCAAGGGCAAGCTGGTGCCTCAGCTCGACAAGGTGACCGCGCTGGATCTGATGGAGAAGGGGGTGATCAGCGACGGCATGGCGGTCAAGGTGAAAGCCGCCCTGCATGCCGCCGAGACCCTGGGCAAACCGGTCTGTGTCGCCAGCTGGCGCTACCCGGATCAGCTGCTCAAGCTGCTGGCTGGCGGCGCCGTCGGCACCCAGGTCACCCTCTGATCTCCACCGGAACAAGGAATATCCGATGCAACATCTTCTGAAAGACAGTGATTTGAGCAAGGCCCAGATCGAGGCGCTGATTGCGCTGGGCAAAGCGGTCAAGGCCGATCCGAAAAAGTACGGCCAGGCGCTGGCGGGCAAGAGCGTGGTGACTCTGTTCGAGAAACCCTCCCTGCGTACCCGGGTCACCTTCGACATCGGCATCGCCAAGCTGGGTGGCCACAGCGTCTATCTGGATCAGCAGAACGGCGCGCTGGGCAAACGGGAATCGGTGAAGGATTTCGCCGCCAACCTGTCGCGCTGGTGTGATGCCATCGTCGCCCGGGTGTTCGATCACCAGACCCTGGTCGAGCTGGCGGAGCACGGCACTGTGCCGGTGGTGAACAGCCTGTGCAACCTCTATCACCCCTGTCAGGGGCTGGCGGACTTTATGACCATTGCCGAGCATTACGACGATCTGTCGAAGGTGAAGCTTGCCTACCTCGGCGATGGCAACAACGTCAGCCACTCTCTGCTGCTGCTGGGAGCGACCCTCGGCACCGACGTGACCCTGGTCTGCCCGAAAGGCCACGGCCCGGATACCCAGATCTTCCTGCAGGCCCAGGCGCTGGCAGCCCAGTCCGGTGCGACCATCCACATCAGCGACGACGTGGCGGCCATCGAAGGGTTTGACGTGGCCTACACGGATACCTGGGTCTCCATGGGTGACAACACGCCAATGGAGCAGGTAAAAGATATCTTTATGCCTTATCAGATCAACCAGGCCCTGCTCGACCGTACCGGCATCCAGCACGTGCTGCACTGCCAGCCGGCGCACCGGGAGCTGGAGATCACCTCTCAGGTCATGGACGGGCCTGGCTCCCTCATCATGGACGAGGCAGAAAACCGGATGCATATCCAGAACGCCGTGCTGCTGAGCCTGCTTGGGCACAAATAACGGCAACCGACCCCAAATAACACCCTTTTATCGAATCATCATGGAGAGAAGTAAATGAGCGGAATCAACAAGATCGTACTGGCTTACTCGGGCGGACTGGATACCTCGGCCATCATTCCCTGGCTGAAGGAAAACTATGATGCGGAGATCATCGCCTTCGTCGCCGACGTCGGTCAGGAGCGTGACGATCTGGAAGGGATCGAGCAAAAGGCCATCGCCTCCGGCGCCACCAAGTGCATCGTCAAGGATCTGCGGGAAGAGTTCGTCAAAGAGTACGTCTACCCGACCCTGAAGACCGGCGCCGTCTATGAGGGCACCTACCTGCTGGGTACCTCCATGGCCCGTCCGGTGATCGCCAAGGCGATGGTCGAGGCCGCGCTGGCGGAAGGGGCCGATGCCATCTCCCACGGTTGCACCGGCAAGGGCAACGATCAGGTGCGTTTCGAAGGTGCGGTGGCCGCGCTGGCGCCCCAGCTGAAAGTGATCGCCCCCTGGCGTCTGTGGGACATGCGCTCCCGGGAAGATCTGCTGGCCTACCTGGAGACCCGCAACATCCCCTGCAAGGCGACCCTGAAGAAGATCTACAGCCGCGATGCCAACGCCTGGCACATCTCCACCGAGGGTGGTGAGCTGGAGAGCACCTGGAACGAGCCGTCCGAAGCGGTCTGGCAGTGGACCGTGCCCGCCGAGCAGGCACCGGATCAGCCGGAGTACGTCAAGCTGACCGTGGCCCAGGGTGAAGTGGTGGCCGTTGACGACCAGCCGCTCAGCCCGCACCAGATCCTGATGACCCTGAACGAGCGTGCCGGCAAGCACGGCGTGGGCCGCATCGACATCACCGAAAACCGGATGGTGGGCATGAAGTCCCGCGGCTGTTACGAGACCCCGGGCGGTACCGTGATGGTCGCCGCACTGCGCGCCGTGGAAGAGCTGGTCTTGGATCGCCCGACCCGCGCCTGGCGGGAAAAGCTGGGGGCCGAGTTCTCCCACCTGGTCTATGACGGTCGCTGGTTCACCCCGCTGTGCAAGGCCATTGTCGCCTCTGCCAACGCCATTGCCGAAGATCTGGACGGTGAAGTGGTGCTGAAGATGTACAAGGGTCAGGTCACCGCGGTGCAGAAGAAGTCGCCGAACAGCCTCTACTCCGAAGACTTCGCCACCTTCGGCGCCGACGAAGTGTACGACCAGAGCCATGCCGAAGGCTTTATCCGTCTCTACACCCTGGCCAGCCGGATCCGCGCCATGAAGGAGCAGCATCAGGCCATCGGTGGCGATCACACCCACGGCTAAGCCGCTGGAGTTTAATCCGCTGGTACCGAAGAGGGGGCATTGCCCCCTCTTGTATCAATGGGGTGTGAGCAGAGCGGCAGCGCCCCGGCCGCTTCTGTGCGATAACAGGGGCTGTGTGAATACGATGCTGACGTATTTTCTCCCTTCTCCCGCCTACTTGAAAAACAAGGGGAGAAGGGTCGGGGATGAGGGGGAATTACCCTCACCCTAGCCCTCTCCCAGAGGGAGAGGGGATCGGTTCGTAGCTGCTGGATGTGACGTGTTTAACGGCAACAGCGTCGCTCACCACCGCACTGTTATGCAGAAAAATACAGGGCAAGATTTTTGCGCGCAGGCCAAGGGGCTGCGCCAGTACGGCAGGCGCAAGGGCGTCGCCGACAACGCATTCAAGGAGAGCAGTATGGCACTTTGGGGTGGACGCTTCAGTCAGGGAGCCGATAGCCGGTTCAAGCAGTTCAACGATTCGCTGCGGTTCGATTACCGGCTGGCGGAGCAGGATATTCAAGGCTCCATGGCCTGGGCCAAAGCGCTGGTCAAGGTGGGCGTGTTGACCGAGGGTGAGCAGGGCAAGTTGCAGCAGGCGATGGAAGTGCTGCTCACCTCGGTGCAGCAGGATCCCCAGCAGATCCTGAGCTCGGATGCCGAAGATATCCACTCCTGGGTCGAGAGCCAGCTCATCGCCGCCGTCGGCGATTTGGGCAAGAAGCTGCACACCGGCCGCTCGCGCAACGATCAGGTCGCCACCGACCTGAAACTCTGGTGCAAGGCCCAGGGCGAGCTGCTGCTTGGCTCCATCACCGCCCTGCAACAGGGGCTGGTCGCCTCCGCTCGCGAAAATCAGGCCGCGGTACTGCCCGGTTACACCCACCTGCAGCGGGCCCAGCCGGTCACCTACGCCCACTGGGCACTGGCCTATGTGGAGATGCTGGAGCGGGATTACTCCCGGCTGCAGGATGCCCTCAAGCGCCTCGACACCAGCCCGCTCGGCTGCGGCGCGCTGGCGGGCACCGCCTACGCCATCGACCGCGAAGCCTTGGCGCTCGACATGGGCTTTGCCGGCGCGACCCGCAACAGCCTGGATTCGGTCTCCGATCGGGATCATGTGGTGGAGCTGATGCACGTGGCGTCCCTCTCCATGACCCACCTGTCGCGCTTTGCCGAAGATCTCATCTTCTACAACACCGGCGAGGCGGGTTTTGTCGAGCTCTCCGATGCGGTTACTTCCGGCTCGTCGCTGATGCCGCAGAAGAAGAACCCGGATGCGCTGGAGCTTATTCGTGGCAAGACCGGCCGGGTGGTCGGCGCCCAGATGGGCATGCTGATGAGCCTCAAGGCGCTGCCGCTGGCCTACAACAAGGACATGCAGGAAGACAAAGAGGGGCTGTTCGATGCCCTCGACACCTGGCACGACTGCCTCGACATGGCGGCGCTGGTGCTGATCGATCTGAAGGTCAACGGCGAGCGCACCATGGCGGCGGCCCAGGGGGGCTACGCCAACGCCACCGAGCTGGCAGACTATCTGGTGGCCAAGGGCATTCCGTTCCGTGAGGCGCACCATATCGTCGGCGAGACCGTGGTCTACGCGATCCAGGTGAAGAAGCCGCTGGAAGAGCTGACCATCGGCGAGTTCCAGCGCTTCAGCCCGGTGATCGAGTTCGACGTCTACCCCAATCTGGAACTGGAAGCTACCCTGGCCAAGCGGGTCGCCAAAGGCGGCGTCGCCCGCGAGCAGATCGAAGGCGCACTGGTCGCCGCCGAAGCCTGGCTGGCCAAGCGGGCGGGTTAATCCACGGTAATAGTCATCCGAAATAGAAAGCAAAACGGCAACCTCGGTTGCCGTTTTCATTATTAATCGGTATGTTATTAACCGTGTGCTATTAAAGAATAAAACTCTTCGAGATATTAGAATGGAAGCTTTTAGGAAAGAGGTCTTACACCTAGATGAAAATCAAGCCATCAATGTTACATGGAAATATAATGAAAATAGTTTTGCAGGTAAACTATCTTTGTCTCCAAGTAATATCACAATAAAATTTACAGGAGAAACAAGAAGCGGAAGAGAGTTTCCATTTTTATCAATACCTGAAGATGAATTGATTTGTGGTTCATTCACAAGCACCTTTATAGCGTATAACTTAAAACCTATCCGTGGCTTCAGTAAAAATCTTGATGGAAAATCAACATTTTTTGAGTGTGAATACTCTGTCGGGTACCTGATCTTTCTCCCTACAAGTTATTATAACGAAAAGCTTGGTGTTGAATGTATAGATATACATTCAGACATACTAAGCTCCTGGATTGGAATTACCAAAAAACAACAAGAAATAATAGAGCTTCATCGTCAAGGTAAAAACTTATTCACTCATGAATTTGATGCAAACCAAATATCATGTTGTGTGAATGAGGATATGTTTTTATCTATTGGATATAATCTATCGACCTACCAATCTTTTAAAGATTTTAGCTATGGATTTGAATATCGCCCATCGTTGAGTTTGCACTTCAGAAACGACCAAAACCTTTCTTCAATAAAACATTTATTTGATGATATTTATTCATTCCTATGTTTTGTTATAGGAGGTGACTTTCCTATAAAAAAAGTCGCGTTGCATGTTGAACACTATAGCCAAAGAATGCTCGGATATCTTTATTTCCCAACCAACATTGAACATCGAGCAGAAAGATCCCCATATAATTTCTTCCCTCTTGGGCACGATCTTGCATTTGATACCATTGGGCTACCTTCTCTTCCCATTCATGTTTTTGAAAAATTTTTCGCATTAGAGAAAAAACATAAATCATTATTCGTTAAATTCTTAAAATACAGGCGCATGAATAATATAGAGGAGAGATTCTTAGGTTACTTCAGGCTACTAGAGTCTCTCTGTTATCAGACAAAATGTCATCTGGATCCAGATGCACTTAATGCATTAATTAAACGAGTAAAACCATTCGTGAGGAGATACTTCAATAATAGTAAAGGTGTATCATCATTTTTGAACGGAATACCTCGTTTCAATAGAAGCAAATATAACACTGAGAAATTTATATCTGACTTCTATAGGACATTATCGACAACAATAACTAATGAATGGAACCTAAATTCAGAAGACATCAAAGATATATGTACTCTTAGAAATGACATGACACACGCAAACGACTTTTATATCAATGAGCAAGAATTAACAAGGAAGACTGTTTTTATCGAGACATTACTTATATTTTCTCTAGGCGAAAAAATCGGGATAGATACGGAAATTATGGGGGCCGTCATCCATAGGCTCAATGGGTACCATATATTGATAAATAGTGATATTAATTACACGAAAGCATTATCAAATTAACAGAACTAAGCTGTTGCATTAAAAAACTTGCCGACGCCTTCCCCCTTGCCATTGGGCAGGGTCTGCTTGAAGGCATAGAGCAGCTGATCGAGGTTGAGATCGCTGTTGCCAAGGGATCCCTTGAGGGTGTCGAGCTCGCTCTGCAGCGCGTCGAGGCGGGTGCTCTGGGTGCTGTCGGCCAGCTGGGTGCGGGCGGCGTCGATGGCCTGGGGCAGCGACTGGCCCGAGTACTCCTGGCCCAAGGTCTGCATCAGCGCCCCCATAAAGTGGTTGATGGCGGGGCGGTTCTGCTCGCTGTTGGCATCCTTGACCCCCAGCCGCTGGAACAGGCTCTGCACCGTGGGGGCGAGCCGCTCTTCCTGGACGGGGGGCTCGGCCTTGGCCTGTGGCGTGCCATCGCCGAGCAGCTTGCTGCCGAGCTTGAGGGCAAGGGAGGCGAGGGGAAGCAGGGTGCTGATGGCGATCATGATGTCACTCTCCGTACGACTGATGTCATGACGGAGCAGGGAATGGGCCAGCTTGGCGAAAATTCAGCCTGAAAATGGCAGGGGACTGATCCTGCTGTGAATTTAGTTTTTGCCTGGCAGGAGGCGGGTGAGCGTGGGAGGGAGCGGCGGCAAACCCTTGCAGCCCGGGGGCTGGCCGGTTTGCCGCCCGGCTTGCCGGATCAGAGCTCCTTGAACGGGCGGCTCTTCTCCTCCTCGATGACGATGGCCTCCAGATTGGCGATGCGCTCCTGCAGCTGATTGATGAGCACGTCCTGTTTGCCGAGGCGGTCGGTGATGCGAATATCCCCCAGCTGGTAGCGGGCCCGCTTGCTGAGAAAACCGAACAGTGCGCTGATGAAGACGATCAGCACGATACCGGTCCACATGGTCATGAGTGACTCCTTGCCGATGAACAAACGAGAAAACAGCCTGATTGCCTTCTGTTGTCTCATACCCGATTGCCGGCTGCAATGGCCGGCAACCGAGCACTGCGACCCGCGTCAGATCGTCTGCCAGAGCGGACGGCCGAGCCAGAGTCCCCACAGGGTGAGGTGCAGCAGCACGATGAACCAGAACACCCTGCGGTAGCTCCCCTTCTGGGTCTTGTGGCGCAACCAGTGACGGGCTACCAGGGCGCCAGGCCAGCCACCGAACAGCTCCAGCAGGTGGAGCCGGGATTCGGGGATGCGCCAGCCACCGCGAATGGCCTGGCGCTTGTCGTGGGCGTAGGCCAGCACCGTCAGCAGGCTCATGGTGGTGAGGATGGCGAGGGGCCACCAGTTGGTGTCGGCCAGGCCGAGCCAGGCGGTCCACAGCAGGGGAAGCAGGGCGAGCCAGATCACAGGGCCAGCTCCCAGCCACGGGGGGCGTCCGGGCTCAGGCTGCGGATCACGCGCGCCGGGTTGCCCACCGCCACCGAGTCGGCCGGGATGTCGCGGGTGACCACGGCGCCGGCACCTATGATGGAGCGCGGCCCTATGGTGACGCCGGGGCAGATGATGGCGCCGCCGCCAATCCAGCAGTCATCGCCAATCCACACCGGCTTGTTGTAGGCGGTCCAGTTGCGTCGCTCCAGATAGTCCATGGTGTGGGTGGCGGTGTAGATCTGCACGTTGGGGGCCAGCAGCACATGGCTGCCGATGTGCACTTCACCCACGTCGAGAATGGTGATGTTGAAGTTGAAGAAGGTCTTCTCGCCGATGTGGATGTTGCGGCCGAATTCGCAGGTGAAGGGCGTGCTGATCCAGCAGGAGTCGGGGCAGTGGCCGAACAGCTCGCCGCACAGGCGCTGGCGCAGGGCTTCGTCACCGGCCGGGGAGGCGTTGAGTTGTGCCAGCAGCGCCTGACCACGGATCCGGTCGTTCGCTATCTCCTCGCTCTGGCTGTCCAGGGCGCCGCCCGCCAGTACCTTGTCCCAATCGCTTGCCATGCTACAGCTCCTCTCATGTGCCAAGAGGAGCCAGTATACGCGAGCACTCTGGCGGCGTCAGGCTGTCACTTGCTGCAACCTCAGGCGCCGGGCCAGATCAGCGGCAGGATCAGCAGGGCCGAGACGAAGTAGGGCAGCAGCACCCGCAGCCCCAGCCGGCGACCGCCGATCCCCAGGGCCAGCAGCCCTTTCACCAGCGAGTTGACCAGCCCGGCCAGCAGGATGCCGCGGGCCGCCACCTCCAGCGCCAGCTCCTTGTGGGAGAGCTGGGAGAGCGACAAGGTGATGGCGTCCACGTCGGTGATGCCGGAGACCAGCGACAGCAGGTAGACCCCGGAGTTGCCTACCTTGTCTTGCAGCAGAGTTGCCATAAAGCCGATCAGCGCCAGCAGCAGGCCGAACTTGATAGCGGTGGCCAGATCGAGCGGGTTGCTGGTTTCCGGTTGCACCGGGCCGTCGGGCAGCTCCTCGCGTTGGCGCCAGAACCAGAAGGCAAAGCCGTAGACGGTAGCCGCCAGCAGCAGCAGGGGCGCCGCCAGGCGCATCGCCAGCTCGCTGTGAATGAGCAGTACCAGCACCAGCAGCCGCAGCCACATGGTGGCCCCCGCCAGCAAGATGCCGGTGGCCAGCAGTCGCTCCAGCCCGCCCTGCTCCTTGTTGAGGCGGGCAAACTGCAGGGTGAGGGCGGTGGAGGAGGCAAGCCCCGCCAGTATGCTGGTGAGCACCAGCCCGGCGCGGGTGCCGAGCAGGCGCACCGCGAAGTGGCCGCAAAACGAGATGCCGGCGATCACCACCACCATCAGCCAGATCTTGAAGGGGTTGAAGGCATCGAGCGGCCCCATCTCCTCGTTGGGCAGCACCGGCAACAGCACCAGCGAGATGAGCAAAAAGCGCAGGGTGGCGTGAAATTCGGTCTCGCTCAGAAACAGCATCCCCTGCTGGATCTTGCCCTTGAGCCCCATCAGCAGGGCCGCCAGCACGGCGCAGGCCACCGCCTCGCTCGGGCTCAGCAGCACCGACATCAGCCCCAGCAGATAGGTGAGCAGCATGGCCACCGAGCTGGTGAGACCGAACTCCCCCTGCCAGCGCTGGGCCAGCCAGACCGAGAGGCCGCAACCCGTCACCACCGCCAGCAGGCCGAGCAGCGGCAGCCAGGGGCCGAGGGTGGGCAGCAGCAGGGCGCAGACCCCTCCGAGCAGGCCGATGAGGCCGTAGGTGCGCATCCCGGCGATGCGTTGGTTGTCCCCCAGCTGGCGCACCTGCCAGCCCCGCTCCAGTCCGATGATGAGGCCGATGGCCAGCGACACCAGGGCGCCATTGACGGGTTCTGCATTGATCCACATAACGACTTCCTTTTCGTCATCTGCCTGCCTTGTTTCCATGATGGCACAGCCGGCACCGGGCCAGCGCGGCCTGGCTCACAGAGTGCGCGAATGGCGCCTATGGCCTCCTGATATGAGCAAATGAGATAAGCAAAGCGTTATTTCTTGGTTCTCGGCATAACAAGCCCGCGGCATGCTGCATTCAACCCAACGAGATATGGAGTATCCCCATGAAACTGCGAATGACCGCCCTGACCCTGCTCTCCCTGCTGGCCCTCGGTCAGGCCAATGCCGCCGAGATCCGCCTGCTCAACGTCTCCTACGATCCGACCCGCGAACTGTTCCAGGAGTACAACGGCGCCTTCGCCAAGGAGTGGAAGGCGAAGACCGGCGACGACGTGGTGGTCAGCCAGTCCCATGGCGGCTCCGGCAAGCAGGCGCGCGCTGTGGTGGACGGGCTGGAGGCGGACGTGGTGTCGCTGGCGCTGGCCTACGACGTCGATGCCGTGGCCAAGCAGGGGCTGACAGCCGCCGACTGGCAGAGCCGGTTGGCCAACAATGCGGCGCCCTACACCTCCACCATCGTGTTCCTGGTGCGCAAGGACAATCCCAAGCAGATCAAGGACTGGGATGATCTGGTGCGCAAGGACGTGGCCATCGTCACCCCCAACCCCAAGACCTCCGGCGGAGCGCGCTGGAACTACCTGGCTGCCTGGGGCTATGCCCTGAAGAAGAGCGGCAGCGAGGAGGGGGCCAAGCAGTTTGTCGGCGATCTCTACAAGAACGTGAAGGTGCTGGACTCCGGCGCCCGCGGTGCCACCACCAGCTTCATCGAGCGTGGCCTCGGCGACGTGCTGCTGGCCTGGGAGAACGAAGCCCTGCTGGTGCTGGGTCAGCCCGGCAATAGCGACAAGTTCGAGCTGGTGGTGCCGTCGGTCTCCATCCTGGCCGAGCCGCCGGTGGCGGTGGTGGACAAGGTGGCCAAGAAGCACGGCACCGAGGCGGTGGCCAAGGCTTACCTCGACTACCTCTACTCCGACGAGGGGCAGCGCATCATCGCCAAATATCATTATCGCCCCAGCAACCCGGCGATCCAGAAGGAGACCGCGGCCCAGTTCCCGCAACTGGCGCTGTTCACCGTCAAGGATCTGGAAGGGGATTGGGACAAGGCGCAGAAGAAGCACTTCGCCCAGGGCGCCCTGTTTGACCAGATCTACCAGCCGGGTCGCTAAGCGACCGGCCATCGCTAACTTAACTGGCCCCTGTGCCAGCTGATAGGAGCACCAAGATGAACAAGATCCTCCTGGTTCCCGGTCTGCACAACAGTGGGCCGGATCACTGGCAGAGCCGCTGGCACCAATACTTCCCCCACTGGCAGCGGATGGTGGGGCTGCCGTGGGATCGGCCTGACCTCACGGTCTGGAGCGCCAAGCTGGCGAGCAAGCTGCGCAGCCGGCGCGGCCGGGCCCACCTGGTGGCCCACTCCTTCGGTGCGCTGGCGGCCATCACGGCGGCGCGCCAGCAGCCCGACAAGGTGGCCTCGCTGTTCATCGTGGCCCCGGCGGATCCGGCCCGCTTTGGCTTGCCAGACGAACTGCTGGCAGGGTCGCTCAAGGTGTCGGCCCAGCTGGTGGCCAGCCGCAACGATCCCTGGATGAGTTTTGAGCGGGCCGAGTACTGGAGCCGCCAGTGGCAGGTGCCGCTGTTCGATGCCGGCGAGGTGGGCCACATCAATGCCCAGTCCGGCCACGGCGAGTGGAATCAGGGGCTCAACCTGCTCGGCACCCTCTATCGACGGGCCGAGATGGTGGTGGAGCCGACGCCGGCGCTGTGGGAACGGCGGGCGGCCTTGAGTTTTCGCTGAGCGGCGAGCGTTGATCACAGAGGTTTGGAACAGAGAAGGGGGGCAGGCACCCGACACCACGACAGTCTGATTTGGATAGCTTGGTACATTGCACGATGCTCCATTTTTAGGTCTTTTATTTATATAAAAGACCTTTTTTTCATTTTATGGCTCTAAAAGCCTTGTCCGCCGCTGTTAGACAAAAAAGTGCTTAGCAAAGGCGTTATTGGTGTTTGTTGCCCCAAACAGGAATGCGCAGAATCGCTGTATCTAATGTTTTTCATAACAAACGGATGCGTTATGCGATTTGGTTCTTACTCCGTGCTGCCGGGCTTCGGCCCGACCCTCGGCTTCAGCCTGCTCTATCTGGGCGTGCTGGTGCTGCTGCCGCTCTCGGCGCTGGTGCTGTTCGCGGTGAACAATCTGACCCTGGCCGAGTTCTGGCAGGTGATAGGTTCGCCGCGGGTGCTCGCCTCCTTTCGTCTGAGCTTCGGGGCCGCCCTGGTGGCGGCGCTGCTCAACGCCCTGTTCGGCCTGATCCTGGCCTGGGTGCTGGTGCGCTACACCTTCCCTGGCCGTCGACTGGTGGATGCCCTGATCGACCTGCCGTTCGCCATGCCCACCGCCGTCTCCGGCATCGCCCTGTGCGCCATCTTCGCCCCCAACGGCTGGATCGGGCAGTGGGTCGCCCCGTTTGGCATCGAGCTCGCCTACAACCCCATCGGGGTGGTGATTGCGCTCACCTTCATCGGGCTGCCGTTCGTGGTGCGTACCCTGCAGCCGGTGCTGCGGGAAGCCGAGACCGAGCAGGAGGAAGCCGCCGCCAGCCTGGGCGCCGACCGCTGGCAGACCTTCATCCGGGTGCTGTGGCCAACCCTGGTGCCGGCCCTGCTGACCGGCTTTGCCCTGGCCTTCGCACGGGCGGTGGGGGAGTACGGCTCCGTCATCTTCATCGCCGGCAACCTGCCGATGGTGTCGGAGATCGCGCCGCTGATGATCATGAGCCACCTGGAGGAGTACGACTATGCCGGCGCCTCCGCCATCGCCGTGGTCATGCTGCTGATCTCTTTCATTTTGTTACTGCTTATCAACAAGCTGCAGGCCTGGAGCTGGGCCCGTATCGGAGGGAGCCGGATATGAACGCATCCAACGCAAGCCTGGCGCTGGCCACGGGCGAGGCGGCGCCGACCACCTCGGTGCGCCAGCCCCCCGTCATCCGCGAGCCGGTCTGGGTCAAGTGGCTGCTGATCACGATCGGTCTCGGCTGGTTTGCCGCCCTGCTGCTGCTGCCGCTGGCCACCGTCTTCATCCAGGCGCTGAGCCCTGGCCTGGCCTTCTTCTGGCACGCCATCAGCGAGCCGGACGCCCTCAGTGCCCTCGGCCTCACCGCCCTGGTGACCCTCTGCTCGGTGCCCCTCAACCTGCTGTTCGGGATCGCCGCGGCCTGGGCCATCGCCCGCTTCCGCTTCCCGGGCCGGCAGCTGCTCATCACCATCATCGATCTGCCGTTCTCCGTATCACCGGTGATCGCGGGGCTGATGTTCGTGCTGATGTTCGGCAGCCGCGGCTGGTTCGGCGAATGGCTGAGCGAGCACGACATCAAGGTGATCTTCGCCACCCCCGGCATCATCCTGGCCACCACCTTCATCACCGTGCCCTTCGTGGTGCGCGAGCTGCTGCCCCAGATGGAGGCGCGCGGCCCGGAAGAGGAAGAGGCGGCCATCATGCTGGGGGCGAGCGGCCTGCAGATGTTCTGGCGGGTCACCCTGCCCGGCATCCGCTGGAGCCTGATGTACGGCCTGCTGCTCTGTACCGCCCGGGCGGTGGGGGAGTTCGGCGCCGTGTCGGTGGTCTCCGGCCACATTCGCGGCCAGACCAACACCCTGCCGCTGCACATCGAGATCCTCTACAACGAGTACCAGACCGGCGCCGCCTTCGCGGTGGCCAGCCTGTTGGCCCTGTTCGGGATCTTCACCCTGCTGGGGGAAACCCTGCTGGCCCGGCTGCGTGCCCAGCCCACTCACTCTCACTGATCACCGAATTCAAGAGGCTGCCATGAGCATTCAGGTACAAGGACTCAACAAGCATTTCAACCAGTACGCGGCGCTGGCCGACATCAACCTCGACTTTCACGACGGTGAGCTGGTGGCGCTGCTCGGCCCCTCCGGCTGCGGCAAGACCACTTTGCTGCGGATCATCGCCGGGCTGGAGCAGGCCGACAGCGGCAGCGTGATCATCCGCGGCGAGGATGCCTCGGATCTGCACGTGCGCGAGCGCAACGTCGGCTTCGTGTTCCAGCACTACGCCCTGTTTCGCCACATGACGGTGTTCGAGAACGTGGCGTTTGGCCTGCGGGTCAAGCCGCGCAGCGAGCGACCGGCCGAGGCGGCGATCCGCGCCAGGGTCAAGGAGCTGCTGGATCTGGTGCAGCTCAGCCACGTGGCCGCGCGCTACCCGACCCAGCTCTCCGGCGGCCAGCGTCAGCGGGTCGCGCTGGCCCGCGCGCTGGCGGTGCAGCCCAAGGTGCTGCTGCTGGACGAGCCCTTCGGCGCCCTCGATGCCCAGGTGCGCAAAGAGCTGCGCCGCTGGCTGCGCGAGCTGCACGACGAGCTGCACGTCACCAGCCTGTTCGTCACCCACGATCAGGAGGAGGCGCTGGAGGTGGCGGACCGGGTGGTGCTGATGAATGCCGGCAAGGTCGAGCAGATCGGCACCCCGGCCGAGGTCTACGACCAGCCCGCCAGTTCCTTCGTGCACAGCTTCCTCGGCAGCGTGAACCTGTTTCGCGGCCGGGTGGCCGGGCAGGGGCTCGGCATCGGCGAGCAGCTGCTGGGCGGGCCCATCAGCTCCCAGCTGGCGGAGGGCAGCGCGGCCGTCGCCTATGTTCGTCCCCACGAGCTGGAGATACTGCCGGCAGATGCGCCGGGCGGCATCAGCGCCACCATCACCCGCCTGCTGCCCATGGGGCCGCGCATCCGGGTGGAACTGCGTGGCAATGGGGATACAAACGGTGCACACTTCGAAGCCGAGCTGAGCAAGGAGGCGGCCCGCGCCTTCAGCCCGGGCCAGGGGGTGCGGCTGGTGGCCAAACAGGCCCAGCTCTACCCGGATTACCAGATTTAAGTGGCAGGCCCCTGGCGGGCCGCGCAGGCAAGCAGCGTGACCATGGCGGGATCTGCCCGCCTGGGATACAACAGGGTCAGTATGGCGGCCAGAGTTCAGGCTCGGGCGGCCAGACAAGATAACAACAAGGCGGCGGGGAGGACCCCGACCTGCCGGTCAGCTCAGGAGGCGATGACGTGAATTTTCAGCAGTTGCGAATTATCCGGGAGGCGGCACGGCGGGATTACAACCTGACCGAGGTGGCCAATGCCCTGTTTACCTCCCAGTCCGGGGTCAGCCGCCATATCCGCGAGCTGGAAGAGGAGCTGGGGATCGAGTTGTTCATCCGCTACGGCAAGCGGCTGCTCGGCATGACCGAGCCGGGCAAGGAGCTGCTGGTGATCGCCGAGCGCATCCTCAACGACGCCAACAACATCCGCAAGCTGGCCAGCACCTTCGCCAACCGCGAGTCGGGCCGGCTGCTGGTGGCGACCACCCATACCCAGGCCCGTTATGCCTTGCCACGAGTGGTGAAGGCGTTTCGCGAGCAGTTCCCGCTGGTGCAGCTGGAGCTGCGCCAGGGCAGCCCGGAGGAGATAGTGCGGCTGGTGCAGACCGGCGAGGTGGACATCGGCATCAGCAGCGAGCAGCTCGACAAGAGCGAAGGGGTGGTGGCGTTTCCCTACTACCGCTGGCACCACAACATAGTGGTGCCGGAGCAGCATCCGCTCACCGCCGAGCGGGAGCTGACTTTGGCGGCGCTGGCGCACTGGCCCATCATCACCTACCAGGCCGGCCTGACCGGGCGGGCGCGGGTGGACGAGGCGTTTGCCGAGGCCGGCATCGCCCCGCAGATCCTGCTGACCGCGCAGGACTCCGACGTCATCAAGACTTATGTCGAGCTGGAGATGGGGGTGGGTATTTTGGCGGACATGGCGTTCGACACCCAGCGCGACAAGGGGCTGGTGCAGCTGGACGGCAGCCGGCTGTTCGCGCCCCACACCGCCTGGATCGGTCTCAAGCAGGGGCAGTTCCAGCACAACTTCGCCTGGCAGTTCATCCAGCTCTGCAACCCGGAGCTGGCGCTGGCGGACATCCAGGCCCGCGCCATGGGCAGCGAGGCGGCCATCGATTTCCAGATCTGAGGTGGTGCATCAGAGAAAACGGGGAGCCAGTGGCTCCCCGTTTTGTTGATGGCGTCATGCTGTGCCTGCGGCTCAGTTCACCTCACCTGGATCCAGGCATCCTGCCAATTGGTGCCGACCCCGGGTTCATACTGGGTGGCACTGGCCGACCACTGGCTGCACCAGCCGCGATAGGGGAAGGGCTTGCACTGGTAGACCTTGCCGTTCTTGGGTTGCAGCACCTTGGTGCCGTCGGTGTAGGACTTGAGCCCGTCCGGGAAGGTGAACTGGTAGTCACCGCCGGCGGCCGGATCCTTGAGCATCAGATCCAGGGTCTGCTGCACCGCCTCGCCACCGGCCTTGGGTTTGCCCTCGATCACCAGCTGGTGGTGACCGGCGCTGAGCCCGGTCAGCGGCATGGTGAAGCTGTGGGTGCTGTCCTTGATGTCGGCGCTGGTCTGCCCCTTGGCGGCCCCACCGTGATCATAAAGGGTGTTGGTGACGGTCAGATCGCCCTCGGCAGCCACGGTAAAGTTGAGGGTAAGCTTGCCCTCGTCGAGCAGGTAGTCGCTCTCCAGACCGCTCACGCTGACGCCGTTGCTCACCGGCGGCTGCTGTTGCTCGAGCTGGATCTCGACCCGCTCCAGGGCGCTGCCGGCCTTGAAGTAGACCGGGTTCTGGCCGTAGACGGGGTTGAACTGGCCTTCGCCACTCTGCTGGCCGGCGCGGATCTGGCTCTGCTCTGCATTGATCTTGCTCGCCAGGGCGTGGGTCCAGTTGTTCTTCTGGCCCTGCTCCGGGCTGGCGATGGTCAGCTCGGTCTGCAGATCGGGGCGCACGCCGTTGGCGTCGAACACCAGGGTTCTGGCCTTGTCGCCGACCGCCAGCTCGGTGGAAGGATAGATGGTGCCGCCCTGGCTCCAGGCCAGCGGCGGCTGGGTGCCTCCCTTGAAGTTGGCGTCGATCACGTTATAGAAGCTGTTGCTGGTGTCTCCCACTTCCCACACTCCCAGGATCACCTGATAGCCGGTGCGCTGGGGCAGATTGCACTGGTGGGTGACCTGCTTGGGCGGCTGGGTCATGTTGCCGTCCACCACGCAGAAGGGGGTGAGCTCGAAGGCGGCGCGGGTCAGCGGCTGGTTCGGGTTCCAGTCCTGCTTGGTGAGGTAGTAGCGCCAGTTGCGGGTGACGTGGTTGGCGGTGAAGGTCCAGCTGATGGCGAAGGGGCCGGCCTGTACCTCGCGGCGGGTCCAGCGGTCGCTGGTCTGGGCGTTCAGCTCGCGCCAGCTGGCACTGCCGGCCGAGGCGATCTGGCCATCGGGCGGACCGGCCTGCGGGAAGCCGGAGGGGCCTTCCACGCTCTGGGGCTCCCATTGCACCGAGCCGCACTGGCTGTTGCCGCCGGTCTTGCACAGGTAGTTGCGCGATTCCGGCTGGCTGATGTAGCCGTGGGCGAGCACGCTGCCACTGACCAGCAGGGCCAGGGTCGCAGCGACGTGATT
Organism: Aeromonas sp. V90_14; assembly: GCF_029967615.1. Lineage (NCBI taxonomy): Bacteria > Pseudomonadati > Pseudomonadota > Gammaproteobacteria > Aeromonadales > Aeromonadaceae > Aeromonas > Aeromonas sp. V90_14. The sequence goes on along the minus strand of NZ_JASCAS010000043.1, from coordinate 158,300 downwards.
GAGTTGAATTTTTGCTGCCATACATTCCTCTGTTCGACAGATGTGGGCAGTCAAGTTGGCAGGGGGAGTTCCCCGAAGCACGATGTGGCAACCCCGCTATCCTGGACGACATGTCTTTAGACCGGAGGCTTTGCGTCCTGGCCTTTCAACCAGTTTGCCAAATGACTACATAAAGGGTCATGGTGTCGCGTTTGGCGACAACCCATCATGGCTATTTTTGATTAAATAATTAAGTGTAAATCTTTACAGCTTGACCTCATCGGAGTAGAGCAAACACTTAACTGTTTGTTTTTAAATGGTGGTTAACTGAACGCCGCCGCATCAATGTCGTCGAACTGGTCGACAAGATGCAAAAAATCCACATTTTTCATCAATGAAGCACGCCCCCGTCAGCCGGGCTGACGGGGGCGTGCGCTGCGACAGGGCAGGACGGATCAGTGGCGAACGCGGGGACGTTCAGCCGGGCTCACCTGCCGATGCAGAGGGGCGAGCCGCTGCTCCAGCTGCTGGTCGATGGCGCTGCCGAGCTTGAATACCGCCAGCCGCTCGTCCAGGCTGCGCGAAAGCCCGGCCAGCAGTTCGCTCTCCTGGGCCAGCTGGGAGGCAGACTGGGACATCTCCAGCGCCGAGTCGTTGATGCCGCTGACGTTGCGGTTCATGTCCTCCGCCACCATGCTCTGCTGTTCCGCCGCGGTCGCTATCTGGGTCGCCATGTCGCTGACGTGCTGGATATGGTTGACGATGAGGGAGAGATCCTGGCCCGCCTTCTCCGACTGGCTGACGCTGCTCTCCGCCAGCTTGCGGCTGGCGTCCATGGCGCTGGCGGCGGTCACCGCCCGCTGTTGCAGCTGGGCTATGGTGCTCTGGATCTCCTCGGTGGACTGGCGGGTGCGACTGGCCAGCTGGCGCACCTCGTCAGCCACCACGGCAAACCCGCGGCCCTGCTCGCCGGCGCGGGCCGCCTCGATGGCGGCGTTGAGGGCCAGCAGGTTGGTCTGCTCCGAGATGGCGCTGATGACCGCCGTCACCTCGCTTATCTGCATCACCCCCTCCTTGAGCTGGTTGACCTGCAGGGTGGCCTGTTCCACCTCGGTGGCCAGCGCCTGGATGCCGTGCACGCTGGCGTGCACGTCACGGTTGCCGAGGCCGGCCTCGCTGGTGGCGTCCTGGGTGTCGCGGGCGGTGTTCTCGGCGTGGCCCGCCACGTCGGAGATGGTGGCGCTCATCTCGTTCATGGCGGTGGCGAGCTGGGCCAGCTGATCCCGCTGGCTGTTGACCGCCTGGTTGGTCTGTTCGGCGGAGGCGGCGATGCGCAGGGCGGCATCCGCCACGTTGCGGGCCCCCTGGCTCGCCTCCAGCAGGGCGCGGCGAATGGCGTCGAGCCCCTGGTTGGTGCAGCGGGCGACGGCCCCCAGCTCATCCTTGCCGTGTACCGGGATGCTCACCACCAGATCGCCGGCGGCCACCTGCTGCATGGCCCGGTTGATCTCCGCCAGCGGATTGACGATGGAGCGGCTGATGGCAAAGCCCAGCAGCCCCATCAGCAGGGTCACCAGCAAGGTAGCGCCCCCCATCAGCTGATACTGGGACCAGATGGTGGCCTGGATGTCCTGCAGCAACACGCCGGAGCCGAGGATCCAGCCCCAGGGCTGATAACCGGCCACCAGCGACATCTTCTGGGCCGCCTCGCCGGAGGGGGAGATCCACTTGTATTCCAGTCGGCCGCTGTGGCCCCCCTTGCCGAGATCCACCATCTGCTGCCAGTGGACGCCGGCGGTGGCGGTGCCGCTCTCGCCCATCTGCTGGCCGACCAGCTCGGGTCTGACGGGGTGCACCACCATCCGGCGGTTCTCGTCCAGCACGAACAGGTAGTTGTCGCCGTCAAAGCGCATGCTGTTGAGCATGGCCTTGGCTTCGGCCTGGGCCTGGGGGGCAGGCAGGGTGGTCGCCAGCGTCTGGATCCGGCTCATGGCGAGATCCAGCACGGCCTGCAGCCTGGCTTCCCGTTCACTCATCAGGTTGCGATGAAGGGCACTGACCGAGATGAGCAGCAGTGCGATGAAACCGATCAGCGCCAGTGAGAGCAACAGCATCAATTTGCGGCTCACGGCAATATCACCGAGCTTGAACATAGTCTCTTCCTTAACTTTCCCGTGCGGGTATGGTGGTGGCCAGTCCGTTGGCTGGCCCTGATTATTTTGTTATTAACATTTAATTAACTTTCAATGACTTGGGGTCATAAAACGCCAATTGAGCAATTTGACAATCAGTATAGCCAGCAGACAGAAACCCTCGCTTTTGATAGCGTGATGGCGCGCATCCCGGCGCACCATTTGTCTGCTCAATTTGCAGAAAATGTGAATGAGTTGGCATTTCACCAAAAAGGAGTGGGCGCCCTCGCGGCCGCCCCATAACAAGAGGGAAGTTATGAGTTCCATTGCCAGGAATTATCTCAACCAGCTCAACGCCGACTACCTGCAGGTACACAGGCGCAAGGAGGACCTGTTCTGGTCCACCTACATGGGCACCAGCGACGATCAGGCCGGCTTCACCGCCGCCGAGCAGGCCTACAAGGCGTTCTGCGCCGATCCGGCGCGCCTGCCGGTACTGCGGCAGATGCAGGCCCAGGCCGAGGAGACCGAGCTCAAGCGCGGTCTGGGGGGCTGGATCGCCTTCTTCGAGTGCAACGTCATCGAGGATCCTCAGGCCGCCGCCCTGATGGACGAGCTGGTGGCCGCCGAGGCGGCGCTGTTTGCCCGCCGCCGGGAGCTGAAGCTGACCTTGCTGGACGAGCAGGGCCGTCAGGTGGCCGGCAGCCTGCCCGCCGCCAGCACGGCGCTGGCCGCCAGTAGCGACGAGGCGGTGCGCCAAAGTGCGCTCGCCATGTTCCACACCCTGGAGCAGTGGGTGGTGGACAACGGCTATCTGGCCATCGTCGCGCTGCGCAACCGCTTCGCCCGCGCCATGGGTTATCGCGACTACTTCGACTACAAGGTGCACAAGAACGAGCAGATGAGCCCGGCGCAGCTGTTCGCCATTCTCGACGACTTCATCGCCGGCACCGAGCAGCGGCTGCACCAGAGCCTGGCCGAGCTGAAAGCGGCCAAGGGGGAGGCGGCCCTGCTGCCCCACAACCTGCGCTACAGCGTGAGTGGCGATGTGACCCGCCAGCTCGACCCTTACGTGCCCTTCTCGCGGGCGCTGCAGGACTGGGTCGAGAGCTTTCGCCGGCTCGGCATCCAGTACCGCGGCGCCACCCTCACCCTGGATCTGCTGACCCGGGAGGGGAAATACGAGAACGGCTTCTGCCACGGCCCGGTGCCGAGCTTCTGGCAGGAGGGGGAGTGGGTGCCGGCGGTGGTCAATTTCACCAGCCTGGCCAACCCGGCCCAGGTGGGCAGCGGCTGGAGCGGGCTCAACACCCTGTTCCACGAGGGTGGCCATGCGGCGCACTTTGCCAATGTCACCGGCAACGCTCCCTGCTTCTCCCAGGAGTTCCCGCCCACTTCCATGGCCTACGCCGAGACCCAGTCGATGTTCTGCGACAGCCTGCTGGACGATGCGGACTGGCTCAAGCGCTACGCCAGAAACGCGGCGGGGGAGCCGATCCCCGATGCGCTGATCAAGGCGATGATCGAGGCGCGCCAGCCGTTTCGCGCCTTCAACGAGCGCCAGATCGCGCTGGTGGCCTACTTCGAGCGGGATCTCTACGCCATGGACGAGGCCGAGCGCACCCCGGCCGCCGTGCTGGCACTGGCCCGCCGCTGGGAGCGCCAAATCCTGGGGGTGGAGAGCCCGCGTCCGCTGCTGGCGATCCCGCACCTGCTCAACCAGGAGTCGGCCTGTGCCTATCACGGCTACCTGCTGGCGCTGATGGCGGTGGAGCAGACCCGCGCCTACTTCCTCAAACGCGACGGCTACCTCACCGACAACCCGCGCATCGGGCCGGATCTGGCCGCCCACTACTGGGGGCCGGGCAACGGCATGACCCATGACGAGACGCTGCAGAGCCTGACCGGCAAGGGCTTCAGCGCGGGGCCGCTGGCCCGGGCCTGCAACCAGAGCGTGGCCGAGGCGTGGCAGCAGGCAGAAGCCTGTATGGCGGCGGCCCGCCAACGTCCGCCGGTCGGCGAGGGTGAGCCGCTCAATGCCCGCATCCGGGTGGTTCACGGCGACCAGCTTATCGCCGACAATAGCGGTTCCGAAGCGGCCATGCTGGCCGACTTCGAGCGCTGGATCCGCGACCACTACCAGGAGACGGTGACCAGCCACTGAGGCGCAAGCCGGTGAACATGCGTTATGTCAGACCCCTGCCGCGGCAGGGGTCTGTTTTCATGGGAAGGAGTCGAGGGTGGGAACAACAGCGCGGTGGCGGTGGCTTCTGGTCACGCTGCTGCTGACGGGAGGGCTGGCGCAGCCGGCCCGGGCACTGCAGGCGCTGACCGAGCAGATGCCCCCTTACAACTATCAGCTGGCCGGTCAGCCGGTGAGCGGTTTCTCGGTGGATCTGCTGCATGTCCTGCTGGCGCGCAGCGGCCTGGCGCTGCGCGGTGACATCCAGCTGCAGCCCTGGGCGCGGGCCTATCAGAATGCCCGCTATCAGGCGGGCAGCATCCTCTTCTCGGTGGCGCGTACCCCGGAGCGGGAGCAGCAGTTCCAGTGGGTGGGGCCGGTCGGGCCGCGTACCATCAGGGTGTGGCGGCTGAGCTCGCGCACCGACATCCAGCCCCGCAGCCTGCAGGAGGCGAGCCACTACCGGATCGCGGTGGTGCGCAATTCGGCCTCGGCCCAGCAGCTGATCCGCCAGGGGCTGGCGCCGGTCAGCGTCAACAGCGAGGAGGACAAGTTTCGCATGCTGCTGCGCGGCCGGGTGGAGCTGGTGACGGCGCTGGATCTGGGGGCCGCCTTTCACATGCACCAGCTGGGCCACGGCCTCGAGGCGCTTACCCCGCTGTTCGTCTATGACGACGGCGAGCAGTACTACTTCGCCCTCAACCTGGCGACGGAGACGGCCAAGGTGCAGGCCCTGCAGCGAGCCCTCGACCAGATGCGCCAGGATGGCTCGCTGGAGGCGCTGCGCCGGCGCTGGCTCAACCTCCATGCATTGCCGCCTGCCCCGGCCAGCGGGGCGACCCCCTCCTGATGCCGGCCCGGGCTCAGCCCTGGATCTTCAGCACGCTGACCGGTTTGTCCTTGAGCGCCACCAGCAGCTGGCGGCCCGGCAGCTTGTGACCGTCGATCATGATGGAGCTGTGGCCGAAGTTGGCCACCAGCCGGCTGCCGTCGGAGAAGCGGGTCTCCTGCACCCGGCCCACCCCGTCACGCCAGCGAAAGCCCACCAGTGCCTTGTCCCACAGCGCCTCGTGCAGCGGGCCGAACTGGCTGTCTAGCCTCACCAGCTCCGGCAGGCGGCTCGCCAGCGTGCTGCGACTCAGGTTGACCAGCGGCGGCGTGTTGTAGAGCAGGCCGAGCAGGGCGCGCTCCTCCTTGATGCCCGGGAATTTCAGGTTGTCCAGCAGCCAGTGGTGGCTGTTGAGCACGGAGTCGTGGAACACCGCCTGATAGAGGGGCAGCCGATCTGCCGGGTTGAACACCGTCTTCAGGTAGCGCGGCTTGAGCCGGGCGGGCTGGAAGAAGACCTGCGGCGCCTCGTCCGGCCACCACTTGCCGAGGTAGTAGGGGGACTTGGCCTGCTTGCGCATGGCGGCATCGGTCCAGCCAAAGCCCCAGCTCTGGATGCCGTGGGCAAACAGCAGCGGCTTGCTGGTGAGGGCGTTGCCATCCTCCGAGCCCAGCACCAGCCCGAGCCGCTCACCCACCCAGCTCATGCGGGCGTTGCGGTCGGCGATCATCGCCTGGCTGCCCTGCTGGTGGGCCGGGTTGTAATCGTTGGAGGCCATGGCGGTGCCGTCCACGTCGAGGAACAGGCTGTTGATGCCGCTGGCCTTGGCCAGCTCGCTCATGCGGCTCTTGGCAAACGGCAGGGTGCAGCCGGGATTGAGATAGACCCCCTCGCCACCAAAGCCCGGCTTGGGCTTGCCGTTGGCCTCGACGATGGCGCAGCGCTTGCCGATCTCCGGCGGCAGCTGGGCGGTGAGCCAGCTGTCGTTGGTGCCGGGCGCGATGGCGGTATCGTAGGAGTCATAGCTGCCCACCAGATAGCCCTGGCGCTGGGCGGCGGTGAGGGCATAGCCCTGCTGCAGGGCCGCCGTCCACTGCGGAGTGCCGAGCCACAGCTTGCGTAGTCCCGCCTGCTGCAGCGCCTCGATCACCGGCAGCGACAACCCCTGGCCCCAGCGCTCCTGCGCCACCAGTTGCTCGCCGAACTGGCTCTTGACCCACTGCTGGCGCAGGGCCAGCACCTTGCTCTGGGCCTGCGGGCCCTGCTGGGCAGGCAGCGGCAACTGGTCGGCAATCAGCCGGTTGAGACCCGCCATGATCAGCGCCTGCTGCCAGGGCTCTGGCGCCTTGGCGGCCAGCGCCTCCCGCTCCTCGCTGTTGAAGCCTTGCAGCCACTCCGGCTTTTGCCGGAGCTTGGCCTGCAGCGCGGGCCAGGCCGTCACATCTTGCCGATCGAGCAGGGCATCACCCCACAGGTAGACATGGCTGGCGCCGATCAGCCGCCGCCCGGCGGGGATGCGGGCGACCTTGTCGGCCAGAGACTGCCAGGCCCCCTCGCTCTGCAGCCACGCCCGGTAGCGGCGGGCACCGGCCAGCCAGTCATCTCCTACGCTCAGCCGCACCACCATGGGCGCCTGCTGGTTGAAGCTGCTGAATTCATGGCTGGCGCTCAGCTGCAGCCGGCCTCCCTGGCGGCTGAAGCGAAGCCGGTTGTCATAGGGGGTCTGCAGGATCCAGCTGTAGGTTTGCTTGCCGGCATCCTGGCTCCAGAGCGGCAGCTTGAGGTCGTAGTGGGTGTTGAGTTCGGCCAGCTCGTCGCCGACATAGCCGAGCCAGTCGCTGTCGCGCACCGAGAAGCGGCTGCCCTCGCCGAAGGCCAGGGAGAGGTGGGTCTGGTTTTTCGGCAGGCTGAACCAGGCCAGCTGACGGGGACTGTCGCTGACCAGCGTCAGCAAGAGGTCGTCGCCATCCAGCTTGACCTCCACCCTGGCGTTCTGGGCGGGCCAGTGCCAGCTGGCCTGCTGCTCCCCTTGTCGCAACTGATCGACCTGGCGGGCGGGCTGGCCCGCGCTGACCGGGATCTGGTTGACCGAGATGGCCAGGGTATCGGGATCGATGCGGTAACGCTGGGTCTCGCCCTGCAGCGTCAGGGGGGCGGCGGCCAGCGGCGCCGCCAGCAGTGAAATCAACAGCCAGCCCAGTGCTGGCGCCCGTATCGGCAAATCGTTCATGCAACATCCTTGACCTGATTGATGCCATCAGGGTACGCCGACGCCCGTCCCCCGGTACAGCCAAATCTGCTTAACCCATATGGGGTGAATGGCCTCATTCCAGCTCTTTTCGGGGCCATTTTCATGCGGCAAAAAAGCATCATTCGAACCCTCTCTCAGCCCCCGCCAGCACTGACTTGCGCGACTCCTCCTGCGGGTGTGAACCTCCCGCGCCCATTTTTTCGACGCCCCATATAGGGGGGTGCCAGCCTGCTCGACGGTTTCTAGCATGCCTGCTCACTTTGAACGCAATTCATTGTTTTATAAGGATTGTTTTTGACTGGAGTATCAGTATGAAGAGAGCGAAATGGAAGCCTTGGCTGGGGTTGTGCACCCTCTTGGCCGGGGTGATCGGCTGGTACCTGTGGCCGCAAGCGGTGGCGCCCGGTCAGGCGGCGGCAGGGGATGAGGAGCACGCGGCGGATAGCGGCCCGCTGGCGGAGCTCGCGCCACTCGCCGCCATGCCTGCCCCCGTGCTCAAGCCGGCGCCGGTCGCAGCCCCCGCCAAGCCGGATCGGCTGCGGGAAGATGGCAGCCAGCAGCTGGAGACCCCCTGGCAGGCGGCCGAGGTGGATGCGGACTTTCCGCTGGCGGAGCCCGGCGATGCGGTCGAGCAACCCCAGCCGATCGCCCTGCAGGGCAGCGACCTGGAGCGGGCCCAGGTGGGCGACAGCGTGGCCCTGCCAATGCCGGACGGCAGCACCCTGCAGGCCAGGGTGACCAAGGTCGAACTGCAGCGGGGAGGGGAGCGCAACTGGCAGGGGGAAATTCGGGTCGACGGTGACAGCTATCCGGTCAATTTCACCGTCGGCAAGCAAGCGACTTTCGGGTTCATCGGCACGCCGCAAGGCAGTTACTCCGTCGAGACCCTGGGAGGCAAGGGCTGGGTTTACAAGAACCCGCCGCTGGATCTGGGTCATGGCGGCGATGACGCCCTGATCCCGACTCACCAATAACAACAGAAAAGGAAGATCACATGCAGAAAACCACCTTGGGGATCATGATTGCGGGATTGCTCGGGGCGACCCCCGTGCTGGCGGAAACCATCGATCTGATGGTGCTGCACAGCCCGGGGCTGGCGGCCCGTTATCAGGGGGATGCGCAGACCCGGATCCAGCACATGATCAACGTCACCAACCAGATCTATGCCGCCAGCGGCCTGGATCTGACAGTGCGGGCCGTGCACGACCAGCAGGTCAATTACCCGGATGGCGGCACCGACAAATCCGCGCTCAATGCGGTGACCTACCAGCAAGATCCGGCCTTCAAGCAGGTACCGACCCTGCGCACCCGCTATGGCGCCGACATGGTGGTGCTGATGCGCCCCCAGACCGGTGACCACGGCAGCTGCGGGCTGGCCTGGGTTGGCGGTTCCGCGACCTATACCGATGGCAGCAAGGCGTATGCCGACGGGGATGTCTCCCAGGATGCCGGCAGCATGTTCAGCCATGTCACGGCCACCGGCTGTGGCGACGTGGTGCTGGCGCACGAGCTGGGTCACAACATGGGGCTCAACCACTCCCGCCTGCAAGATGGCACGGGAGGCACTTATCACTATGCGTTGGGGCACGGGGTGCGGGGTTCCTTCGCTACCGTGATGGCTTATCCCTCCAGCTTCGGGGTCTACAGCCACGAGTACAAGTTCTCCAGCCCGGACCTGGTCTGCAAGGGGCAGCCATGCGGCGTGGATTACCGGGATCAGGCCAACGGAGCCGATGCGGTGCGGGCGCTGAAGGTGACGACGCCGCAGATCGCCGCTTTCTATCCCACCATGGTGACGGAAGCGCTGCCGGATCTGGGCGAGCTGGAGCGCTCCCTAGAGACCCGGCGTCAGGACTTGGCGGCGGCCCAGGAGCACTACAGCCAGCAGGTGGCGGCCAGAACCGCCCTGCAGGATCGCCAGCAGACGCTCAAGGGCAACTTTGATCGCTACCAGCGGGAGCTGAACCAGCTGAACCAGCGCAACCGCCAGACGGTGCAGGAGATCAACCGGCTGGTGCGCGAGCACAACAGCTACAACGGCAGCTACGGCCCGGAAGAGTATCGCCGGATCCGCGCCATCCAGGCGAGCCTGAGCGCCCGCATCGATCAGCTGCACGATGAGAACAACGCCATCATTCGCCAGTCCAACGAGATCAGCCAGCGCTACCAGGCCGAGGTGAACGAGTACAACGGCAGCTGGGATCGCTACAACCAGTTGGTGGCGGCGGTGAAGAGTGCCGACGGCAAGGTGGACGAGGCGCGCCGCGAGCTGGAGCTGGCCGAGCACAGGTATCAGCTGGCGCTGGCCCGCCAGCCGGCCGAGACGCAGCCGGCCTGATGCAACAAGGGCGCCCCGCAACAGGCGGGGCGCCCTTGATGTCTGTCAGAGGAGCCGACCGGGCAAGCCCGGCCGGCTCCTTTTTTGCTGGCTGGCGTCAGTCAGCCCGTTTGGCTGCGGGTTTCGCATTCGTGGTCAACTGGGCGAGGGCGGCCTGCACCGCGGCTGCCAGCTGGGGATCGCGTCCCGCCAGCATGTCGGCCGGGGTCAGCGCCACCTGCACGTCGGGGATCAGCTCCTGGTTCTCGTACAGGGTGCCGTCGGGGTTGCGCAGTCCCAGGGTCGGGATGCCGTAGGCAAGGCCCGGGATCAGCCTGGAGGTGTGGGCGTACACCATGGTGCCGGTGCCCGGTACCGGTTCACCGACGATGGGGCCCACCTTGAGGGTGCGGTAGTACTGGGGAAAGGCCGAGCCTTCCGAGTAGCTGCCCGCATTGACCAGTACCACCGAGGGTTTGGTCCACTGGCGGGTGGCGGCATCCGTCTCCCCCTTGCCAAGGCGTGGCCAGCTGCGGGCCATGCCCTGGGCACTGCCGCTGCCGGTCAGGAACTCCACCAGGGTGTTGGCCAGATAACCTCCCTTGTTGAAGCGCACGTCGACGATCAGCGCCTCGCGGTTGCGCTGGCGACCGAGGGCGTCGGCCACCACCTCCTCATAGACGGCGCTGCTCATCTCCGGCAGGTAGACGTAGCCGACCCGCCCCTGACTCAACTGTTCCACCTGGCTGCGGCGCTTGGCAATCCAGCCGTCGAGCTGCAACTGATACTCCTGCTGCAGGTCGATGGCGGTGACCTCCAGCTGGCTGGGCTCCTTGTCCCCCTTGGGCTGCACAGTGAGCGCCAGCCGCTGGCCGGCCTGGTGGTTGAGCAGGGCATCCAGCTCGTTGAGGCTGTGCAGCTCGGTGCCGTTGACGGCCAGCAGGCGGGCGCCTGGCGCCAGATCCGTCTCCTGCTCCAGCGGGCCGCCGGCCAGCAGGGCGTCGAGCTCGACCGCCCCCTGTCGCTCGCGCCAGTAACCGCCGAGGCTGGCAGTCTCGTCCGGCATGCGCAGGGAGGGGGCCGGACCGCTGCCCCAGGTGTGGGAGACATTGAGCTCGCCGGCCAGCTCCGCCAGCAGGTTGCCGAAGTCACGATCGTTGCTGATGCCGGGCAGCAGGCGGCGATAGGCGGCCACATAGCCGTCCCAGTCCACTCCGTTCATGTCGGCCCGGTAGAACTCGTCCCGGGTGAGACGGGTGATCTGGTCGAAGGCGGCGCTCATCCGATCCTGCCAGCTGGCGGTGATCAGCAGATTGAAGGGGTGGCTGCTGGCCTCGCCGGAGCGGGTATCGATGAGGGCGATTTCCCCCTCCCGCACCAGGGTGGCGAGGCTGGCATCCTGGTTGAGGCTGGCCAGCGCCGGCCCCGGCTGCTCGGCAAACAGCAGCTTGGTTTCACCCTTGCGCAGATCCTGGGCATAGCCCTTGATCTCGCTCTCGCCGTTGGCGTCCATCACCTCCACCAGATAGATCAGATGATCGTCGACGATGCGACTGGCGAGGATGGGGCCCTCTGGCTGCAGCTGGAGTGCCTCCCGGTGGGCCAGTCGGTCAGCCTCGAAGCCGTAACCGGCCTTGGGCGGCGCCTGCTCGGCGATGAAGTCGCTCTTGGCGGCGCGACTGCTGTAGAGGCCGAGCAGGCTGCCGCCGAGGGGCTCGCCATCGGCACCCAGCACCCCGTACTTGGTGGATTGCCAGTAGAGGATGCCGCCGTCCTGACTCCAGGCAGGATCGCCATCCCGATAGCCGTTGAGACTGACGTTGACCGGTTTGGCCTTGGCATCCCGGGTATCGATGACGGCGATCTCCTGCTGGGCGGAGTCGGGCTGGATGGTCAGCGCCAGGTGGCGCGAATCGGGGGCAAAGGCCAGCTCCACCGCGTGACGGGAGGGGTTGAACTCGGCGGCGACCAGCTGGCGCTGCTTGCCGCTGGCCAGATCCAGCAGGTGGACGGCCTGGCCGTCCACCACGAAGGCGAGCTGTTTGCCATCGGGGGAGAGGGTCGGCACGCTGATTGCGGCGCCCGGGATGGCCAGCAGTTTCTCCTCGGTCAGGGTGCCCGGGTCGCTGAACAGCTTGTCCGGTTGAGCCTTCTTGAGGCGGTACAACGCCGCCGGCCCCTCCTGTTCGGAGAGGTAGAGGAGTGTCTGCTCTTTATCCAGATAGCGTGGCGCCGACTGTTCGCTGGGATGGCGGGTGAGCTGGCGTACCCGTTCGCGGCGGGTATCGACCGCGTAGAGATCCCCCTGGCTGACCAGGATCACCTCTTCCCCGTCCTGGCGGGCAATGGCCTCGTCGACGGGGCCGGGTTGCCAGCTCTGCTCGGCCGGCACCTTGGCGAACAACGGCTGGATGACGAGCTTGCGCGGGGTCTCGCTGCCAGCATCGAGGCGGTAGAGCTCCCCCTGCCAGGACCAGACCAGATCCCCCTGGCGGGAGGCTGATAGGCCGCGCACCGGGTGGTCTTTGAAGTGGGTGAGCTGGCGATCCTGGCCGCTGGCCAGGTCCCGTTGCCAGACGTTGAAATCGCCGCTGCGCTCGCTCAGGTAGTAGAGCTGCTTGCCCTGCTGGTCCCAGACCGGGTCGCTGGCGGCTACCCTGTCTTCGGTCAGCTGGCGATGCTGCTTGCCGTCGAACAGCCACAGACGGGAGACGGCGAACGAGTGCTGGTGCTTGCGAAACGGCTGATCCATGCCCGGCATCTGGTAGGCCAGCTGGTTGCCGTGGGGGCGGGCCAGGGTGGCGGGCAGGGGCTGGGCCGGGGTCAGCGGGCCGCCGGTAACCGGCGTCCAGTAGAGGTTGCCGGCCTGGTAGCCTTGTGCCACGAAGTGATCGGCGTCGGGGTCGGTCAGGCGCTGGCTGCTCAGCAACAGCTGCTTGCCGTCGGCGCTGAAGGCCTGGGGCAGATCGGGGCGCGAATCCCGGGTCAGCCGCACCATCTCGCCGCCACGGCTCGGCACCACGAACACGTCTTCGTTGCCGTAGAGGTTGGCGGCAAAGGCTATGAGTTTGCCATCCGGCGACCAGAGCGGGCGCTGGCTCAGGTAGTTGCCATCGGTGAGGGGCACGGCGGGGCCGCCATCCCCCGCGCTCAGGTAGACGCGGCCCTGCCAGGTGAAGGCAAGCTGCTTGCCGTCGGGGGAGAGGGCGGGCTCGCGCAGCCAGAGCGGCTCGGCCGCCTGCAGGGAGGAGCAGAGCAGCAGGAGCAGCAGGGAGAGTCGGTATCGCATCGTGAGGTTCCTGAGAGGTGAAAAGCGCCTTATCTTCCCCCAATGTCCCGCCCGGGACTATCCCGAGATAGGGGGGTTATCCCGTTGTTTTGGCAGTTAATTGTAACAATCTATAAAAGATGGCGCGGGATATGTTTCTCTGGATATATTGAGTATTGATGGCGATCCAATATGATGGCGCTCGCCCGCCACACGAGGCGGTGCAGTTCAGATGATTTGGTAACAGAAAAGCCCTTACCAGAGGCTTGCCGAGGGATGGAATGAGAGCCGTATTACTGTGTTTGCTGGGGCTGTGGCCCGCATTGAGTTTTGCCACCCTGTCCGCCGATATGGTGGTGGTGAAGAAATCGAGTTATAGCCTGACCCTGATGAAGGATGGCAAGGAGGTCAAACGCTACTGGATCGCTCTGGGTCCGGCTCCCAAGGGGCACAAGCAGCGGGAAGGGGATCAGCGCACGCCGGAAGGCCGTTACATCCTCGACTACAAGAAGACCAACTCCAACTATTACAAGGCCATCCACATCAACTACCCGAATCTGGACGACATCAAGGCGGCCAACGAGATGGGTGTGCGACCGGGTGGCATGATCATGATCCATGGTCAGCGCAACAGCATAGGCAACACCCGCCTGCAGCCGTCCAACTGGACCAATGGCTGCATCGCCATGCTCAACAAGGATCTGGACGAAGTGTGGAACGCCATCGAACCCGGCACCCCCATCGTCATTCAGCCCTGACTCTCTGCAGCGCGCCACCTTCGGGTGGCGTTCTGTTTTTTGGCTCCCCCTGTTCTGACTCCATCCTCTTTCTTTACCCGCAGCCTCTTGGTATCCGTCCCCTTGCTGTGCTAGTTTTTCCGGCTCGCCGTGGACGCAACAAGGATGATCCCATGCCATCAGCAACCTGCTCCCGGCCCGTCGGGGCCGAGAGTACCCGCGCGCTCTGGTGGCGCGCCTCCATCGATATTTTGCCGCTCTCCGTCTCGGTGATCCCCTGGGGGATCCTGTGCGGCGCCCTGGCGCTGCAGGTGGGGCTGAGCCCGCTGCAGGCCCAGCTGATGTCGCTGCTGGTCTATGCCGGCGCCGCCCAGCTCTCGGCCACCACCCTGTTCGGGGCGGGCACGCCGCTGTTGCCCATCATGGGCTCCACCTTCGTCATCACCTCCCAGCATCTGCTCTACGGCTTCACCTTTCGCCGCGACGTGCTGCCGCTCTCCCTGCGCTGGCGCGCCAGTCTGGCCTTCTTCCTGACCGACGAAATGTTCGCGGTGGCGCTCAAAGACCGGGAGCGCAGCGGCCGTTTCGATCCGGCCTATGCGCTCATCGCCGGCTTCGTCTTCTATCTGTTCTGGAATGTGGCGACCCTGCTCGGCATCGCCGCCGGTCAGTACATCGACGGACTGGATCAGATGGGGCTGGACTTCGCCATCGCCGCCACTTTCATCGCCATGACCATTCCCGCCATGAAGAACCTGCCCATGGTGGCGGCTACCCTGGTGAGTGGTGCCATGGCGCTGCTCACCAAGCCGCTGCTGGCGGAGGTCTATATCATCATCTCGGCGCTCTCCGGCATGTTGGTGGGTTATGTGCTGCACCGGATGAGGAGGTAATCATGAGCTGGCTGATGATAGGCCTGCTGGCCCTGATCACCTTCTTCAACCGCTTCGCCTTCTTCTCGCGGCTGACCCGCTATCAGCCGGGTGCCGAAATGGGGGCTTTCCTCAGCTTCTCGGCCCAGTCGGTGCTGACCGCCATCTGGCTGCCCATCGTCTTCAGCTATCAGCCTGGCACTGGGCTGAGTTGGGATCCGGACTACCTGGTCGCCACCCTGCTGGTGACGGCGCTGACCCTGCTGCGGCTGCCGACCCTGCTGGTGGTGGTGGTCGGCATGGGGGGCTTCTTCCTGCTGCGCTGGCAGGGGGGCGTGGCCCAGCTGCTGCCCTGGCCGGGCTAGGCCCGTGATCTTGCATGGCGGATGTCTTTATTGGATATCCGCCATGTTGTGAATGTCACTTCAAAAAACACCTCTCAAGTGTGAGGATTTAGCTCCCATCCGTCGAGGAGCGAGCCATGTCCTTCACCGAAACCTGCCAGCGCATCGTGCGCGATCCCCTGCTGTCACCGGCCCAGAAGAGCCATGCCCTGGCGCTGGCCGCCGAAAATGCGCTGCCCTATCCCGAGCTGCCCGCCGAGGTGAGCGAGGCGATGGCCAAGGGCTTTGTCTGCGACATGTTCGAGGGGCACGCCCCCTACAAGCCGCGCTATGTGCTGCCGGATTACGAGAAGTTTCTGCGCCAGGGCTCGGCCTGGCTGGAGCTGGCACCGCCGCAGGATTTTGACGAGGCGCTCGATGCCCTGCGCATCCTCTACCACCACGTGCCCTCCGTCACCGGCATGCCGGTCTGGCTGGGCCGGCTCGACCACCTGCTGCTGCCCTTCGTCGGTGAGCTGGATGACGAGGCCCTCTATCGCAAGCTGAAGGGGTTCTGGATCTACCTGGACCGGGTGCTACCGGATGCCTTCATGCACGTCAACATAGGCCCGGATGACAACCGGCTCTGCCGCCTGATCCTGCGCATCGACGGCGATCTCAAGCAGGTGGCCCCCAACCTCACCCTGTTCCACGATCCGGCGCAGACCCCGGACAGCCTGTTGCTGCAGGGGGTGAAGAACATCGCGGCCTGCAGCAAGCCTCATATCGCCAACTACCCGCTTCATCGCAACACCTTCGATGAGCGCGGCTTCGGCATCGTCAGCTGCTACAACGCCCTGCCCCAGGCGGGTGGCGCCAACACCCTGGTGCGGGTCTCCCTCAAGCGGGTGGCCGAGCAGGCCCACGGTATCGACGACTTCCTGGGCTGCCTGTTGCCCCACTACTGCCGCCTCGCCTCCCGTCTGATCGAGGCGCGTGCCGCCTTCCTGCACCAGGAGTCTGGCTTCTTCGACAGTTTCCTGGTGCAGGAGGGGCTGCTGGAAGAGGATCGCTTCGTGCCCATGTTCGGCATCTACGGCATGGCCGAGGCGGTCAACCTTCTGATGGACAAGGAGAATCTGCCGGAGCGCTACGGCCGTGACGAGGAGGCGAACCAGCTGGGCTACCGCATCTCGGCCCAGCTCGCCCGCCACGTGAGCGAAACGCCGCAGGTGCACGCCTGGGGCGGTCGCGCCCTGCTCCACTCCCAGGGCGGGCTCAGCGTGGATCGCGGGGTGACCCCCGGGGTACGCATCCCCTATGGCGAGGAGCCGGATCCCGCCAGCCACGTGCTGGCGCTGGCGCCACACCACGGCTTCTATCACTCCGGGATCAGCGAGATCCTGACCCTGGATCCCACCATCCGCCAGAACCCGCAGGCGTTGCTGCAGCTCTGCAAGGGGGCGCTCGCCATCGGCATGCGCGAGTTCACCGCCAACGTGGCGGACAGCGATCTGGTGCGGGTGACCGGCTACATGATCCGCAAGAGCGACGTGGCCCGCTTCGCGACCGAGGGATCGCGGCTGCAGACCACCTGCCTCGGCGCCGAGGCGAGCGAACTGACCGGGATCCGCCAGCGGGCGCCGCGGGTGGTGGGGCGCGAGGCGACCCTGTGTGACTACTGAGTGCGGCAGGCGGGCAGGGGCGGCGCGCACCGCGACGGTGAGCCGCTGGCTGCCCTTCTCCTGCGTGGACGGCCCCGGCAACCGGCTGGTGCTGTTTCTGCAGGGCTGCAACTTCGCCTGCCCCGGTTGTCACAACCCGCACACCATCGGCCTCTGCGATCATTGCGGTGACTGCGTGCCCGGCTGCCCGAGCGGGGCGCTGACCCTGCACGGGGGGCGGGTGAGCTGGCAGGCGGCGCAATGCACCGACTGCGATGCCTGTCTCGATGTCTGCCCCCGCAGCGCCAGCCCCAAGACCGCCACCATGACGGTGGCCGAGGTGCTGGCCCTGCTGCGCCGCTACGGCCCGCTGCTGACCGGCATTACCATCTCCGGCGGTGAGGCCACCACCCAGCTGCCGTTCGTGATCGCGCTGTTTACGGCCATCAAGGAGGCGCCGGATCTGGCCCATCTCGGCTGCCTGCTCGACAGCAACGGTTCGCTCGCCGAGGCTGGCTGGCAGCGGCTGCTGCCGGTACTGGACGGCGCCATGATCGATCTCAAGGGGTGGCGCGACGCTGTGCATCACACGCTGACCGGCTATGGCCGCGAGCGGGTGCTGGCGTCGCTGCAACTGCTGGCGCAGGCGGGCAAGCTGGCGGAGGTGCGCCTGCTGCAGGTGCCGGGGCAGAGCGATTATCTCGCCGCCGACGGCACGCTGGAGGGCGGGCTCGCCGCCTTCTTGCTCTCCCTCGGGCCCGTACCCATCCGCCTCAACGGCTTTCGCCATCACGGCGTGCGCGGGACGGCGCAGGGCTGGCCAGAGGCGGCGCGAGAGGAGTTGGAGCAGCTGGCTGCTGCGCTGACGATGGCCGGGCTTGGCCCGGTCAGCCTGCCGCCCCTGCTCTGAATAGCCGGGTGCTAATCAACTGATCGCAAAGGGATTTGATACTACAAGGCAAGATTGGACGGCGAACCGAGCGGTTTGGCGTGGCTTTTTTGCTGCCTGAGTCTTGAGATGACGTAACTGTGATTGCTGTCTATTTGAGCTCTGCGAGGTGGCGGCTAGAATGGGTCAATCGCCCACCATCAACAGACGAACATGAGTGAATCCAACGCCTTATATCGAGTGCAGTTCATTTGTCACAACGAGCGTTACGAAGTCTATGTCAGGGAAGTGAGCCAGGGTCAGCTGTTCGGCTTCATCGAGATCGCCAACTTCGTGTGGGACAACCACACGGCGCTCATCGTCGACCCCAGCCACGAGAAGTTGAAGAGTGAATTTGCCGACGTCAATCGCACCATGATCCCCATGCACCACGTGCTGCGGGTCGATCAGGTGCGCAAGCAGGGGGCCGCCCGCATCACCGAACTGGGCAACAACGTCTCTCCCTTCCCCAGCCCCATCTACACCAAGAAACCCTGACACCCACCATGCCCGGCCAGCGTGTGCCGGGCATGGTCGTCCTCATCCCAGCTCGCGGGCCAGTTGCAGGATGCGCTGGCGGAACCAGCGCCGGGCCGGCTCTTCTCCGGCGGGGCCGTACCATACCAGGCTGTGGGTGACGGCGCCGTAATCGAAGGGGACCGGCCTGCTCACCAGAGCGTGGGGGGCCGCCTGCTCGGCCCAGCCACCGATGGCGGTGAGGATCAGATCGCTCTGGCGCAGCAGGGCTGCCGCACTGCCAAAATCCGGCAGGATGGCGGCGATCTGCCGGCGCACCTGCAACTGGGCCAGGCTCTGTTCGAAGAAGGGATTGGCCAGCTCCTGATCGCGAATGGCGATATGGCGCCAGCTCAGGTAGGCATCGAGATCCCAGGATCGCGCCAGCGCCGGGTGATCCGCGCGCAGCAGGCAGACCAGCTTGTCCTCGCGCAGGGTCTCCCACACCAGCCCTTGCTGGCGGGGCAGGGGTTGGCTCTGATCGTGGGGCAGGATCACGAAGTCCAGCTTGCCCGCCGCCAGGGCCGCCAGCCCCTGCTCATCCTTGTTGCGAATGTCGGGCACCAGACCCGGCACCTCGCGCATCAGCTGCGCCAGAATGGGCCCCATGGGCCAGACCATGCCGCTCTCGCGCAGGGCGAATTTCAGCTGCCCCTGCCAGCTGGCGGGATCGAACCCGCCCTGGCCGGTGAGGCCGTTCAGTTCGCTCAGCAGCCGGTGCAGGGTGGGGCCGAGCCGCTCGGCGAACGGGGTCAGCAACAGCTGGTTGCCCTGGCGGTAGAGCAGCTGATCGCCGAGCAGATCCCGCAGCTGGTTGAGGGTCTTGCTGACGGTGGAGGGGGTGGTGCAGAGCCGCTCGGCGGTGCGGGTGACGCTCTGGCTGTCGAGCAGCAGATGCAGGGTAACCAGATGGCGACCGCCGAGGCGGGAGAGGGCAATGAGATCCATAACGGTTCCACAAGCAAACGGGACAAACAAAAAGCCCCGCCTGAGCGGGGCTTGCGGGGATCAGCCCTTGAGCACGGCGGCCATGGCGTCGGCCACGTAGTCGACGTTGCGGCTGTTGAGGCCCGCCACGCACATGCGACCTGAGCGCACCAGGTAGACGGCGAACTCCTCGCGCAGTCTGTCCACCTGCTCCGGGGTGAAGCCGGTGTAGCTGAACATGCCGCGCTGGTTGATGAAGTAGCTGAAATCGCGGCCCGGCACCTTGGCGCTCAGCACCTCGAACAGCTTCTCGCGCATCGCCTTGATGCGGGTGCGCATCTCGGTCACCTCACCGACCCACATGGCATGCAGGCTGGCATCGTTCATCACGGCCGCAGTGATCTGGCCGCCGTGGGTGGGGGGGCTGGAGTAGTTGCGGCGCACGGTGGCCTTCATCTGGCCCAGCACCCGGCTCGCCTCTTCGGCATCCTGGCAGATGACCGACAGGCCGCCACAACGCTCGCCGTAGAAGGAGAGGTTCTTGGAGAAGGAGTTGCTGACGAAGAAGCTGACGCCGGCGGCCACCATGGCGCGAATGGCGTAGGCATCCTCTTCCAGCCCGTCACCGAAGCCCTGATAGGCGATGTCCATGAAAGGAATGAGATTCTTCTCGACCACCAGCGCGATCACCTGGTCCCACTGGGCACGGGAGAGATCCACTCCGGTCGGGTTGTGGCAGCAGGGGTGCAGCAGCACGATGCTTTTCGCCGGCAGGCTGCTCAGGCAGTCGATCATGGCGTCAAACTGCACGCCGCCGGTGGCTGCATCGTAGTAGGGGTAGTCGTGCACCTTGATGCCGGCGCCCTCGAACATCGCCTTGTGGTTGTCCCAGGTGGGATTGCTGACCCACACCTCGGAGGTCGGGAAGTAGCGCTTGAGCAGATCGGCGCCGATCTTCAGGGCACCCGAGCCGCCGATGGTCTGGATGGTGGCGATGCGACCCGCCTTGACCGCTTCGTGGTCGGCGCCAAACAGCAGGTGCTGCACCGCGGTGCGGTAGTTGGCGGCGCCTTCCATCGGCTGGTAGGGGCGGGGGGTCGGGGCGGCGGCGCGCTGGGCTTCGGCCTGCTGTACCGAGGCCAGCAGCGGAATGCGGCCCTGCTCGTCGTAATAGAGGCCGATCCCCAGGTTCACCTTCTGCTCGCGGGTGTCTTTGTGGAAGGTCTCGACCAGGGTCAGGATGGGGTCGCCAGCATAGGCATCGACGTGTTCAAACATGGGGGGTCCTTGCGAAATGGAATCCAGGGTATGGCGATCAATGATCGGCGGTCATCATGGCGTAAAGCCGGCGAGGGCTCAAGTCTGAAAGGGGAGCGGGCTGGCGGGCCGACACCGCCCAGCCGTAAACGGGATGAGGCGGGGCTACGCATGGCCTCATCCACCGGCTCTACTTCAGATAGGATCGCAGTACCCGCACCACCTGATCCAGATCCTCAAGCCGCTCGGCCGGGGTCGCCTCTTCGGCGCCGAGATGCTCGCGCATGTGGCCCTCCAGCACCTCCAGCATCAGGCCGTTGACGGCGCCGCGAATGGCCGCGATCTGCTGCAAGATGGCGGCGCAGTCGCTCTCCTGCTCCAGCGCGCTCTCCAGTGCCCCAGCCTGCCCCTTGATGCGGCGCACCCGCGCCAGCAGCTTCTTCTTGCCGTGAATGGTGTGTGACATGCAAGATCCTCTCGATCAATAAAACTATACTGGGGTATAGTATATTGCATTGTCGTCCTCAGGAGAAATCCATGTCATCCCTTGTCTCATCCCACTGCCACCAACCCGTCGTCCACGAAGGGAATCCGCTGGCCGAACAGAAGACCCGCTGGGCCGTGCTGCTGACCGTCATCATGATGGTGGCGGAGATCGGCGGCGGCTGGTTCTACAACTCCATGGCGCTGCTGGCCGACGGCTGGCACATGAGCTCCCACGCGCTGGCGCTCGGCCTGTCGGTGCTGGCCTACCGCGCCGCCCGCCACTTCGCCCGCGACCACAGATTCAGCTTCGGTACCTGGAAGATCGAGGTGCTGGGGGGCTTTACCAGCGCCCTCTTGCTGGTGGGGGTGGCCGGCATGATGCTGTTCGAGTCGGTGTTCCGGCTGCTGGATCCCAGCCCGATCCACTATCAGCAGGCCATCGTCATCGCCATCGTCGGCCTGCTGGTGAACCTGGCCTGCGCCTGGTTGCTCAAGGATGATCACGGTCACCACCATGGGCACGGTCACGACCACCATCATGATCATCACGACCACGCTCACCCGCACGATCATGGCCAGCATCACGGTCATCAGGATCTCAACCTGCGCGCCGCCTACATCCACGTGCTGGCGGATGCGGCTACCTCGGTGCTGGCCATTCTGGCGCTGGTGGGGGGCATGCTGTGGGGGGCCGACTGGCTGGATCCCCTGATGGGCATAGTGGGGGCCGGGCTGGTGGCGGTGTGGGCCTGGGGCCTGCTGCGCGACTCTGGCCGGGTGCTGCTGGATGCCGAGATGGATGCGCCGCTGGTGGCGGAGATCCGCGAGGTGATCGCCGAGTTGCCGGACGCCGAAGTGCGCGATCTGCACGTCTGGCGGGTGGGCCAGCAGCAGTATGCCTGCGTGCTCTCTTTGTTGATGGCGGCGCCGGTTTCCGCCAGCGAGATCCGCGCCCGGCTCGCCATCCACGAGGAGCTGGTGCACGTCACCATAGAGGTGAGCGCCGCCTGATCCTGGCCGGTTGACCGCTCGCAACAGCAGGAAGGGGCCAAGGCCCCTTCCTGCTTTTTCTGGCTCAGTGCGGCTGGCCCTGCACATCCTCCGGTTTGTGCTGCCAGATGGCGCCGAGCAGCAGCTTGAGCAGCAGCTCGGGCGGGTTGTCCAGCAGCCGGCCCGACTCCAGCAGCAGGTGGCCGTCGGCCCGAAAGCCGAGGCTGGCGTGGATGGTGCCCTCCTCGCCGCACACCTGGATCAGCCCGCTCAAACTGCCGCGCTCCCCCGGCTGGCAGCGCAGCCGCAGCTCCCGTGGCTCCCCCAGCAGGGTGAAGGCCCGGGCGAGGGGCGGGGTATCCTCATAATCCGGCCAGTTGAAGAAGTGGTACTGCTCGGCGAGCGTCCCCGCCTGCTGACAAAATTGGTCAAACAGCTGGGCAATCTCTTGATACTCCAGGTCCAGCCGCCTGGCCTGCTCTTCAATCCGCTTCATCTGTCGTGGCTCCCTCTCTCTTGCCGTATCCACTTATCCATTTGATCGGAAATCAATTTTTCCAGACATCATGGCTCTGCCCGCAGGTATGTGCCGAATCGGGCGGCAGGTCTGTGAGCCCGATCCGATTTTCGTTATGAAAACGTTATCTTGTTGAAAGCGGTTAACTTTTTTGCCCCCCTGCTCACATTTGAAACGATTTCTGCTGATTAATATGGCACCGCTCGGCAATGACCGGGTACTCGGATATCGAGACTAACTACAGCGGGAATTATAAAAAAATGGATATGAAAAAGACCAAAGTGGCGCTGGTAACAGCCTCACTGCTCGCGCTTTTGTCCGGCTGCAATGACAACAGCTCCTCCCCCTCCACCCCTGACCCCACGGACGGCCCCGTCGCCCGTCTACCCAATGTGCAACCCCCTGCCGAGCAACTGGTGGCCGGGCCCGATCAGGCGGTGATCGCCCTGGTGGATACCCAGACCAGTGCGGCGCGCGGGGTCACTGGCCCCTTCGCCAACTACAGCCTGCACCTGTGGAACAACGACGCCTGCAGCGCCACCGCCGAGAGCGGCCTCAACGCGGGCTGGGATGACAAGGTCAACACCCCGGCCGCGGCTGACGGCTTCGGCCCCAGCTGGGTGGTGCCCCTTAGCAAGCTGGAAGGCTGCATCAACTTCATCGCCCGCAACGGCGATCTGGCCAACCTGACCGGCAGCGACATGAAGGTGGTCTTCAGCGATCACCCGGACCGCACCGTGGCCATCGTCGCCGGCAAGAACGAGATCTTCGGCAGCCGCGCCGAGGCCTTCACCGCCGCCTTCGGTGTGGCGGGCGCCAGTGCCCACCTGATCGACGGCAACACCCTGATCTGGCAAGGGGGCAAGGACAAGCCCCATGTGCGCCTCTATTACACCGAGTCCGGCACCATCAAGGCCAACGCGGAAGGGGTGTTCGACTTCCCCTACATCACCCTTGCTCCGACCAGCCTGACCGCCGAGCAGCAGGCCAAGTATCCGCACCTCAAGGATGCCGCCGCCTTCGCCCTGCCAGCTGGCAAGGACCTCAAGCCGCTGCTCAAGGGTGAACTGGTGGCCATCGGCACCGATGCCGACGGCATTCTGCAGGGGGCGACCCTGGTGCAGAGCGCCGGCGCCCTCGATGCCCTCTACAGCGAAGCGGCCACCAAGCTGACTTATGGCGCCGTGGTCGAGGGGGGCAATGTCACCTTCCGGCTGTGGGCGCCGACCGCCAGGTCGGTCAAGCTGGCGCTGTTCGACGGCCAGCACAAGCCGCTCGGCGAGCGCACCATGACCCTGGACGAGGCCAGCGGCAGCTGGAGCGTGCAGGGTGGCAGCGAGCTGGTGGGCAAGTTCTACCGCTACGACATCCAGGTCTATCACCCGGTCAGCCGCAAGCTGGAATCCTATCAGGTGACCGACCCCTACTCCCTGAGCCTGGCGATGAACTCCGAGTTCAGCCAGGTGGTGGATCTCAACGATCCGGCCCTCAAGCCGGAAGGGTGGGACAGCCTCAAGGCACCCCACAGCCAGCAAAACCCCGCCGACATCACCATCTATGAGGCCCATGTCCGCGATCTGACCGGCAACGACGACTCCACCCCGGCCGAGCACCGCGGCAAGTTCCTCGGCCTGACCGACACTGACACGGCGCCGGTCAAGCACCTGCAGGCGCTGGCCAAGAGCGGCGTCAGCCACCTGCACCTGCTGCCGGTGTTCGACATCGCCACCGTCAACGAGGATCCGGCCAAGGTCGCCAACATCAGCGACGACTTCGGCAAGCTGTGCCAGGTCAACCCCGAGGTGCAGAACTCCAAGTTCGCCAGCTACTGCAGCAGCGGCCAGACCATCGAGGCCGTGCTTGGCGATCTGCAAGGAGGCGACAGCAAGGAGAACCCACAGGTGCAGGAGCTCTACGGCTATCTGCGCGGCGTCGACTCCTTCAACTGGGGTTATGACCCCTACCACTACACCACCCCGGAAGGCTCCTACGCCACCAACGCCGAGGGCAGCCAGCGCATCCTGGAGTTCCGCGAAATGGTCAAGGCCATCAAGCAGAACATCGGCATGAACGTGGTGATGGACGTGGTCTACAACCACACCAACGAGGCGGGCCTGGGACCCAAGTCGGTGCTCGACAAGATAGTGCCCTGGTACTATCAGCGCCTCAATCCGGAGACCGGCTCGGTGGAGAACTCCACCTGCTGCTCCAACACGGCGCCGGAACACGCCATGTTCGCCAAGCTGATGGATGACTCTCTGGTCACCTGGGCGCGCGACTACAAGATCGACGCCTTCCGCTTCGACCTGATGGGCCACCACCCGAAAGATCAGATGGTGCAGGCGCTGGCCGCGGTGAAGCAGGTCAACCCCGAGATGTACTTCTACGGCGAGGGCTGGAACTTCGGCGAGGTGCAGGATGACAAGCGCTTCGTGCAGGCGACCCAGAAACACCTGGCCGGCACCGGCATCGGCTCCTTCTCCGACCGGCTGCGGGATGCGGTGCGCGGCGGCAGTCCGTTCGACGGCGGCGACACCATTCGCAAGACCCAGGGCTTTGGCAACGGCGCCCTGGTGGATGCCAACGAGATGGACGGTGTCGATCGCGCTACTGCCCTGCATCAGGCCGATCTGGTGCGCCTCGGCATGGCCGGCAACCTCAAGGACTTCATCCTGACCGACAAGGACGGGATGCCGAAGAAGGGCTCCGACATCGACTACAACGGTCAACCGGCGGGCTACGCCCAGGATCCGACCGAAATCCAGAACTACGTCGACAAGCACGACAACCAGACCCTGTTCGACAACCTGATCTACAAGGCGCCGCAAGGGGCCGATCTGGTGCGGATGCAGGGGGTATCGCTCGCCACCGCCATGCTGGGGCAGGGCATTCCCTTCACCCACGCCGGTGTCGAGCTGCTGCGCTCCAAGTCCATGGAGCGGGACAGCTACGACTCGGGTGACTGGTACAACCGGGTCGACTACACCCTGGCCGACAACAACTTCGACAAGGGGCTGCCGCGCAAGGACAAGGATGGCGACAACTATCCGCTGATCGAGAAAGTACTCGGCAAGCACGTCAAGCCGAGCGGTGCCGACATGGCGACCATGGTGGGCTTCTATCAGGAGCTGGCCGAGCTGCGTCAATCCTCACGTCTGCTGCGTCTGGGCAGCGGCGCCGAGGTGATCAAGCGGGTCGACTTCCGCAATACCGGCCCGGATCAGGAGCCCGGCCTCATCGTGATGACGGTGGATGACGGCATCAATGCGGGGGCGGATCTGGATCCGGCCATCGACGGTCTGGTGGTGATGATCAACGCCACCAATGCTCCCCAGAGCATCAGTGACTTCCGTGACGGCAACGATCAGCCCATCGACCTGACCAGCCTGCAGCTGAGCCCGGCCCACCATGGCGGCGAGAGCATCGCCCGCGATGCGGCCGTCAATGGCGGTACCCTGACCCTGGGTGCCTGGTCGGCAGCGGTGTTCGTCAAACCGCAGAGCGGTGCCCAGGGCACTGGCCTGCCGGTCGGCAAGAAGACTGATCTGAGCACGGTACCGCCGTTCGGTGACACCGCCGTCTATCTGAAGGGGTTCCTCAATGAGTGGGGCAACACCAACCAGATGACCTTCAGCAGCAACTTCATGTACGAGTTCACCACCGAGGTGAGCAGCGACAAGCTGGGCACCACCAACGTCAAGATCGCGGATGCCAGCTGGGGTCCCCTCAACTACGGCAGCTGCAATGCGGGTGACAAGCTGGTGGTCGGCACTCCGCTGACCCTTTGCAAGGGTGGCGATACCGGCAACATCGGGCTCGATCTGGCCAAGGCGGGCAGCTACAAGTTCGTGTTTACCGCCATGAACAAGGACAAGCCGACCCTGAGCGTCAGCTTCACCGAGCCGGTGCAGAGCTGCAAGGTGCTGGACACGGTGGCGGGCAATCCGCTCGGCTACAACCTGTTCGTCAAGGGCGAGCTCTCCGGCTGGGCCGCTCAGCCCCAGTACCAGTTGAGCTACAAGGGGATGGACGGCGATCTGGCCATCTATCAGGCGGCCTTCAACTACACCGGCAGCACCGAGTTCAAGGTGGCCAACGAGGACTGGAGCAAGGAGTACCTGCTCAACGGTGGCGGCGCGGTAACGGCGGAGACGGGTTATGCCATCGGTTTCTCCCAGCCGGGCAGTGCCAACAACAGCATCACCTTGCCGCAGGGGCTGTGGAGCGTGCTGGTGAAGGTTGACCCGGCCGGCACCAAGGCCGGTACCGCTGTGATCCAGGAGTGCAGCGTCAAGTAGTCATTCCCATCAAGCCCGGGGCTGGCTCGGCACCCCAGGGTTGAATTCCACCTCGCCAAGGGTGGGATAACTCCGAGAGAGTAAGCAAAGCGCGACTGCCGACCGGCAGCCGCGCTTTTTCTTTGCTGTGGGCGAGGCAATAAAAAAGCCGCCCCGTTGGGGCGGCTGTTGGTTGTGCCGTTAACGGCCGGCTTAGCGCTTGCGCAGCAGGCGCAGGGCGTTGGCGGTGACCAGGGCGGTGGCGCCTGTGTCGGCCAGCACCGCAATCCACAGGCCGGTGATGCCGAGCAGGCTGGTGACCAGGAAGATGGCCTTGAGCCCCAGCGCCAGCGCTATGTTCTGGTGGATGTTGGCCAGTGCCGCACGGGAGAGCCGGATCATGGCGGCGACCCCGCCGAGCTGGTTGTGGGTCAGCGCCGCATCGGCGGTCTCCAGCGCCACGTCGGTACCGCCTCCCATGGCGATGCCGATGCTGGCCCGCTTCATGGCCGGCGCGTCGTTGATGCCGTCGCCGATCATCGCGACTTTCTGGCTGAGGCCGAGCTTGGCGATTTCATCGACCTTGCCCTCCGGCAGCAGGCCGGCGCGCCAGCCCATGCCTAGCTCACCGGCGATGGCCTCGGCGGCGCGGGGGTTGTCACCGGTCAGCATGATGCTCTGCAGGCCGAGCTGGTTGAGCTCTTGCAGCGCCGCAGCCGCTTCCGGCCGGATCTGGTCGCGCAGGGCCAGCAGGGCGGCCGGGGCGGCGTCAGGCTGACCGAGCACCACGACTGTCTTGCCTTGCTGCTCCAGGGTGGCGACCCGGGCCTGCATCGCGGCATCCAGGGTGGCGACCCGGTTTGGTGCCAGCAGTTGCCAGAGAGTGCCGTCGATGCGACCTTCCACGCCCATGCCGGGCAGGGCGCGCAGCGCCTGGGCCGTAGCGAGGCTGAGGCCCCGTTCGCTGGCCGCCGTTACCACGGCGCGGGCCAGCGGGTGGTGGGAGCCCTGCTCGATGGCCGCCGCCAGTGCCAGCAGTTCGGCCTCAGGCTGGCCATTGAGGCTCACCAGTTCGGTCAGCTGCGGCTTGCCCAGGGTCAGGGTGCCGGTCTTGTCGAAGGCCACGGTATCGATGTGGGCGAGGCGCTCCAGCGCAGCGCCCCCCTTGATGAGGGCCCCCTGCCGGGTGGCTGCCGCCAGTGCCGAGGTGACCGCCGCCGGGGTGGAGATGACCAGGGCGCAGGGGCAACCGATCAGCAGCAGCGCCAGCCCGCGATAGACCCACTCGTCCCAGCTCTGGCCGAAGGCGAGCGGCGGTACCAGCACCACCAGCAGGGCAACCAGCATCATGGCCGGGGTATACCAGCGGCTGAAGCGGTCGATGAAGCGCTCGATGGGGGCGCGCTGGGTCTCGGCCTCTTCGATGAGATGCAGGATGCGGTCGATGGCGTTGTTGCCGGGTTCTGACACCACCTCGAGGCGCAGCACCCGATCCGCCGCCAGGCTGCCGGCAGGCACCTTGTCACCCTGGCGGCGCTCCACCGGGATGGATTCGCCGGTCAGGGCGCTCTCGTCAAAGGCGCCGAGGGCGTCGAGCAGGCGGGCATCGGCGGCCAGGCGGGCGCCCGGGGCGATTTCGATGATGTCACCGGGGCGCAGCTGGTCGGCGCCGACCTCTTCGCGCACCTCGCCCTCGGCAGTGGTGCGGATGCGCAGCGCCTTGTCGGGCACCAGCGCCATCAGGGCGGTGACCCCGGCGCGGGCGCGGCCGGCGGCGTAGGCCTCCAGATGTTCGCCCAGCATGAACAACAGCAGCACCATGGCCGCTTCAGCGGTTTCGCCGAGGAACAGGGCCCCCACGGCGGCGACCGTCATCAGGGTTTCGATGGCGAAGGGGGAGCCGCTCTTGGTCAGCGCCCACGCCTTGCGGGAGATGGGCCACAACCCCCAGAGGGTGGCCAGGGTAAACAGCGGCTGACCAATCTGGCTCGGCAGCAGGGCCGCCACCAGCATCAGGCCGGCCAGCGACAGCGGCTGCCAATATTTGGCGAGCAGGGTCTGCAGCGGGCCGCGCTCGCGGCCGGGTTCCTGCTTGCCGTTGCGCTCGCCCTTGAGCTGGAAGCCGGCGGCCAGCACGGCGGCGGTGACGGGATCGGGGGAGAGGCCGGGGGCCAGATCCACCACCAGCTTCTCGGTGGCAAACAGCACGCGGGCCTGTTGCACGCCGCTCACCCGGCTGACGGCGGTCTCTATCTTGCGGGCGCAGCTGGGGCAGTCCATCCCCAGTACCTGCCAGCTGTGGCGGCGGCTGTTCTGCTCGGGGGCGTCCAGCGGAGGTTCTGCCGCGACAGCATGCTCATGGTGGTCGTGCTCCCCGTCATGGGCATGGGTATGGGTGGGCGGCGGAGTGGCGCAACAACCCCCTCTGGGGGGCTCTTCCCCCTCGGGAGCGTCGCTGGCGGCATGATCCTGATGATCATGGGGGGCCTGACTCGCGCAGCAGCTGACCGGTGCTGCCTGGTCGCAGCAGTGGCTGTCGTGCTGGTGCTCGGCCTGGGGCGCAGCGCTCTTGCTGACGGCCTTGATGGGGGCGGCGGCGTGTTGATGGCTGCAGCAGGATTTGCTCATGATGAGTCCCTCTTGGATGGATCCCGCCGGTGCGAGATCTTCGATAACTGAGCCGAGTGTAAACCTTGGTGTTAAGTCCAAGGTCAAGCTCCTTTCTCCCGCGCCTCGCAACAGGCTGCCGGCAGAGGCGATATCCCTGTGGTTGGCGGGTGTTTGTCCCCGCCCGGCAGGCCTATACTGGAGGGCCTGATCCTCCCTCGATAATCAAGGACATAACATGAGCAATTCCGTTACCCTGCAAGGCAACCCTGTCTCCGTCGCCGGTCACTTCCCGGTCGCTGGCGAGCAGGCCAAGCCGTTCTCCCTGGTGGCCAAGGATCTCTCCGATCTGACCCTGGCGAGCTTCGCCGGTCAGCGCAAGATCCTGAACATCTTCCCGAGCGTCGATACCCCGACCTGCGCCACTTCCGTGCGCAAGTTCAACGAGCAGGCCAGCGCGCTGAACAACGCCGTGGTGCTGTGCATCTCCGCCGACCTGCCGTTCGCCCAGTCCCGCTTCTGCGGCGCCGAAGGGCTGGACAAGGTAGTGACCCTCTCCACCCTGCGTGGTGCCGCCTTCCTGCAGGACTACGGCGTGGCCTTCTCCTCCGGCCCGCTGGTGGGTCTGGCTGCCCGCGCCATCGTGGTGCTGGATGAAGAGAACAAGGTGCTGCACAGCGAGCTGGTGGCCGAAGTCGCCGACGAGCCGAACTACGCCGCCGCCCTGGCCGTACTGTAAGCAGGCAGACTGACAAAAATCCCGCCGAGGCATGGCCCCGGCGGGATTTTTTTATGGAACAGTCAGGGGGATTTGGTCGCGTCTTTGGCGGGTAGTGGCTCCGGCTGGGGTTGCCACTCGACATGGGGGCGGTGCAGCCTTGAGTAGATCTCTGCCAGCTTGCCGGAGGCGGCGAGTCGCTCGATTGCCTCGCCGAGGAAGCGATCCGTTTCATCCCCGGTAGGCCCCTTGGCGATGATGAAGACATCCTCGAAATCCCCCAGGTGCTCCCGGTGAATGTTGGTCAGCTTGAGCTGGCGCAGCATCAGGTCGGCCTCCTCCTGGGCCCAGATGAAGGCGTCGATGCGCCCGCGCGAGAGCTTGCGCAGGGACTGCTCTATGCTCATCGACCGTTGCAGCGGAATGGGCAGAAAGCCGGGGGTCGCCTCGATCAGCAGATCCCGTTTGGTGGGCACTATGCCGTAGGCCATGTCGGGGGTGATGAGGTGGTCGGTATTGCTGTAGAGCACGTGGGTGACCTTGCCGAAGCTGCGGGTGCTGAAGCGATAGGGCAGCAGGTCGGCATCCTGCAGATTGCGGATGGCGGGCAGGCTGAAGTCGGCGGTGCCGGCGATCACTCCGGCCATGGCCCGGGCGAGGGGATAGATGGTGATCCGGATGCTCACCTCGGGGTAGAGATCATCGATGGCGCGCACCAGATCGACGAAGGGGCCGGTCTTGTCGGCGTTGATGAGCCCCGGCAGCTCGCCGAGGTGGGCGTTGAGGATGCGTACCGGTTTGGCGGCGGGGGCGGGCGCCGTGTCGGCGCGGGAGAGGCTGAGGCTGGTCAGCCCCGTCAGGCAAAGCAGCAGCAACAGCAGCAGAGAGGGATGTCTGGTCATGGTCTGGTCACGTCCCCGGGGGAGGTTCCCTGAAGTGTAGTCAGGCCCGCTTTGCTCATGGCGGGCCGGGTGCGGGCCAGTGGCCGCGATGGATGGGATTTTACTTATGGTCTGCCGCTCACTAGACTTCGCCCCCACCTCCCTATTCTGTCGATAGCTGCGTAGCCCCATGACTTTTGATGAACTAGCCCTCGCCCCCGCCCTGCTGGCGACCCTGCCCGCCGACCTCAAGTGCCCGACCCGGGTGCAGCAACTGGCCATTCCCGCCGCGCTGGCAGGACGGGATCTGCTGGCACTGGCCCGCACCGGCAGCGGCAAGACCCTGGCGTTCGGCCTGCCGCTGCTGCAGCGCCTCGATCCGGCCAGCGATCGGGTGCAGGGGCTGGTGCTGGTGCCGACCCGAGAGCTGGCGGTGCAGGTGAGCGAGGCGTTGCAGGGGTCGGCCGCCGGGCTGGGTCTGCGGCTGGTGACCCTGTGCGGCGGGGTGGCGCAAGAGCTGCAACAGGCCGAACTGGCGCTGGGGCCGCAACTGCTGGTGGCGACCCCAGGGCGACTGCGGGATCTGCTGGCCCAGCAATTGCTGGGTCTGAGCCAGCTGCGCCATCTGGTGCTGGACGAGGCGGATCGGCTGCTGGAGATGGGCTTCTGGCCCGACATCCAGTGGCTGCTGAATGCCATGCCGGTCGAGCGTCAGACCCTGCTGTTCTCGGCCACCCTGCCAGCCGAGCTGGATGCGCTGGCGACCGGTCTGCTGAACGAGCCGGTGCGGGTGGAGGCGGATCCCCGCAACAGCGTGGCCGACGACATCGAGGAGCGCCTCTATCTGGTCAACAAGAGCAGCAAGGTGCCGGCGCTCATCAGCCTGCTCAAGGCCCACGAGTGGCCGCAGGTGCTGGTCTTCATCAGCGCGCGGGACGACGCGGACGGGGTGGCCCGCAAGCTGGCCAAGGCGGGCATCGCGGTGGCGGCGCTGCACGGCGAGAAGGAGCAGGCGGTGCGCGAGCAGGCGCTCGGCGACTTCAAGGCGGGCAAGGTGCGAGTGCTGGTGGCCACCGATCTGATGGCGCGCGGCATTCACGTGGAGGCGCTGCCGCTGGTGATCAACCTGGATCTGCCCGCCAGCGCCCCCGTCTACGTGCACCGCATCGGCCGCACCGCCCGGGCCGGACGCAGCGGGCTCGCCATTTCGCTCACCTGCCATGGCGAGGCCGACACCCTGGCGGCGATCCGCACCCTCACCGGCCGCGAGCTGCCGCTGGCCGAGCTCGCCGGCTTCCCGGTCACCGATCAGCCAGCCAGCGGGGAGGGCAAGCGCGCCCCCCGTGACAAGCAGGCCAATCGTCGTACCCAGGCCAAGCGCAGCGCCAAACAGTTCAAGAGCAAGGGCTAGGACAAGCCTGACCAAAGATGGACTGCCCGCTTGGGCAGTACCAAAGGACGCCCGTTTCACTATGCTCCATGGGTTCAACCACGGAGGGATAGGCAATGGCGAGTCTGGTGATGGGGCCCCTGCTGGGGCTCGAAGCGGAGACGCAATACAGCATCTGTTTTTTGGCGGGGCCTGACTGCAAGGGCGCCGGGGTCAGGATCAACGGCAGCCTGCTGGCCGCCGGCAAACAGGCGGATACTCCCAGGGGCGGCTTCTGGCGGGTCAGCTGGACGGCAACCCCGGCCGAGGCGGGTTCGAGCGTGGAGTACCAGATCCTGCTGGACGGGGAGCCCGCCCGGGATCTGGCCGGTGAGGATCGCTGGCAGTTTCATCTGCCTGGGTCGGCGGAGCGGGTACGCATCGGGTACGCCTCCTGCAACGGTTTTTCCGACTTCAAGCTGCTCACCTCCACCCCGCAGCCCTATGTGATGTGGGACAAGCTGGCTGCCGAGCACGCCACGCATCCCTTCTCGCTGCTGCTGATGGGGGGCGATCAGGTCTATGCCGACTCCCTCTGGACCACGGTGCCCAGCCTCAAGGCCTGGAACGAGCTGGACATGGCGGAGAAGGTCAAACGCAAGGCGACTCGCACCATGGAAGAGCAGCTCGATCGCTTCTACTGCGATCTCTACTGCAAGCAGTGGGGGCGGCCCGAGGTGGCGCGCCTGCTGGCCCGGATCCCGAGCGCCATGATGTGGGATGACCACGACATCTTCGATGGCTGGGGCAGCTATCCCGAGTCGCCAGACAATCTGCAGGGCTGTGACGTCTACCGGGTCATCTATGCCGCCGCGTCCCGCTATTTCCGGCTGTTCCAGCTGCGCTCCGTTGCCAACGTCTCCCTGCTGGACCCGGTCAAGCTGGGCCACCACTCCTGGCGGCTCAGTTTTCGGGGCTACCAGATCCTGGCGCTGGACAACCGGGCCAACCGGACCCGCGCCCAGGTGATGAGCCCGTCCCAGTGGGATCAGATCAACGACGCGCTGGCCGCCTGCGATGCGGGCCACCTGCTGGTGCTGGCGGGGGTGCCCGTGGTCTATCGTGACTTCTCCTTCACCGAGGCGGCGCTGGATGCCACCCCCTGGGAGGAGGAGCTGACCGACGATCTCAAGGATCACTGGCGGGCCAAGGACCATCAGGGGGAGCGGGCCCGGCTCATCATGCGGCTGCTGGACAATGCCAGGATCCGGCGCCAGCAGGATGCTGGCTGTAAGACCCTGATCCTCTCCGGCGACGTGCACGTGGGCTGCCTCGGGGTGATCCAGGACAAGCGGGACGGGGTGCTCAACGTGCACCAGCTGGTCTCCTCCGGTATCGTCCACCCCTGTCCCACCCAGTTCCAGTGGATGGGGATCCTCGCCATGACCAACGACGATGCCGAATACCTCGACGAGAACCGGCTGATCCGCGCCGAGCTTATCAAGCCGTTCGGCGCCCCCGTCTACCTGCGTACCCGCAACTTTGCCACCCTGCTGATGGGCACCGACAACAAGCTGTGGGCCAACTGGCATTGCGAGAACGGGCTGGCGGCCAGTTACCCGCTGGCCTGATGGCGGGAAAATGCGAAGGGCCCTGACGGGCCCTTTTTCTTGTCGGGATCAGATGCCCTGAGCCGTTGCCCGCTCAGGGCTGCTCCGGCGTCTGGGCGAAGAAGTCGCGCCGAAACTGGCCGAGTACCGCCTCCCTGTGCTGCTGCCAGCTTGCCTCGTCCATGTTGCCCCTACTGGCCGCCAGCTGCTGCTCCAGCTCGGTCAGCTGCTGCTGGTAGTGGCTGCGCTGCGCCAGCTGCTGCTGTCGGCTGGCGGCAAACTGCACGGTCGCTTCGGCCTGCCCGGCCGGCAGGAAGTGGTGGGCCAGGGTCGTCAGTTCCTCGTCCCCCCACAGCTGGCGCGCCTGCTGCAAGCGGGCAGCCGGGTTGAACAGTTCGGCCGCCAGATCTGGATGATCCGCCGCCCACTCATCCTGCAAGCGGGTGAGGGCGGCCAGTCGCTCGGCCAGCGGCAGTTGCTCGTGCTCCTGCGCCAGCTGCTCGAGTGCCAGGGCGTAGCGCCCCTGCAGCCGGAACAGGCTCTCCCCCTCGCTCAGCCATTGGGCCTCTATCGCCTCCAGATTGGCGAGCCGCTCGGCCAGCGGCTGCTCGCTGTCGCTCACCTCGCTGGCGAGCTGCCGGTTCATCTCGTCCGGCAGCTCGCGCCAGCTGGCAGGCGCAGGCGCAGGGCCGGCTGGTACGGCGGTGGCGGCAAGCTGGTCGGTAGCGGGGGGCAATGGCGGCTGTGTCTGTGGTGCCTCTGTGGCGGCTGGCTGAGCGCTCTGGCCGGTGTGTGTCGGCCGCGTTGGCGCCTCCTGCCAGCTTAGGTTGAGCAGCAACAAGGCCAGCACCGCCAGTGCCAGCAAGCCGTAGCGGCGCTTCATCGGCTGATCTCTCCCTTGACCGGGAAGTGATCGGAGAGGTTGCTGGCGGGCCAGAGGCTGCCATCGCTGCTGCGCGGGATCCAGACGCTGTTGAGGTTGTGGCGCACGGCGCCGTATTCCCGGCTCACCACCAGATAGTCGAGGTACTCCACGTTGGCACCGCCGGAGAGCGGACCGCCGGCATAGGGGTTGATCCTGGGATCGAAGGTGGCCTCGGTGTAGCCGCCATAACCCGGCTCGTCGGCGTTGAGATTGGCCAGCATGCCGGCGTAGTCGTCGGCAAACTTGCGCTTGTTGACGTTGAAGTCGCCGCCGTAGATGACGGTGTCGCTGGCGGGGATCTTCAGGCTGGCGGCCAGGGTGCGGATCTGGCCGAACTGGATCTGGCGCAGCCGGCGCGCCTCGTCGGTGTCGAAGCTGGCGGTGTGGGTGGCGAACAGGTGCCAGGCCTTGCCCCCCTTGATCACCTCCGCATACATCACCCCCTTGTCGGCGAAGCAGTCGGTGCCGGTGCACTGGGGATAGACCAGTTGGGCCTCGCGCACTATGGGATAGCGGCTGACGATCACCACGCCGCCGTCATGGATGTTGACCCCCGGCTTGTCGAGCACCCTGGTCTGGTACGGATACTCCTTGGCCAGTGCCTGCAGGAAGCCCTCGCGGCGGCCATCGAACACCTCCTGCAACAGCAGGGCGTCATAACCCTTGAGGTACTCGGGCAGCAGCGCCAGTCGCTCGCCGATGCTGGAGGCGATCACCGGCAGCGCCCAGACGTTGTAGCTGGCCACCTTGAGCTTGCTCTCCGCCGGTTCCGGCTGCTCCCGCTTTTGTGGCGGAGTGAGCATATAGTGCAGATCGTCGTAGCGGCCGGTGAACTTGGCGGCGAAGGCCAGCTCCTGTGGCCCGCTCAGGCGGTGGATGGTGCGATCGCTCTGCCAGCCGGAGTTGTCTGCCGGCGTCTCGCCGCCGTGTTGCAGGGTGCTGTTCCACCAGGTGCCTTCCATCTTCTGGTTGAGGCGATAGGTGTCACCGCCGGGAGTGGTGACCCGGGTTTCGAACAGATAGCTCTTGCCCGCCTTCACCCCCTCGTAGCGGTTGAAGCTGAGCACCATGGCACTCTCCCAGGGGCCCAGCTCGGTTCTGTGCTGAAGCCACTGGCTGCCGGCCTGCAGCTGGCCGGAGCCGCTCTGGCGGATCTCCAGCTGGACTGGATCCGGGCTGTTGTTGGTGAGGTAAACGTCGGTGTCGGCCAGCGCTTGCAGCGGAAACTGGCTGGCCAGCAGCAGGGCGGCATAACTGAGGGGTTTGTGCATCATGAAGTCCTTTTGGTGGAGGCACGCTGGAAAGTGACTGTTATGGCGGGCACAGAGGTCATTTCATTTGCATTTTTGTTACAAATAAATGAAAGGCCCCATATGGGGAGGTGTTAACCCATGGGGTTGGCAACGGCCAAAGGGACGGGGGAGGTCAGGACAAATGAGGTGAAGCGGGCGTGCCGGGCGGCACGCCCCTGCAAGGCGGTCAGTGCTGGAACTGGTTGATCAGGCGGGAGAGGGCATGCAGCCGCTCCACCAGCAGGGTGATGCCGTCGAGTGCCTGGCGGCTGTTGTCGGCGGTGTGGCTGGCCAGCTGATGGATCTGGTGGATGCCCTTGTCCAGGGTGCTGGTGACATCCGCCTGCTGGCTGACGGCCTGGGCAATCTCGTCGCTGGTGTGGGTGACCCGGGCCAGCATGCGGTTGATCTGGTTGAGCACCTCGGCGGTGGTCCCCACGTGCTGCTGGCAGCGGTCCGAGGTCTGGGCGCCCTGGCTCATGCCGTCGGCCAGCTGACGGGTCGTCTGCTGCAGCGCCTGGATCATCTCGTTGATCTCGCCGGTGGAGCTGCGGGTCTTCTGGGCCAGCGCCCGGATCTCGTCGGCCACCACCGCAAAACCGCGCCCCTGCTCGCCGGCCCGCGCCGCCTCGATGGCGGCGTTGAGGGAGAGCAGGTTGGTCTGATCGGCGATCTGGCTGATCACCTCCAGGATCCCGCTGATCTTCTGGCTGTCGCCGGTCAGCCGGGCCAGCACGGCGTGGTTGGCGTCGAGCTCGTGATGGAGCTGATCGACCGAGGACTGGGTGGTGGCGAGCGCCCGCAACCCCTCGGCGGAGACCTGCTGCACCTCTCCCACCAGTTCGCTGGCCTGATGGGCATTGCTCGCCACGTCGCGAATGGAGTGGCTGAGCTCGGTGATGGCGGCGGCCAGCTGCTCGCTCTGGGCCCGCTGCTGCTGCAGGTGGATGTCGATGGTCTGGATATTGCCTCTGTCATCCTCGGCGGCCTGCAGGATCTGCTGGTTGGTATCGGCGCTGCGCCCCACCACCGCCTTGAGCTCGGCCCGCTTCATGCGCAGCGCCAGCTCCAGGGCCGCCAGGGTGTCCCGCCGCCTGGTGTAGAGCACCTGGCAAAGCGGGGTGCCCATCTCTTCGCCAGCCGTATGAGCCAGCCGGTTGAGCCGCTGCTGCAGGCGCCAGCCGTGCAGCATCTGGGCCAGCAGGGCCAGTGCGCCTGGCGCTCCCCACAGCGGATTGCCGCTGATGATGGCTGCCAACAGGGTGAGCAGGGCGCCGCCCGACAGCAGCAGGGTGAGCAGACCGGGTTCGAGGGCGAGCCGGCTCAGCCAGGGTAGCGCCTTGCCGGCCCGGATGTGGGCGTAGAGCTGCTCCGCCCAGGCGATGTCGTGCTCGCTCGGGCGGGTGCGTACCGACTGGTACTCGATGATCTGTCGCTGTTCGTTGAGGATGGGGGTGACATAGGCGTTGACCCAGTAGAACTTGCCGCTCTTGGCGCGGTTCTTCACCAGCCCCATCCAGCTTTTGCCCTGGCGCAGTCGCTGCCACATGTCGGCAAAGGCGGCCTTGGGCATGTCGGGGTGGCGTACCAGATTGTGGGGCACCCCCTCCATTTCGGCGGGGTGATAACCGGCCACGTCACAGAAGTGCTGGTTGGCGTAGGTAATGTGGCTGGCGGGGTCGGTCGTCGAGATCAGTGACAGGTGGTCGGGGAAACGTATCTCCCCCTCCCGTTGGGTTGTGGTCATGAGTGCATCCTGATTGAGCCAAGTAACTGATAGATTTGTTTTTATTTTTTGTGATTGTTACCGGCCCATTCTAGGGGGCAGCAAGCGCGCTATCTTGGCTTGGGTCAATTAATCGCCACTCTCGCTTAGCTAAATAGTGCAAATGAAAGGTGCATCTGCGCAGGCGGATGGCAAAGGGGGGGGCGGTGTGCGCCAAGGGGGGCAGAGGTTGCAGGCGCCCCGCAGGGGGCGCCCGGGATCAGCGGCTGGCCAGCGGGTAGGTAAAGAGGGCCAGGTGGGCGAAGTTGAACAGGAAGTGGATCGCGATGGCGACGCCGAGGCGCCCGCTCAGCAGGAACGCCAGGCCATAGCAGGCCCCCGCCAGCGCGGCGAACAGCACCAGCAGCGGGCCGCCGGCCAGGTGGGCGGCGCCGAACAGCAGGCTGGCCACCAGCACCCCAAGCCAGCGCCGGCTGTGTGCGGCGATCCCCTGCTGCAGGAAGCCGCGAAACAGCGCCTCTTCCGCCACGCAGGTGAACAGCAGGTTGTTGAGGGCAAACAGCCACCACCAGCCGGGCAGGCCCACCTCGGGCTTGAGGGCCCCCAGCTGCCAGGCGGCGATCAGCAGGGACGCCAGCGGCACCAGCAGCAGTGCCAGTCTGCGCCACTGAACGGCGCCGCCCGGGCCCAGCAGGGCGGGCCAGGCCAGCAGCAGGCCGAAGAAGACCAGCGGCTTGTCCAGGTTGAGGTACATGTTGAACGGCACGCTGGCGGGACCGGCCTGCACCTGGTCCAGCACCTTCAGGTTGGCGAAGCCGGGGATGAGGTGCAGCATCAGCGCCATCGCCCACAGCAGCACGGCACCCAGGGCGACGGCGCGCCAGGGCTGGGGCAGGGAGGGGGTGCGCCAGGCCAGCAGCAGGCCCGCCGCGCTGGCCAGCAGGGCGACTGGGCTCAGGTGGCCGAGGCCGAGAGCCGCCAGCAGGGCGACGGCCAGCATGATGAAGCCGGGCAGCCGTTGCCGGGCCAGACAGAGCAAGACGGCCAGCGCCAGTGCTCCCCAGATGAGTGAATCAGGTAGAGGTAACATTGAGTCTCCAAGGCCGATGAAAGTCCCGCACCTTAACAATGGGACATCCCATGAGACAAGGCTTAATAAGCTGGTCGGATCCCGTGTTCGGCTGGCTGCCAGGGCGCGCGGCCATAAAAAAACCGGAGCTGGGCTCCGGTTTTGGCAAGGGTGACAAGGCGTCTCAGCGGCCGGATTCGGCGATCACCCGGGCAATGATGTCGGCACGCTTGCTGGCTTCCAGCTCGCCCAGGGCGATCAGGCCGGCCTTGAAGATCACGTTCTTCGGCAGGCTGACGTCGTCCAGGGTGGCGATGGCTTCGACGTGCATACCGTTCAGACGGCTGGCATCGCGCGGGCTCAGGTTGACCTGGGTGTTCAGCACCTGCTTGCCTTTCTTCTTGGCAGGGGCGGCTTTTTTCGGTTGTTCCTGCTCGTCTTCCGGCAGTTCGTCATCAAAATCGTAAATAGACATAGTCAATCCTGTTGGTTAGGCAATGGGGCATGGTTGCCCGATGTCGTTTTTCAGAGGGGTCGATCAGCCCATATCCTCGTTGCGGATAAAGGCGCGCCAGGAGCCGAGCACCTGGGCAAAATCTTCCAGCCCGCACATGGCCAGCTGTTCATCATCGTAGTAGGCGAGATCGTCGAGATCCTCATCCTGCTCGATATTGAGGACGTTGGCTTTCACCTCGGCTTCCTCGTGGGTCAGCAGCAGGGAGTAGTCGCCGCCAAGCAGCCGGTATTCGACGCGAGTCCGGCTGGAGAGCTGATCGATGATGGCGAACAGCTCGTCGAGTTTCTCCTCGTCCTTGCCCACTTCGTCGATCAGCCACTGGCCGATGGCCTCATGGCCCATGGAGAACCGGGCGCGATAACCGCCGAACGGATCGCGGCGAAATTCATAATCCATAGTTCAGTCCATAGCGGAAGGGTGAGTCGTCATGGGCAGGGCAAATCCTGCTCCATGGCGGGGCGCATATAGCGTAAAGTGGCCTATTCTAGCGAGCCCCCCCTCGCTTGTCTTGAAGATGTGGCATCTTTGCCCCGCTACCGGCGCTTTGTGGCCGGTCCGGCCCCCGCTTTGGAGATGTGATGCAGCTAAACGATACCCTTGCGCGCCAGAGAGTCAGTCGGGCGATGAAAATCCTGTCGTGCTCGGTCGAGGTGATGGATGAAGCACTGCGACTCATCACCGCCTCAGACTATTCCCGTTTCGTTCAGCGGAGTACCTATGCAGCTCAATGACACGCTTGCACGGCAGATTGTCAGCCGGGCGATGAAGATCCTCTCTTTTTCGGTCAACGTGATGGACGAGCACGGTCTGATCATCGCGTCCGGCAACCCGGAGCGGCTCCATCAGCGTCACGAAGGGGCCGTGCTGGCGCTGACCGAGAACCGGGTGGTGGAGATCAGCGACGCCACCGCCCGCGAGCTCAAGGGAGTGCGCCCCGGCATCAACCTGCCCATCGCCTATCAGGGGGAGCTGCTCGGGGTCATCGGCATCTCGGGTGATCCGGACGAAGTGCGTGCTTACGCCGAACTGGTGCGCATGACCGCCGAGCTCATTCTGGAGCAGGCGGCGCTCACCGAACAACTGCAGTGGGACAAGCGCCACAAGGAGGAGCTGGTACTGCAGCTCATCCGTGGTGAAGGACGGGAAGATCAGCTGCAGCAGGCGGCCCGTTTTCTCGGGCTGGATCTGGCTCAGCCGCGGGTGGTGGCGGTGTTGGCGCTGGAGGAGGCCGACCCGGCCCGGCTGCGGGAGCTGGTGCACCTGCTGGAAAACCCGGAGCGGGACAACCTGGTGGCCATCAACGGTCTGGACGAGATAGTGGTGCTCAAGCCGGCCCAGCTCAGCGACGGCATCTGGCAGTCGGCGCAGGAGCGCAGCCGCATCAAGCAGCTGCTGGCCCGCATTCCCCACTTTCGGGTGCGCATCGGGGTGGGTGATTACTTCGCCGGCACCGGCGGGCTGGCGCGTTCCTACCAGACGGCGCGGGACACCTTGCGCCGTGGCATGCGGCAGGCGCCGCGCAAACAGGTCTATTTCTTCGAGGATTATCGGCTGCCGGTGCTGCTCGGCAGTCTGGCGGACTCCTGGCAGGCGGATCAGCTGCGGGCACCGCTGCACAAGCTGGCGCAGGAGGACACAAAGGGAACGCTGCAGAAGACGCTGCGCCAATATTTCTTGCAGGATTGTGATCTGCATCCCTGCGCCGAAGCCCTGTTCATCCACCCCAATACCCTGCGCTATCGGCTGACCCGGATTGAGCAGATAACCGGGTTGAATTTCAACAAGTTAGATGACAAGTTCCTGCTCTATCTCGGGCTCAACCTCGATAGCTGATTTGTTCATTCATACAAAAAGTTGTGTTTTACAACGCTGATATTTGGTTTTTTGACCAAAGCATTCCGATCCCGGATCACCATAATGGCCACCACTCACTCATTTGAAAGGTGCCCGTCATGATCCCTGTATCCGCGCTCGGCGCTCTCGCCGCGCTCTCCATCGCCATCTTCCTGATCCTGAAGAAGGTGCCGCCCGCTTACGGCATGATCGTCGGCGCCCTGGCCGGTGGCCTGATCGGCGGCGCCGATCTGACCCA
Source organism: Aeromonas sp. V90_14 (assembly GCF_029967615.1). NCBI lineage: Bacteria > Pseudomonadati > Pseudomonadota > Gammaproteobacteria > Aeromonadales > Aeromonadaceae > Aeromonas > Aeromonas sp. V90_14. The sequence continues at coordinate 117,042 of NZ_JASCAS010000043.1, read as the reverse complement.
GACCGTCGCCCTGATGATCGGCGGTGCCCAGGGGATCACCACGGCGGTGATGCGGATCCTGGCAGCGGGCGTGCTGGCCGGCGTGCTGATCGAATCGGGCGCCGCCACCACCATCGCCGAGACCATCGTCAAGAAGCTCGGTGAAACCCGGGCCCTGCTGGCACTGGCCCTGGCCACCCTGATCCTGACCGCGGTCGGCGTGTTCGTGGACGTGGCCGTCATCACGGTCGCCCCCATTGCGCTGGCCATCGCCCGCCGTGCCGACCTCTCCAAGGCGGCCATCCTGCTGGCGATGATCGGTGGCGGCAAGGCGGGCAACGTCATGTCTCCCAACCCCAACGCCATCGCCGCAGCCGATGCCTTCCACCTGCCGCTCACCTCGGTGATGGCGGCCGGCATCATCCCGGGCCTGTTCGGGCTGGTGATGGCCTACTGGCTGGCCAAGCGCCTCAACAACAAGGGCAGCAAGGTCGCCGCCGACGAGGTGGTGAGCTTCAATGGCAGCAAGCTGCCGGGCTTTGCCGCCGCCATCAGCGCGCCGCTGGTGGCCATCCTGCTGCTGGCCCTGCGCCCCATCGCCGGCATAGTCGTGGATCCGCTCATTGCACTGCCCCTCGGCGGCCTGGTCGGCGCCCTGATGATGGGCAAGTTCAGCAAGGTGAACCAGTTTGCGGTCTCGGGTCTTGCCCGCATGGCGCCGGTGGCCATCATGCTGCTGGGTACCGGTACCCTGGCGGGCATCATCGCCAACTCCGGTCTCAAGGATGTGCTGATCAGCGGCCTGACCGCCTCCGGTCTGCCCTCCTACCTGCTGGCTCCGATCTCGGGTGCCCTGATGTCGCTGGCGACCGCCTCGACCACTGCCGGTACCGTGGTGGCCTCCAACGTGTTCAGCTCCACTCTGATAGAGCTTGGCATCAGCAGCCTGGCGGGGGCCGCCATGATCCACGCCGGTGCCACCGTGTTCGACCACATGCCCCACGGCTCCTTCTTCCATGCCACCGGCGGCAGCGTCCACATGGGCGTGGGTGAGCGGCTCAAGCTCATCCCCTACGAAACCGCGGTCGGTCTGACCATTGCCGCCGTCTCCACCCTGATGTTCGGCGTGTTTGGCCTCGCCTAAGGAATTGATATGAAAATTGTTATCGCCCCCGATTCATTCAAGGAGAGCCTCAGCGCCATGGCGGTGGCCGATGCCATCGAGGCCGGATTCAAGCAGGTGTTGCCGGATGCCACCTACGTCAAATTGCCGATGGCCGATGGCGGCGAGGGGACGGTGGAGTCCTTGGTGGACGCCACCGGTGGCCGCATTCTGCCCTTCTACGTGACCGCTCCCCTTGGTAACAAGGTACAGGGCTTCGTCGGTCTGCTGGGGGATGGCGAGCGCGCCGTCATCGAGATGGCGGCGGCCTCCGGCCTGCATCTGGTGGCGCCTGAGCTGCGCAATCCGCTGCACACCTCCAGCAGCGGCACCGGCGAGCTGATCCTGGCGGCCCTCGACATGGGGGTGAAGCATCTGATCCTCGGCATCGGCGGCAGCGCCACCAATGACGGCGGTGCCGGCATGATCCAGGCGCTCGGCGGCAAGCTGCTCAAGCGCGACGGCACTCCCATCGCGCCGGGCGGCGCCGGTCTGGCCGAGCTGGCCACCATCGATCTGAGCGGGCTCGATTCGCGCCTCGCCAAGATCACCATCGAAGTGGCCTGCGACGTGGACAACCCGCTGTGCGGGCCGAAAGGGGCCTCCGCCGTGTTCGGTCCGCAGAAGGGGGCGACCCCCGCGATGGTGGCGCAGCTGGACGCCAACCTGGCCCACTACGCCGACTGCATCGAGCAGGCGCTTGGCAAGCAGGTGAAGGAGATTGCGGGAGCGGGCGCCGCCGGTGGCATGGGGGCGGCCCTGGTGGGCCTGCTCGGCGCCGAGCTCAAACCCGGCATCCAGATCGTCATCGAGGCGTTGAAACTGGCCGAGGCGGTGGCCGACGCGGATCTAGTCATCACCGGCGAGGGACGCATCGACAGCCAGACCATCCACGGCAAGACGCCAATCGGTGTCGCACGCTGCGCCAAGCAGTTCGGCAAGCCGGTGATCGGCATTGCGGGCTGCCTGACCGACGACTGCGGCGTGGTGCACGAGCACGGGCTGGATGCGGTGTTCGCCGTGGTCAACCGTGCCATGTCGCTGCCGGAGGCGCTGGCCACCGCCACCACCAACCTGCAGCTGACGGCCCGCAACGTGGCGGCGCTCTATCTGCTGCGACCCTGACTCTTTTCTGGCCGGTGCCTGGCGCCGGCCAACCCCGCCCCGTGTCGCGGTGACGACCTGCACCGCTGCAGGTCTGCCCGAAACACCTTGCCGATCAGATGATCGGCTTTTTTCATTATCCTGCTGTATAGCCTGCGTTTTTCTGCGGTTTCTGTATTCTGGCCGCCGACTTTGCGGCATAGTGATCCCCCATAGTACAAGGAGCAACCCATGATCTTGCTGACCCTGGGGGTACTGCTGTTTACCCTGATCCACCTCTATCCCTGCTTCGCAGCTGCCCATCGGGCCCGCTTGCGCGAGCGGCTGGGGGAGAATCGCTACAAGGGACTCTTCTCGTTGCTGGTGTTCATCGCCATCGCCTGCATCATCGCCGGCTGGCGCACCGCCAGCCCCCTGCCGCTCTATTTTCTGCCCGTCTGGGGGCCGACCCTGATGATGACGGTCATGCCCATCGCCCTGATCCTGTTCTGCTCCGGCCAGGGCCCCAACCACCTGCGGCGCTGGCTGGTGCATCCCCAGCTGCTCGGCACCCTGCTCTGGGCTGGCGCCCACCTGGCGGTCAACAGCGAGGCCCGCTCCCTGGTGCTGTTTGGCGGCATCGGCCTGTGGGCGCTGGTGAGCATCGTCTGGATTTCGGTGCGGGACTGGCAGCGCCATCCCCGTCCGGCGGCCAACTGGTACGGCACCGGGCTCAGCGTGGGGGCCGGGCTGGCGCTCACCGCCCTGCTGATCTTCTGGGGGCACGGCATGCTCACCGGCATCCCCCTCTATTGAGCGGGTGAACCGGCCGGGGTGCCCGCGCGTATGTCACTCATCTGCCTGACAGGAGTCGCTCGATGAAATGGATCATGTTGTTGCTGACACTCGGGGCCGGGGCGGCCGTCGCCGCCTGCCCGGACTACTTCAACGTGGAGATGCGGGAGCTCAACAGCACCCAGCGCCACAACCTCTGCCAGCTGACCGAGGGCAAGGTGGTACTGGTGGTCAATACCGCTTCCTACTGCGGCTATCGCGGCCAGTTCCGGGATCTGGAGACGCTCTACCAGACCTACAAGGAGAAGGGATTGGTGGTGCTCGGCTTCCCTTCCAACGACTTCTGGCAGGAGGCGGGGGAGGAGGGCAAGACCGCCTCGGTCTGCCGGCGCGATTACGGGGTGACCTTCCCCATGTTCAACCGGATCGCCGTGCGCGGGGCCGATGCCAGCCCGCTTTACCGGGGGTTGGCCGCGGCGGCGGGCGAGGCGCCGGGCTGGAACTTCCACAAATACCTGATCGGCCGTGACGGCAAGCTGGTCGCGAGTTATGGGGCGAACCAGAATCCGGCGGACGATCCCCTGCAAAAAGAGGTCAAACGGGCGCTCGGCCTTTAGCGCTACCCCGCGGCGGGCGGCTCTGGAATAATGGGGGTCTGCTCTTCTCTCTGGTAATCCCGTGCTGCAACGTCTGCCCCAAATGGTGATCTTCGATGCCCTGGTCCGTGAACAGGGCATCTCGGCGGCCGCCCGGCGGCTTGGGGTCTCCAAATCCCACATCAGCAAACAGCTGGCCCAGCTGGAGACCGAACTCGGTGCCCAGCTGGTGCAGCGCACTACCCGCCGCTTCTCTCTCACCGAGCTCGGCCAGGAGTATGCCCGCCACTGCCGCGCCCTGGTGGCGGTGGCGCTGGAGGCGGACTCCATGGTGGCGGAGCGGCGCGGCAAGGTGAGCGGCATCCTGCATCTGGGGGTCGGCCAATCCTTCGGCCGGCTGCACGTGATCCCGCGCCTCAAGGCGTTTCAGGATCGCTACCCCGAGCTGGAGCTGGAGGTCTCGCTGTTCGATCATCGCACCAACCTGGTGGATGAGGGGCTGGATCTCTGGATCACCACCTACGAGGACAAGCCCGAGGCCCTGGTGGGGCAGCGGCTGGCGGACATTCACTTCGTGCTGGTGGCCTCGCCAGACTATCTGCTGAGCCACGGCACCCCGCTGCACCCCAGAGACCTGGCCCAGCACAACTGCATCACCTACCAGAGCCGGGAGCGGCGCTACCACGAGTGGTCGTTTCGCCAGGGCAAGGAGCGCCAGACGGTGCAGGTGGCCGGCAACTACCGGGTGGATCTGGCGGAGGCGGTGCGCGACGCCGCCCTGGCCGGGCTCGGCATCGCTTACGTGGCCAACTACCTGCTGGACAAGGAGTTGCAGTCCGGCCAGTTGATCCCGCTGCTGCCCCAGTGGCGACCGAACCAGAAGATGGCGGTGCACGCCGTCTATGCCAGACGCGAGCACCTGGATCCCAAGATCCGGCTGTTCATCGACTTCCTCAAGGAGAACTTCGGCCCGAATCCCTACTGGGAGCAGCGGCTGGCCCCCTGGCTCGGCGGCAAATTGTCCGGCACAGAGGAATAATCGTTTCCATATAAGAACACTGGCTTTCGCTTGAAACCAAAATCGAGTCAAATCAGCCAGTTGCCGCAACCGGTATCGTGCAAACGTTTTTTCTAACAGGGCTGTAACCAAGTGGACTTGCAGTGGCGAGGTCGGGAGCGCAGAATCCGCGCCCATCTTTCGCCCCACCTGATGGAGTCCCTATGATTGCCCTGCTCGGCATCCTGAGCATTCTGGCCGTGGCCACGCTCTGCTCTGATAATCGTCGTTGTATCCCGTTGCGAACAGTGGGCCTGGCCCTCTGCCTGCAGATCCTCTTCGCCGGCCTGGTGCTCTGGCTGCCCGCCGGTCAGCACGTGCTGAACGGGGTAAGCGAAAGCGTCAGCAGCGTGATCGGTTACGGTCAGGAGGGGATCGCCTTCCTGTTCGGCGATCTGGCCAAGTTCAAGCTGGGCTTCATCTTTGCCTTCAACGTGCTGCCGGTCATCATCTTCTTCTCCGCGGTGATCGCCATCCTCTACCACATCGGCCTGATGCCGAAAGTGATCGCCCTGCTCGGCGGTGGCCTGCAGAAGCTGCTGGGCACCGGCCGCGCCGAGAGCCTCTCCGCCACCGCCAACATCTTCGTCGGCATGGTGGAGGCGCCGCTGGTGGTCAAACCCTATCTCTCCAAGATGTCTGACTCCCAGTTCTTCGCGGTGATGAGCTGCGGCCTCGCCTCGGTAGCCGGCGGTACCCTGGTGGGTTACGCCAGCATCGGGGTCGAGCTGAAATACCTGATCGCGGCGGCCTTCATGTCGGCGCCGGCCGGTCTGGCCATGGCCAAGATCCTGGTGCCGCCTGCCGCTGAAGAGCAGGATCACCATCAGGACGTGGTGATCCCGCGCGCCACCAACGTGATTGAAGCGGCCGCCGATGGAGCCATGTCCGGCCTCAACATCGCGGTCGCCGTGGGGGCTACCCTGCTGGCGTTCGTCGGGGTGATCGCCATGCTCAACGGCCTGCTGGGCTGGGCCGGCGACCTGGTGGGGCTGGAGCTGAGCTTCCAGATCATCCTGGGCTGGCTGTTTGCACCCGTCTCCTGGCTGATCGGTATCCCCTGGGAGCAGGCTCAGGCCGCTGGCGCCCTGATCGGGACCAAGATAGTGGTGAACGAGTTCGTCGCCTTCATCGCTCTGGTACAGGACCAGACCCTGAGCGAGTCGAGCAAGGCCATCGTCACCTTCGCCCTCTGTGGTTTCGCCAACATCTCTTCCATGGCGATCCTGATCGGCGGCCTGGGCGCCATGGTGCCGGAGCGCAAATCCTTCATCGCCCGTTACGGCATGCGCGCCATCCTGGCAGGTGTGCTGGCGAACCTGATGAGTGCCTCGCTGGCCGGCTTGTTCCTCGCCCTCTGATTGACCCTGAAGCTAGCACCTTCCGGTCAGAGCCCGCTTCGGCGGGCTTTTTTGTGGCCGCTTGCCGGCAAAAAAAAGCGCCTCAGGGAGGCGCGGGGAAAAAGACAGATTGGAAGCGTCACATGGGTGCCACTTGAATGAGGGATGAGCCATACCATCCAAGTGTGAAGCCATGATGCCTGATGCTGTCTGAAGCCCTTCTGAGGCGATTCTTCATACTATGTTCATTTTGCTAAACGTAGTGGAGGCTGGTTGGGGGGAGCGCGACGCCGTCTGCGGTTTGCTGTTCCAGCGCCGGCAACCAGGTTGCTAACGGGATGCCGGCCGCGGCTCAGGGGGTCAGCACAAAATCATCGGCGGTCTGCTGTTCCAGTGCCAGCAGCCAGCGCTTGATGGGGATGCCGCCGGCATAACCGGTCAGCTCGCCGCTGCGGCCGATCACCCGGTGGCAGGGCACTATGATGCTGAGCGGATTGCGTCCGTTGGCCGCCCCCACCGCGCGAACCGCCTTGGGATTGCCGATGGCCTGGGCTATCTCGAGGTAGCTGACGGTTTCGCCGTAGGGGATGTCGCCCAGGGCACGCCACACCGACTGCTGAAAAGGGGTGCCCCGGGCGGCCAGCGGCAGGTCGAAGCGGCGCAGGCGACCGGCGAAGTAGGCCGCGAACTGTTCGACGAAGGGGGCCAGCGCCTGATCGTCGCGCTGCCATTCGTCGGTCGGGGTCACCGGCTGCTCGCCTCGTACGAACTCTACATAGCGCAGCCCGTCCCGGTCGATGGCGATGAGCAGGGGGCCGTGGGCGCTGTCGCAAAAACTGAATTTCATTCTGTCATCCTCGGGCGTTGGGCAAGGGCCCGGCTAGTCCACTACCGGCTTGCCGCGGGTCGATTTTATCTCCCCCTTGCGCTTCTTGGCATCGACCCGCTTGCGCTGGGAGCTGCGGGTCGGCTTGGTGGCATGGCGGGCCTTGGGGCGCCAGGCCGCTTTCTTCAGCAGCTCCACCAGACGGTTCATCGCCTCCTTGCGGTTCATGTCCTGGCTGCGGTGGGTCTCGACCCGGATCATGATGAAACCGTCGTGCACCCGGCTGTCGCTCAGCTTGTCGAGCCCCTCCTTGTAGAGCGGGGTGAGGCTGGGGGAGCTGCGGTAATCGAAGCGCAACCAGACGGCGGAGTCGGTCTTGTTGACGTGCTGGCCACCGTTGCCTTGTGCCCGCATGGTCTGGAATTGCAGTTCATGCCAGGGCAGGGTAACGCTGTTGGAGATGACTAACATACTGCGGTGCTCTTGTTTGGTGCATCGGCTGTGGCTGGCTCAGCTTGGTGCCTCATAATGGGGCGAGATGCGCTCCCTTGGTGATGCCGGGAGAGTTCTGCTCCAGACGTAAATGCTATCTTTTTGAAATTAAACAATAAAAAGACTTGGCACAAGAATTGATTCCCCATTCATGACATACCATGGATTGGGAGCAACCAGATGAAGCTGATTACTGCGATTATCAAACCCTTCAAGTTGGACGACGTGCGCGAGGCCATCGCCAACCTGGGGGTCGAGGGTCTGACCGTGTCCGAGGTCAAAGGGTTTGGCCGCCAGAAGGGGCACACCGAATTATACCGGGGAGCCGAGTATCAGGTCGACTTCCTGCCCAAGGTAAAGCTGGAGATAGCGACGGCCGACGACAACGTCGAAGGGGTGATCGAGGCGATCTGCAAGGCCGCCTATACCGGCAAGATCGGTGACGGCAAGATCTTCGTCTACGACCTGCTGCAGGCCGTGCGCATTCGGACCGGTGAGAGCGACGACGAGGCGCTCTGATCGCGCTGGATGGGGCGAATGATCGGTACTTTGTCGCTAATTGACTCCATGGTGGGGCCGGATAGGATTCTATCCGGCCCCTTTGTTTGAGCAGGGTTTAAATATGTGATCCCGCCACATCAGGATTTCTTGATCCGGCTGTCGAGCTCAATGCAAAATGCAAACAGCAATGGTTCTCACTCGATATAGCAACTCAAGGAATGGATGATGAAAATGAAGATGTTGGCACTGGCTTTCTCTGCGTTGGCGGCTCAGTCGGCATTGGCGGCAGGGGAGGTGAATGTCTACTCCAACCGGCAGGATGAGCTGATCAAGCCCATCATCCAGCAGTTCGAGAAGGAATCGGGCATCAAGGTCAACGTGGTGTTCGCCAAAGAGGGGCTGAACGAGCGTCTGGAGCGGGAAGGCAAGCTCTCCCCGGCCGACCTGATGCTGACTGTCGACATCAGCCGGCTGACCGATCTGGTGGACAAGGGGCTGGTGCAGCCGGTGGATAGCAAGATCCTGCAGGAGAACATCCCCGCCATCTATCGCGATCCGGACAACCGCTGGTTCGCGCTGACCACCCGGGTGCGTGCCATCTATTCCAGCAAGGATCGTCTCGGCAAGCAGGGCACCATCAGCTACGAAGATCTGGCCAAGCCTGAATTCAAAGGAAAAATCTGCACCCGCAGCGGCAAGCATGAGTACAATGTGGCGCTGGTCTCCTCCATGATCGCTCATCACGGCATGGCCGAGACCAAGAGCTGGCTGGAAGGGGTCAAGGCCAACCTGGCGCGCAAGCCGCAGGGCAACGACCGGGATCAAGTCAAAGCGATCAAGGATGGTATCTGTGACCTGTCGCTCGGCAACAGCTACTACCTGGGCGCCATGTTGAAGGACCCGGCGCAGAAAGCCTGGGCCGATGCCGTCTACATCAACTTCCCGAACCAGGCTGACCGCGGCGCCCACGTCAACGTGAGCGGCGTGGCCATGACCAAGTACGCCAAGAACAAGGCCGAGGCCCAGAAGCTGATGGAGTTCCTCGCCAGCGACACCGCCCAGCACATGTATGCGGACGTGAACGCCGAGTATCCGGTCAAGGCCGGGGTCGAGCCTTCCGCCATGGTCAAGTCCTGGGGCAGCTTCAAGTCTGATGCGCTACCGGTCAGCGATTACGCCAAGCACCGCAAGGACGCCTTGCAGCTGCTGGATGAAGTGAAATTCGATTTGTAATTCAGATGGGGCCAAGGGCCCCATCAACCTCTGTGGTCTCATGAAAAATTTTGGATGGATTACCGGCAGTTGGGCCAGCGCCCTGCTGCTGGCTTTGCCGGTGCTCGCTCTGGTCTTCTCCGCCTTGTCGGCCGACGGAGATCTGTTTGGCCACCTTGCCGATACCGTGCTGTTCGACTATCTGACCAATACCCTGGGGCTGGTGGTCGGCGTGGTGCTGCTCAGCCTGCTGTTCGGGGTGCCTACCGCCTGGCTGGTGGCCATGTGCCAGGTGCCTGGGCGCCGTGCCCTGCAGTGGGCGCTGATGCTGCCGATGGCCATGCCCTCCTATATCGTCGCTTATGTCTACACCGACCTGCTCGACTACTCGGGCCCGCTGCAGGCGGGGCTGCGCCAGCTGTTTGGCTGGGGCGGGCCGGCCGACTACTGGTTTCCGGCCATCCGCTCCCTCGGCGGCGCCGCCTGGGTGCTGGCGCTGGTGCTGTTCCCCTACGTCTATCTGCTGACCCGCGCCTCCTTTCTCGAGCAGTCGGTCAGCCTCATTCACTCCAGCCGCCTGCTCGGTTGCTCCCCCTGGCAGAGTTTTCACCGCCTCAGCCTGCCGCTGGCGCGCCCCGCCATCATGGTCGCTGTGTCGCTGGTGGCGATGGAGACGCTGGCTGATTTTGCCACCGTCCACTTCTTTGCCATCAACACCCTGACCACGGCGGTCTACGACACCTGGCTCGGCTACGGCAGTCTGGCAACCGCGGCCAAGCTCTCCTGCCTGATGCTGCTGGCGGTGGTGCTGCTGATCGCGCTGGAGCGCCGCTCGCGCAGTCGGCAGCAGGTCTTCCAGAAGTCCATGGGCCACGAGCAGCCGCTGCGCTACCCGCTCAAGGGGATGAGCCGCTGGCTTGCCGGCCTCTGGTGCTGGGGGCTGGTGCTGGCCGGCTTCGGTCTGCCGTTCGTCATCCTGCTGGACTACGGCGTGCGCTACTTCGAATTGTCGTGGACGCCGGAGTTTGTCCGCTTCGCCGGCAACAGCTTGGCTATCTCGGCGCTGACTGCCCTGCTGGCCATGGGCATCGCCCTGCTGCTTGGCTTCTGTCGTCGCCTCGATGGCGGAGTCAAGAGCCTGCTGCCGCTGCGCATCGCCGCCATGGGTTACGCCATGCCGGGTACCGTGCTGGCCATCGGGGTGCTGGTGCCGCTCACCGCCCTCGATTTTGCCATCAACGATCTGGTCGAGTGGCTGGGGCGCCAGGGACCGGGGCTGCTGCTGACCGGCACCATCACCGCCATCGTGTTCGGCTATCTGGTGCGCTTCGTGGCCATCGCCATCGGCTCGGTGGAGAGCAGCATGGGCAAGATCTCCCCCAGCCTCGATATGGCGGCCCGCTCCCTGGGGCAGGGGGATGGCGCCATGCTGCGGCGGGTGCACCTGCCGCTGGTACGGCGCGGCCTGTTTGCCGGTGCCATGCTGGTGTTCATCGAATCCATGAAGGAGCTGCCTGCCGCCCTGCTGCTGCGGCCGTTCAACTTCGATACCCTGGCGACCCACGTCTACCAGTTCGTGTCGGACGAGATGCTGGAGCGCGGCGCGCTCGGCGCCATCGTCATCGTGCTGGTGGGGTTGTTGCCGCTGCTCTGGGTCAACCGCAACCTGGATGGGGCGGGGCACTGAGTTCTCCCGCCCTGGAATGTTGTCCGGCCGCCGGTCGGTCTGGTTCAAAAGAATATGAGGAAGTCAGCCTTGTCCTGTTTGCAGGTTGAAAATGTCAGTTGCCGTTACAACGGCCGCAATGTGCTGGAGCAGCTCTCCCTGACGGTGGCAGACAACGAGATCGTCTGCCTGCTGGGGGCGAGCGGCTGCGGCAAGACCACGCTGCTCAAGGCCATCGCCGGCCTGTTGCCGCTGGCAGAGGGAACGATCCGCCTCGGCGATACCCTGCTCGACGGGCCGGGTGCCAGCGTGCCGCCCGAGGCGCGCAACATCGGCATGATCTTTCAGGATTACGCCCTCTTTCCTCACCTGACTGTGGCCGACAACGTCGGCTTTGGCCTGACCAAACTCGATCGCCGTGCTCGTCAGCAACAGGTTGAAGAGGCACTGGCGCTGGTCAATCTGCAAGGGTTGGGAGATCGCTATCCGCACCAGCTCTCTGGTGGCCAGCAGCAGCGGGTGGCCATCGCCCGGGCGCTGGTGTGCAAGCCGAGATTGATGCTGCTGGACGAGCCTTTCTCCAACATCGATACCCAGGTACGGATGAAGTTGATCCTCGAGATCCGCGCCCTGCTCAAGCAGCAGGGGATCGGCGCCATCTTCGTCAGCCACAGCAAGGAAGAGGCCTTTGCCTTCGCCGATCGGCTGGCGCTGTTTCGCGCGGGTCACATCGAGCAGGTGGGCCAGCCGGAGCAGCTCTATCGCCGCCCGCAGAATCGCTTCGTGGCGGAGTTTCTCGGCGGGGTCAACTACCTGGCCGCCGAGGTGGTGGACAGCCACTGCGTGCGTACGGCGCTCGGGGTCATCTGCGGCAGCGAGCCCCATGGCCGGGCCGCGGGTGAGCTGCTGCAACTGATGCTCAGGCCCCAGCAGCTGCTGCTGGAGAGCGCCGCGGATGGCGAGCTCAAGGTGGTGGAGCAGCAGTTCCTTGGCCACCACTGCCGGGTGCTGTTCGAGAGTGGTGAGCTGCGGCTGGAGGCGAGCATCGGCGAGCCGCTGGAGGGAGTCCGGGCGCGGGTCAGGGTGACGCCCCACGCGCTGGTGTTGTTTGACCCTTTACCCTGAACGCGTGATATCGTCGTGAAATCAATGAACTGGAACCGCGCTGGTTTATAATCGCGCAACGCTAACCGCCCATATCGCCAATGTCTGTTCAGGGGAGAGATATATGAAAGCCCAAGCCGGGATCTGTGCCGAGCCCAATCTGCACGCCCTCTATCTGATGTTCAACCGCACCGGTGACGCCGCCGAGCTGGTGGCCCGTCTGGCCAGGTTGCCGGCCCTGTGGGAGGCGGTGGCCGCCGATTTCCCCGCTGCCGGCTTCAGCGGCCTGGTGGCCGTCGGTGCCAATGCCTGGGATGGCCTCTATCCTGCCGCCCGTCCGCCCCAGTTCCGCGGTTTCATGGCGCAATCCGCCAACGGCCAGGAGGCGCCCAATACGCCGTTCGATCTGTTCGTGCAACTGCGCGCCGATCGGGTCGATGTGCTGCATCACGCCGGTCAGCGCGTCATGGCTCTGCTGGCCGGGCTGGTGGAGCTGGCGGAAGAGGTGCGCGGTTTTCGCAACCTCGACTGCCGCGATCTGACCGGTTTCGTCGACGGCACCGAGAACCCGCAGGATGAGCACCGCGCCGAAGTGGCGCTGCTGGACGGCGGCGAGTTTGCCGGCGGCTCCTACATCCACGTGCAGCGCTGGGTCCATGCCATGAGCGACTGGGAGAAGCTGGCACTGAAGGAGCAGGAAGACATTATCGGTCGCACCAAGGTCGACAACATCGAGTACGAGTCGGCCGACAAGCCGCTGACCGCCCACATCAAGCGGGTCAACCTCAAGACGCCGAAGGGCGAGTCCATGGAGATACTGCGCCAGAGCATGCCCTGGGGCACTATGACCGAGCAGGGGCTCTACTTCATCTCCTGCTGCCGCACCCCACAGCACTTCAACGCCATGCTGGCCAGCATGTACAAGGGGGAGGGCAGTCACTTCGATCACCTGCTGCGCTTCACCAAAGCGGTGACCGGCGCGGCCTTCTTCGCCCCTTCAGAAGATTTTCTGGTGGCGCAGGGCAAATAAGGCTCACCCACCCGCAGATAACAAAAATCCCGGCCTTGGCCGGGATTTTGCGTTTTGGCGGGACCGCGATGACGCGGCGGCAACCATTACGGCGTCTGTTCGAACAGCTCGAGGGCGGAGAGGTAGAGCTCTTCGATGTCGGTGTCGCTGGTCGGGGTGATGAAGATGGTGTCGTCACCGGCGATGGTGCCGAGGATCCCTTCGGCCTTGCCGAGGGAGTCGAGCAGGCGGGCGATCAGCTGGGCCGCACCCGGGCTGGTGTGGATCACCACCAGGGCACCGTTGTGGTCGACATCCAGCACCAGATTCTTGAGCGGGCTGGAGGTGGTGGGCACGCCCAGTTCCACCGGCAGGCAGTAGACCATCTCCATCTTGGCATTGCGGGTGCGAACGGCGCCGAAGCGGCTCAGCATGCGCGATACCTTGGACTGGTTGATGTTTTCGAAGCCCATCTCTTGCAGGGCAGTCACTATCTCTGCCTGGGAGCCAAATCGTTCTTCTTTCAGCAAGGCTTTAAAGGCCTTGGCCAGTTTTTCTTGCTTGTCGTTATGCTTCATCTTGGACTCACGAATGAGGAGGTTTGGCTGCCTGTCACGCTCAGGCGGCAGATATGAACAGCGTGCCCATTTTGCATTCATATGCCTATTTTTGCAAGGAAGCGGCGCTTGTTCTGCATATTGATTCAAATATAGCTTGCATCCACCCATGCCAGCGTTAGAATCAGGACGAAATTTTGAAAACTTATTCAATTGGGCTGTATGGGTATTGAATTAATCGGTATCGAAAAATCCTGGCACAAGGTGCCGGTACTGCAACAGGTCAGCTTTCGGACCGCTCCCGGTGAGACCTTGGTGCTGCTGGGCCCGAGCGGTGCCGGCAAGAGTTCTCTGCTGCGCATGATGAACCTGCTGGACACCCCGGATGCCGGTGTTCTGCGCATCGGTGAAAGTGAATTTTCTTTCCCGTCCAGCCTCTCCACCGCCGAGTTCAACCGTCAGACCCAGGCGCTGCGGCGCAAGGTGGGCATGGTGTTCCAGCAGTACAATCTGTGGCCCCATCTCACCGTGATGGAGAACCTCATCGAGGCGCCGGTCAAGCTGCTCGGCATGAGCAAGGCGGCGGCCATGGAGAAGGGGGGCTATCTGCTGGCTCAGCTGCAACTGGCCGACAAGCGCGACGCCTGGCCGGCGCGGCTGTCCGGCGGTCAGCAGCAGCGGGTGGCCATCGCCCGTACCCTGATGATGGACCCCCAGGTGCTGCTGTTTGACGAACCGACGGCGGCCCTCGACCCCGAGATCACCAAGGAAGTGGCGGAGATCATCCGCAACCTGGGCCAGACCGGCATCACCCAGGTGGTGGTGACCCACGAGGTGGAGTTCGCCCGCAAGGTGGCCAGCCAGGTGATCTATCTGGAGAAGGGGCGGATCATCGAAGCCGGCTCCGCCGCCATTTTCCAAGCCCCGCAAACCAGCCGGTTTGCCGAATTCTTGATGCATTGATATTCAAATCGATAAGGAAGCTGTCATGAAAAAGAGTCTGTTGCTGGTCGCCGCCATGGGCCTGCTGAGCACCTCGGTGCTGGCCAAGGAGATCAAGTTCGCCACCGAGGCCACCTACGCGCCGTTCGAATACCTGGACGACAAGAACGAGTTCCAGGGTTTTGACATCGATCTGGCCCGCGCCATCTGTGAACAGGCCAAGCTGGAGTGCAGCTTCCACAACCAGGCCTTCGACAGCCTGATCCCCAGCCTGAAATTCCGTCGCTATGACGCCGCCATCGCCGCCATGGACGTGACCCCGGAGCGGGCCGCCCAGGTCGATTTCTCCGACATCTATTACCAGAACTCCGCCGTGTTCGTGACCAAGAAGGGCGCCTTCAAGGGGCCGGAAGAGCTGGTGGACAAGACCGTCGGCGTGCAGAACGGCACTTCCCATCAGTCCTATCTGGTGGACAACTGGGTGAGCAAGGGTCTGCTGACCGTGCCCTACGCCAGCTACCAGAGCGCCTTCCTCGACATGATGAACGGCCGCACCGACGGCGTGTTTGCCGATACCGCGGTCGCCGCCGACTGGCTCAAGCAGCACAAGGAGTATGCTGTGATCGGCACGCCGGTGACTGACGCCAAGTACTTCGGTACCGGCTTTGGCATCGCGGTGGCCAAGGGCAATCAGGAGCTGCTGACTCAGCTGAACAAGGGGCTGGCCGACATCAAGGCCAACGGCACCTATCAGAAGATCTACGACAAATATTTCGCGCACTAAGCCATGTTGAGCCTGTTGTTGGATGCAGCCTGGATGACCCTCGGGCTGGCCTTGGCATCACTGGTCGGGGGCATGGTGCTGGCGCTGGCGTTCAGCGCCGCCGAACTGAGCAAGCAGCGCGCGCTGGTGTGGCCGGTGGCCACACTCACCACGCTCATTCGTGGCCTGCCCGAGTTGCTGGTGGTGCTGTTCATCTACTTCGGCTCGACCCAGGTGCTGTTCCTCATTACCGGTGAGTATGTGGAGTTCAGCCCGTTCGCCTGTGGCGTGCTGGCACTCTCCCTGCTGTTTGCCAGCTATGCCACCCAGACCCTGCGGGCCGCGCTCAATGCGGTGCCCGCCGGGCAGCGGCTGGCGGCGCTGGCGCTCGGCCTTGGCAAGGGGCACATCTTCTTTCGCATCGTGCTGCCCCAGGCGTGGCGACACGCCCTGCCGGGGCTCGGCAACCAGTGGCTGGTGCTGCTCAAGGACACCGCACTGGTCTCCCTCATAGGGGTGAACGAGATGATGCGCCAGGCCCAGATGGCCTCGGCCAGCACCTATCAACCCTTCACCTGGTATGCCGCCGCGGCCCTCATCTACCTGGCCATCAGCCTGGTGAGTGAGTTTGGCTTGAAGCAGGCGTCCCGTTACACCCGCCGTTACGGAGGCTGATCATGCAGGATTACCTGATGACCCTGCTGGGTGGCCTGGCGATTACCCTGCAACTCACGGCATTCAGCCTGCTGCTCGGCGTGCTGATGGCGGCTGCCATGACCTGGGTGCTGGAGCGCCGCATTCCGGTGGCGACCCAGCTGGTGCAGCTGTGGGTGTTGAT
Organism: Aeromonas sp. V90_14; assembly: GCF_029967615.1. NCBI lineage: Bacteria > Pseudomonadati > Pseudomonadota > Gammaproteobacteria > Aeromonadales > Aeromonadaceae > Aeromonas > Aeromonas sp. V90_14. Next base: position 101,120 of record NZ_JASCAS010000043.1, on the reverse strand, counting down.
CTTCACCGGCACGCCGCTGCTGATCCAGATCTTCCTCATCTACTACGGGCCGGGCCAGTTTGCCTGGCTCAAAGAGGGGCCGCTCTGGCCGCTGCTCAAGCAGCCCTGGTTCTGCGCCGTGCTGGCGCTGGGCTTCAATACTGCGGCCTACTCCACCCGGCTGTTCAAGGGGGCGCTCGATGCGATCCCGGCCGGTGAGGTAGAGGCCTGCCGCGCACTCGGTTTCTCCGCCGGTCAGACTTTGTGGATGAAGGTGCGTCACGCCGCCCGGCGGCTGGTGCCCGCCTACTCCAACGAGGTGATCCTGGTGCTCAAGGGGAGTTCGCTCGCCAGTACCATCACCATCATGGATGTGATGGGGCTGGCCCAGCGCCTCAATGCCCAGACCTATGACACCCTGGCGGTGTTCACCGTGGCCGGTGCCCTCTACCTGACCATGAACGGATTGTTAACAATTGGTTTTCGTTGGTGTGAACGCAGGGCGCTGGCCTTCCAGGGCTGAAGTCGGTAGATCTACCTATTAATGGTGAGGGGAAGTGCAGGAAATCTGTGCTTCCCCTCCAATTTTTTGCATTTCCCCCCATTTTTATTCGCCGCCTGTTTATTGGCTCACAGAACCTGTGATTACAACTGTTATCAGATTGTTTTTTAGGGGGGGATCCTTTAAGGTTGGGCGCACAACAAGAAACAACCTTAAACCTACGCTTAAACATGGAGTTGATCATGAAAGTTGCCGTTCTGGGTGCCGCCGGTGGCATCGGCCAAGCCCTCGCTCTGCTGTTGAAAAACCGTCTGCCTGCTGGTTCCGAATTGAGCCTGTATGACATCGCTCCGGTGACCCCGGGCGTGGCGGTCGATCTGAGCCATATCCCGACTGACGTGAAAGTAAAAGGTTTCTGCGGTGAAGATCCGAGCCCGGCTCTGGTCGGCGCCGATGTCGTGCTGATCTCCGCCGGCGTGGCTCGCAAGCCCGGCATGGATCGTTCCGACCTGTTCAACATCAACGCCGGCATCGTCAAGAACCTGGTGGAAAAGTGCGCGGCCTCCTGCCCGAAAGCGCTGATCGGCATCATCACCAACCCGGTCAACACCACGGTCGCCATCGCGGCCGAAGTGCTGAAGAAAGCCGGTGTCTATGACAAGCGTCGCCTGTTTGGTGTCACCACCCTGGACGTGATCCGTGCCGAGACCTTCGTGGCCGACGCCAAGGGTCTGAACGTCGACAAGGTGCGCGTCAACGTGATCGGTGGCCACAGTGGCGTGACCATTCTGCCGCTGCTCTCCCAGATCGACGGTGCCAGCTTCACCGCCGACGAAGTGGCCGCCATGACCAAGCGTATCCAGAACGCCGGTACCGAAGTGGTGGAAGCCAAGGCCGGTGGCGGTTCCGCTACTCTCTCCATGGGCCAGGCTGCCTGCCGTTTCGGCTTGTCGCTCATCAAGGGTCTGCAGGGTGAAGCCAACGTCATTGAGTGCGCCTACGTGGAAGGCGACGGCAAACACGCCACCTTCTTCGCGCAGCCCATCCTGCTTGGCAAGAACGGTGTCGAAACCGTGCTGGACTACGGCAAGCTGAGCGCCTTCGAACAAGAGGCGATGGATGGCATGCTGGCCACTCTGAAAGCCGATATCCAGCTGGGTGTCGACTTCGTCAAGTAAGGCGTCCGGATGGACAGCAAGGGGAGCTTCGGCTCCCCTTTGTCGTTATGGTGACGGATGCAGGCGGCGCCGGCCTAAGGGGATGCTGCCGGCTGCCGATAACAGGGTGCTGCAGGAGATCCTTATGATGAAACCCATTACCCTTGTCGGCCTTCTCTGTTTGCTGACGCCCCCATTGCTGACGAGCCAGGCGCAGGGGGCCGAGCCTTCCGCCTCTGCCGCCGCCGCGACGAGCGGGGCCGTGGCCGCCTCCGCACCGGCCAGTACGCCGGCGCAACCGGAGGCGGCGGTCCCATCTGCTGCAGCCGCGGTGCCGGCGGCCACGGATACCACGGCTGCGCCATCGACCAGCCCGGCGACGGCCGATGCGCCGGCAGCGGCCCCCATTCCTGCACCTGCCGCCACGGATAGCGGGCGCTCACCCAATAGCCGCCCCATGACCAGCACCCCGAGCAGCAGCAGCGGCCTGAATGTGGACAGTGGCACACTGCAGGCGGTGCCGCTCTATCGCCAGGACGAGCTGCTCAACTGGATTGAACAGGGGCGTCACCTGCAGCAGGTAAAGCAGGACAGGTGCCAGCTTACCCAGGATATCGAGGTGCGGGCCGAGGTGATGAAGGTGCCTGCCTATCAGTTTCTGTGGGGGGACATGCTGGCCTGGGGGGTCTGCATCAAGCCCAACGCGGAGCTGGGGGTCAAATTCATGTGGGAGGCGGCCAATCAGGGATTGGCGCCGGCGCTGGAACAACTGGGCCGTTACTACTGGAAAGGCACGCTGGTGCAAAAGGATCTGCTCAAGGCCGAGACCCTGATGCGGGAGGCCGCCAGCCTGGGCTTCCAGCGGGCACAGATAGAGTGGGTGGAGATGCTGCTGCAGGGAATGGGCAGCCCGCTCGACTATGAAGAGGCCTACCACTGGTTGCACAGCACGGTGATCGGCGACAAGGCGCTGCACCAGAAGGCGACCAGCCTGCTGAGCCGGCTCGGCAACCGGATGCCGGCCAATGCCATCGCCCGCGCCAAGGCGATGCACTGAGCCAAAAAAATGACCCACGGATCTGCATCCGTGGGCCGGGAGGTGCCGGCCGCCGTGCCGTGACAGGCTGGCCCCTCATCTGGTTATAGTGATTAGCCCGCCTTACAGATCTTGGTGGGGACCAAAAACTTCGTAATGGAGCTGGCCGGCCGGAATGTCTGCCGCGATCAGCTGCTGCTTGACTGCCTGCATGAAGCCGACGGGACCACAGAAGTAGTAGTGGGCCTGCGGCGTGATGCGCTCCTTCACTGCACTCAGGTCCATGGTGCCGGCAAAGTCGTAATCTTCGCCCTGCACATCACTGGCCTGGGGCTCCCGATACCAGACCCGGCTCAGCAGGTTGGCGTTTTGGCGGGATTTTTGCTGAATATCCTCCCTGAAGGCATGTACGGCACCCTGTTCACAGGCGTGCAGCCAGGTGATGTCGGCCTGATGGCCGTTCGCCAGCAACTGGTTGAGCATGCTCATCATCGGCGTGACACCCACACCGGCCGAGAGCAGCACCACCGGGGTATGGCCATCGGCTTTCAGGTAGAAGTCGCCGGTGGGGGGCATGACCTCAATCTTGTCACCCGCTTGCAGATGATCGTGCAGCAGGTTGGAAACCTGACCCTGGGGCTCGCGCTTGACGCTGATGCGGTAGTGCTGGCCGTTGGGTGCATCGGAGAGGGAGTACTGGCGGATCTCCTGATATTCCAGCTCGGGGTGGACCAGCTTGATGCTGAGGTACTGGCCTGGCTTGAAGTCCAGTACCGGCTTGCCATCCACCGGCGTCAGCAGGAAGGAGGTGATGAGTTCGCTCTCGACCCGCTTCTCCTTGATCAGGAAGGGGCGGGAACCCTGCCAGCCACCTGCCTGGCTCGCCTTCTCCTGATAAATCTCGCTCTCGCGGCCGATGAAGATGCTGGCGAGCACGCCATACGCCTTGCCCCAGGCATCCAGCACCTCGTCGGTGACCGCACTTCCACCCAATTCTTTGAGCGTGGCCAAGAGATGACTACCTACAATGTGATATTGTTCTGGCTGGATCAGGAAACCCGTGTGCTTGTGGGCGATACGCTCCACGGCCCCGGCCAGTGCCCCCAGGTTGTCGATGTTCTTGGCATAGGCCGCCACCGCATTGAACAGCGCCAGCGGCTGACCGCCGCTGCGCTGGTGCGCCAGGTTGAAAATATCCTTCAGTTCCGGGTTATGGCTGAACATGCGCTGGTAGAAGTGCTGGGTGAGCGCGGGGCCCGCCGATTCGAGCAAAGGGATGGTGCTTTTGATGACGGCGATGGTGGCTTGGTCTAACATAGGGGGTCCTTGCTAATTGAACATCTAAAATGTCACTTAATAAGCTGCATCCTAGATGTTTATTTGATCTGAATCAATAATCAATTTCCGCGCGATGCGCCACAGGCACTATGAGACTAACTAGCTATACCGATTTTGGATTGAGAGCCCTGCTCTATCTGGCGACCCTGCCGGAGGGCGAATTGTCGAGCGTGGCCAAGGTCTCCGCCTTGTATGACGTCTCCCGCAATCACATGGTGAAGGTGGTGAACCAGCTGGTGAAACTGGGCTATCTGCAGTCCCAGCGCGGCAAGAATGGCGGGATCCGTATGGCTTGTGCGCCGGAGACCGTCAACATCGGTCAGGTGATCCGGGCGCTGGAAGGGAATCTGGACGGGATAGATTGCGGCTCACCGGCCTGCCACATCGTCTCGGTCTGTCTGCTGAAAAATGCCCTGAAGGAGGCGATGAACGCCTTTCTGGCGGTGATGGACAGCTATACCCTGCAAGACCTGCTGGCCAATCGCGACGAGTTGCAGAAGGTATTTGGCGAATTGATTCCGACTCTGGTGCTGGAGCCGGACGAGGAGAGCGAGTGAGCAAGAAAAAAGGCTGCCAGTGGCAGCCTTTTTTCAATCTTCAAAGCCAGACTCGTTACGGTATAAATCAGGCATGATCCGCGCCATCTTCACCATGTTGTTCTCCACTTCCAGGATCTCGATGGGGTAACCGGCCAGCCGCAGGCTGATGTTGGGCTGGGGGATCTCCTCCAGGTATTCCAGGATGGCGCCATTGAGCGTTCTGGGCCCGTCGATGGGCAGTTGCCAGCTCATCTCCTTGTTCAGCTCGCGGATGCTGGCGGAGCCCTCCACCAGGAAGGAGCCGTCCGGCTGGGGGTGGATCTCGTCGCTGGGAGCGGGGGTCATGGAGGTGGTGAAGTCGCCCACTATCTCTTCCAGAATGTCGTCCAGGGTGATCAACCCCTGAATGTCGCCGTACTCGTCAACGATGAGGCCGATCCGCTCCTTGTTGCGCTGGAACTTGGCCAGCTGCACGTTGAGCGGCGTTCCCTCGGGGATGAAGTAGATCTCGTCCACCTCCCGCAGCAGGCTCGACTTGTTGAACTGATCCCTGGCCATCAGCCGCAGTGCGTCGCGGGCGTGCAGAAAGCCCACCACGTCGTCGATGTTGTCGCGATAGAGCAGGATCTTGGTGTGGGCGCAGTGGGCCAGCTGGCGCAGTATGGTTTTCCAGTCGTCGTTGATGTCGATGGCGTAGATCTCGCTGCGCGGCACCATGATGTGCTCCACCGTCATCTTGTCCAGATCCAGAATGCTGAGCAGCATCTCCTGATGGCGCTGGGGGATGAGACTGCCAGCCTCGTTGACGATGGTGCGCAGCTCCTCGGTATTGAGGGCGTCATCCTTGCTGGGGTTGAGCCGCAGCAGCTTGAGCAGGCCGCTGGTGATGCCGTTGATCAGCCAGACCAGCGGCGAAAGCGGCACCATCAGCCCCTTGAGCACCCAGGAGGCCGGGTAGGCAATCTTCTCCGGGAACATGGCCGCCAGGGTCTTGGGGGTCACTTCACCAAACACCAGCACGATCAGGGTCAGGCCGAAGGTGGCGATGGCCACCCCCAGATCGCCGAAGACGCGGATACAGACGATGGTGGCGATGGCCGAGGCGAGGATGTTGACCAGGTTGTTGCCGATCAGGATCAGCCCCAGCAGGCGATCCGGGCGAGAGAGCAGCTTTTCTACCCGGCGGGCGGCCTTGTGTTTGGTCTGGGCCAGATGTCGCAACTTGTAGCGGTTGAGGGACATCATGCCGGTTTCGGAACTGGAGAAAAAAGCAGACAAGAGGATCAAGATAACGAGAACAATCAGCAATGTACTCGTTGAGATACTGTCCAAGAAGGGCTCCTGTGGGAGTGGGTGATAAAAAGGATGGCGATCAGCTCAGCAAGACTTCTTTGACGAAGCGGCTGCCAAAATAGGCCAAGGTCAGAATGAAGCTGCCGATCAGGCTCAGGGTGATGACCTTGCGACCGCGCCAGCCACGGGCATGGTGGCCCCATAGCAGCAGCACGTAGACGCACCAGGCCAGGATCGAGAGGATGGCCTTGTGGGACTTGCCCTGGGCGAACATGTCTTCGAGGAAGAACAGGCCGGAGGCAATGGAGAGAGTCAGCAGGAACAGACCCGCCGAGATGAGCTGGAACAGCCGTTTCTCCACCGTCATCAGGGGCGGCATGGCGGGCAGCTGGCTGATCTTGCGCGACTTCAGCTGCCGGTCCAGACAGGCGAGCTGCAGCGCAAACAGGCAGGCGATCATCAATACCGAGTAGGCCATCAGCGCCAGACCAATGTGCAGCAGCAACTGGGGATGGGCCTCCAGATGGGTGATGTAGCGACCGGGAATGAGGGCGCTGGCGGCCAGCAGCAGGGCCGAGAAGCTGTAGACCACCGGCAGCAGGATCCAGCCGTTGAAGCGGCGGGTGACGCAGGTCATGAAGCAGCTGATGATGAGACTGACCAGCGAGGCTACGTTGAGCATGCTCAGATTCTGGCCGGAGTGAGTCACCAGCACTTCGCCGGCCACGGCGGTGCCATGGGCGATCAGGGCCAGTCCGATGCAGGCAAACAGGGGGGCTTGTCCCACTGGTTTGGCACTGAGCAGCAGGTGCAGAGAGGCGATGATGGCCAGCAGATAGAACGCCAGGGCCAGAACAGAGATCACGATCATAACCGGGTCGTTGTCGAGCAAGCGATTGGGAATAGGAAGGGCAGTATACCTTGCACAAGATGTGCTCGCCAGTTGTGCTGCCGCCGATCCGCCCATATATAGGCAGCAGTCTGCCGCAGCGGCGCGCACCAGAAGGCGCGCCGGCACCGGCCGAAATACCAGCCGCCAGCCCTTTTTGAGGGCAGGCCACCGTCGTGTGCGGCGAATAATCGTCCTCATTGCGCCGGCTGAGGTATAATGCCCCCATTTGTTACGCCAAGAACCGGAATGCGTCATGTTTGAGAATTTGACTGAACGACTCTCGCGCACCCTGCGCAATGTCAGCGGCCGTGGTCGTCTGACCGAAGAGAACATCAAAGAGACCTTGCGCGAAGTTCGCATGGCGCTGCTCGAGGCGGACGTCGCCCTGCCGGTGGTGCGTGACTTCGTGGCTCGCGTCAAGGAGCGGGCGGTTGGCCAGGAAGTGGCCAAGTCCCTGAGCCCGGGCCAGGCCTTCATCAAGATTGTGCATGGCGAACTGGTCTCGGTGATGGGGGAGGCCAACGAGCAGCTCAACCTGGCAGCCCAGCCACCGGCCATCATCCTGATGGCGGGTCTGCAGGGTGCCGGTAAAACTACCACGGTCGGCAAGCTGGCCAAGCTGCTCAAAGAGCGCAGCAAGAAAAAGGTGCTGGTGGTCAGTGCCGACGTCTATCGTCCGGCGGCGATCAAGCAGCTGGAAACCCTGGCGGGTGACATCGGTGTGGACTTCTTCCCGAGCGATGCCAGCCAGAAGCCGGTCGACATCGCCAATGCGGCCATCGATCAGGCGCGCAAGAAGTTCTATGACGTGGTGATCGTCGATACCGCCGGCCGCCTGCACGTCGACAGCGACATGATGGACGAGATCAAGCATCTCCACGCCACCATCAAGCCGGTCGAGACCCTGTTCGTGGTGGATGCCATGACCGGTCAGGATGCCGCCAATACGGCCAAGGCCTTCAACGAGGCGCTGCCGCTCACCGGCGTGATCCTCACCAAGGCGGACGGCGATGCCCGCGGTGGTGCCGCGCTGTCGGTGCGCCACATCACCGGCAAACCGGTCAAGTTCATCGGTATGGGCGAGAAAACCGATGCGCTGGAGCCGTTCCACCCGGATCGTCTGGCCTCCCGCATCCTCGGCATGGGCGACGTGCTCTCCCTCATTGAAGAGGTGGAGCGCAACGTCGATAAAGAGAAGGCGGCCAAGCTGGCCAGCAAGGTCAAGAGCGGCAAGGGCTTCGATCTGGAAGATTTCCGCGAGCAGCTGGCCCAGATGCGCAACATGGGCGGCATGATGGGCATGCTCGACAAGCTGCCGGGCATGTCCGGCCTGCCGGACAACATCAAGGATCAGATGGATGACAAGCTCACCGTGCGGATGGAGGCCATCATCAGCTCCATGACGCCCAAGGAGCGTGCCCATCCCGACCTCATCAAGGGTTCCCGCAAGCGTCGCATCGCCGCGGGCTCGGGTATGCAGGTGCAGGACGTGAACAAGCTGCTCAAGCAGTTCACCGAGATGCAGCGGATGATGAAGAAGATGTCCGGCAAGGGTGGCATGCGCAAGATGATGGGGCAGATGAAGAACATGCTGCCGCCGGGATTCGGTGGTGGCCGCGGCCCCTTCTGATTGCCGGGTCGTCATGCACACGTCAGGGGCTCACCATGGGTGGGCCCTTTTCATGGGGCCGCTTGTGCAAAAAATGGCTGGCTTGGTTGCAATTATTACGAATCCAAGTAGAATTACGCGGCTTATTTTAAGCTAGGGTCCGCGTGTTTGCGGGCCTTGTTCATTAGATGTTAATGAGGACGATATGGTAACCATTCGTTTACAACGTGGTGGCGCGAAAAAGCGTCCGTTCTACCAGGTAGTAGTTGCTGACAGCCGTAACGCCCGTGACGGTCGTTTCATCGAACGCGTTGGTTTCTTCAACCCGGTTGCTTCTGGTAACGCTGAAAAGCTGAACCTGGACCTGGCTCGTATCGAGCATTGGGTTGGTACTGGTGCCGCTGTTTCTGACCGCGTTGCCAAGCTGATCAAAGACGCTGCCAAAGCTGCTTAATCAGCCAAACGGTAAGGAGTTAAGGTGGAAAAACCTGTAGTTCTGGGCACCCTGGGTACCGTTTACGGCATCAAGGGCTGGCTTAAAGTGAACTCCTTCACCGATGTTGCCGAAGCGATTTTCGATTACAACCCCTGGCTGATCAATCAGAACGGGGTGTGGCGTGAAATTCAGGTTTCATCCTGGAAGCGTCACAACAAGGGTCTGATCTGCAAACTCGATGGTATCGACGTGCGCGAGGATGCCCTGGCATTGACCAATGTCGAGATTGGCGTAGCCGCCGATCTGTTGCCTGCGTTGCCTGAGGGCGAGTTCTACTGGCGTGACCTGATTGGTTGTTCGGTAGTGACCACCAAGGGATACGACTTGGGCAAGGTGACCGAATTGATGGAAACCGGCTCCAACGATGTGTTGGTGGTTGAGGCCAATGTAAAAGATGCCTTTGGTGCGAAGGAGCGGTTGATTCCGTTCCTGGAAGAGCAGGTGATCAAGAACATTGATCTGACTGCTCGAACAATCGAAGTTGATTGGGATCCTGGTTTCTAGTTTCCCGCGCTAACACGGGTGCCGGAGGTTTCTTATGTGGATTGGGGTGATTAGCCTCTTCCCTGAAATGTTCCGAGCCATTACCGAGCACGGGGTAACGGGTCGGGCCGTCAAGAGTGGCCTGCTGCAGATTGAGTGCTGGAACCCCCGGGACTTTACCCACGACAAACACCGTACGGTCGATGATCGTCCTTATGGTGGTGGGCCCGGCATGTTAATGATGGTTCAGCCGCTGCGTGACGCGATTCATGCAGCCAAGCAAGCGGCGGGAGACGGGGCGAAAGTCATCTATCTCTCTCCTCAGGGACGCAAGCTCACTCAAGCGGGCGTGACCGAGTTGGCGACGAATCAGAAACTGATTCTGGTCGCCGGTCGATACGAAGGTATCGATGAACGCGTGATACAAACCGAAGTCGACGAAGAGTGGTCTATCGGGGATTACGTGTTAAGTGGTGGCGAGTTGCCTGCCATGACCCTGATCGATGCGGTTTCGCGTCTGGTCCCTGGGGTTTTGGGCGATCAGGCCAGTGCCGAGCAGGACTCCTTCACGGATGGCCTGCTGGATCATCCCCACTACACTCGGCCGGAGTTGTTGGATGGATTGGCGGTGCCAGAGGCGCTGACAAGCGGCAATCACGAAGTGATTCGGCGCTGGCGGCTCAAGCAATCGCTCGGACGAACCTGGCAGAGAAGGCCGGAACTTATTAACAACCTAGCTCTGACTGACGAGCAAGAATCACTTCTTGCCGAGTATGTCCGCGAAGTGCGTGACAGCGTTAAGTAGAGTTTTCAGTTTATCCTAGGTAAGGAAAGACAATGAGCAAGATTATTCAGCAGCTTGAACAAGAGCAACTGCGTACCGACATCCCGGCTTTTGCCCAGGGCGACACCGTACGTGTTCAAGTTCGTGTTAAAGAAGGTGGTAAAGAGCGTCTGCAGGCTTTCGAAGGCATCGTTATTGCCAAGCGTAACCGCGGTCTGCACTCTGCTTTCACCGTTCGCAAGATCTCCAACGGCGAAGGTGTTGAGCGTGTATTCCAGACTCACTCTCCGCTGATCCACAGTGTAGAACTGAAGCGTCGTGGTGATGTTCGCCGCGCCAAACTGTACTACCTGCGCAACCTGTCCGGCAAAGCTGCTCGTATCAAAGAGAAGCTCAACTAATTCGATTCGAATTGGTGTCGGTATGTCGGCGAAAAGCTCGACAGGTAGTGAAAAGGCTCGCCAATGGCGAGCCTTTTTTGTATCCGCTTTCGGGTGTGTCGGCTCAACCTGGCTGGCTGACCCGCACCACCGAGTTGTCGCGTCCGAAGGGACCGGGCACGTAGTCATCCGCCGCCCAGTCGTTGTCGTAGTGGGTCTCCCCGTTGGGTTGCACCAGCTGGTAGCAATACTCGAAATGAGCGGGACCGTCGGTCGGCAGATTGAGGGTGGTCTTGAACTCACCACTCTTCATCCGCTTGAGCTCGATGGGTTGCCACTGGCTGAACTCCCCCAGTAACAGCACCTGTTCGGCCTCTCCTGCTGCCTCTTTTTCCACGGCAAAGGTCACCTTGACCTCAGGGCGGGACTTGAGAAATTGCTTGTTGATCGGCATGACGCCTCCTTGTCCTGATTGCGAAGAAATAGCTGCTGGCTATTTTTATATCACTTTATGACAAGGATGTTGATAACCAAGATCAAGCGGGCAGGGCAAAGTGGTGCTGCAGCAGCCCGTGGGTAAAGCCTATCTTGAGGTAAAAGCCGCGCGGCAGGGTCATGATCGGCTGGCCGTTGCGGCCGATGGCCCGGGTCAGAGCCTTGTTGTTGGCCGCCTTGGGACGCAGTTGCAGCACCTGGCCGTGGCGGGCGCTGATCTGCTCCACCTCTCCCAGCACTATCATGTCCATCAGCTCTTCCCAGTCCTGGCGCAGCAGCCGCTCCTCCTCTTCATTCGGACTCCACAACAGCGGCATGCCGATCCGGCGCTCACCGATGGGGATCTCGCGGCTGCCCTCCACCGGGATCCAGAGCACGCGGGATAGCTTGTTGCGCACATTGGACTGTTCCCACTGCTGGCCGCTGACACCGATCAGCGGTGCCACGCAGACGAAGGTGGTCTCCAGCGGTTTGCCCTGAGGATCGATGGGGATCGTCTTGAGTTCGATGCCGAGATCCGGGAAGTCCTGTTCGGGCTTGCTGCCGGCGCTGGCCCCCAGCTGCCACTCGATCAGCTGACCAACCCAGCCCTTGTCACGACGCAGATCCGCCGGCACGGCGATGCCGGCCGTGGCGGCCAGCTGGGCCAGCGTGAAGCCCGCCATGGCATAGGCGCGGGCCAGCAATTCCTGCTCGGACTGGGGGTTGGTGGGCATGGGTCACTCCTGCAAAGGGGAATTATTCTAGCAACTCTGATCCTCGCTGAGGATCGCTGTTTTTATAACCGATCCTGGCAGGGGTATGCACAGGGGGGGCTGTTTTGTGAGTAAGTACTTATCATAATGATTTTAAACAAATTTGTCTCTATGCCGTCGGTCATTGACCGGCAGGATCCAGGCTCAAAATAGTTGTCCAAGGGTTTGCTCGCGCTGTTGCACACAGTTATCCACAGAAATCTTGGATAACTGCCGGCAAGTGCTAATAGTTGGCTCATTGTTACAAAAAAATGTGAAACAGCACCGATTTCAACGGCGATTCCAGCGCAGATAGTGTGCCACTCCTGTGGATAAAATAGCCGTGGTGGATCTTTGAACAGTCGAACTTGTTCACAATCGAGATCCCGGATCGCCGGCCGTGAAAGATATGGATCTTGATCCAGCATTGATTGTTTAACGTCATGTATTTAAATACATATTCTGTTTTTATCAACATGGGGTATGCTGTCGCCTGGTTTGGATCAGATAAATGAAACTACTGTATATACCTGCTTGCTCACAGGCTTATGCACAGTCTGGGTGGGCAACTTGGTCCAGTTGATCCTTGGATTTGTTTATAAGTCGGCTTGAAATTGAAAGTTATTCATGAGTGGGGGATCGCAGTCCCTGTTTGCTGCCACGAGGTGAATGTGGAACAATCCCCTTATAGATTCAGCCTTTATAAGGTGATCACGTGATAGATGGCGACGGGTTTCGTCCCAATGTCGGAATCGTGATCTGTAACCGTGACGGACAAGTATTGTGGGCTAAGCGCTATGGGCAGCACTCCTGGCAGTTTCCGCAGGGAGGGGTTGATGATGGTGAGACGCCGGAGCAGGCCATGTATCGTGAGCTGTATGAGGAGATAGGCCTCAAGCCCGAAGATGTGACCATCATGGCCACCAGTCGCAACTGGCTGAAGTACCGCTTGCCCAAACGCCTCGTTCGTTGGGACAGTTCACCGGTCTGTATTGGCCAAAAACAAAAATGGTTCTTGCTGCAGCTGGATCCGGGCAGGGAGTCCAGGATCCAGTTCGGCTGTCATGGTCATCCCGAGTTTGATGACTGGCGTTGGGTCAGCTTCTGGTATCCGGTCCGTCAGGTCGTCTCCTTCAAGCGGGAAGTCTATCGACGGGTAATGAAGGAGTTTGCCCCGCTGGCGATGCCGGTGCCGGCTGTTCAGGTCAACAAGAAGGATGGGCGGCGCAATCGCCCCCGTTAAGGAGCACAGATTAGTTGTTAACGGAACTCAGACGCATCGTCGAAAGCATGGCCGAGGCCAATACCCTCGAGCTGGCCTTGCAGGCACTGGTCAGCCAGACCCGGTTGGCCATGATGGTGGACTGCTGTTCCGTTTATGTCTCAGAACCCGAGATGCGCCGCTACCGGCTGGCAGCGACCGATGGTCTGGCCGAGTCGGCGGTGGGCAAGGCCACCCTGCCGTTCGAGCAGGGCATCGTCGGTCTGGTGGGCCAGCGGGAAGAGCTGATCAACCTGGCCGATGCCCCCTCCCATCCCAGCTTCAAGTTTCTGCCCGATGTGGCCGAAGAGGCGTTTCGCTCCTTCCTCGGCGCCCCTATCATGCATCAGCGTCAGGTGGTGGGCATTCTGGTGGTGCAACAGAAGGAGAGCCGCCTCTTCGATGAGGGGGAAGAGTCCTTCATGGTGACCCTGGCGGCCCAGCTGGCGGCCCGGATTGCCCAGGCCCAGGCCAAGGGCTGGCTGCAGAAGACCGACTGGAGCAAGCCGCTGCGCGGCATTGCCGGTGCCAGCGGCATCGCCATGGCCAAGGCCTGGGTGTGGCGGCCCCGCAAGGAGCTCAACTCCATCACCCCGCGCAAGGATGAGGATCACGCCAGACAGCTGGAGCGGCTGAATGTGGCGGTGGAGGAGGTGCGCCATGATCTGGAGAGCCTGGCACTGCGGTTTCGCGAGAGCTACAGCCAGGACTCGGTCGCCATCTTCGACATCTACCTGCATCTGCTGAACGATCCGGGCTACATCAAGCCCATTCGCAACAAGGTGAGCAAGGAGCACTGGACGGCCGTCTCGGCGGTCAAGCTCATTAGTGACCGGCTGATCGATCAGTTCAAGGGGATGAAGGACCCCTACCTGCAGGAGCGCTCCACCGATGTGAAGGACATCGCCCAGCGGCTCATCAGCCGGCTGGTGCAAAACGAGCCAGAGCATATCGCCATCGGCGAGCCGGTGGTGCTGGTCGCCGACGAGGTGACCGCCACCATCCTAGCCGAAGTCCCCCGCGAGTTTCTGACCGGGGTGGTGTCGCTCAAGGGGGGCACCAACTCCCACGCCGCCATTCTGGCTCGCGCCATGGGGGTGGCGGCCATCATGGGGGTGGATCTGCCGCTCGGCGACATCGGCGGTCGCATGCTGGTGGTCGATGGCTACAGCGGTGATCTCTTCATCGAACCCAATCAGGTGATCCTGACCGAGTACCGCCAGCTGCTGAGCGAGGAGCGGGCGCTCGATACCCTGGTGCGCAGCGTCGACAACCAGCCCTCCGAGACGGCCGACGGCGTGCCTGTCTCCCTGCTGCTCAACGCCGGGCTCAGTGCCGACACCGAAATATCTCTCAATCAGCTGGCGGACGGGGTCGGCCTCTATCGTACCGAAATTCCCTTCATGCTGCAGGACAGCTTCCCCTCCGAGTGGGAGCAGACCGCCCGTTATCGCGGCATTCTGGAGACCTATCGCAACCGGCCGGTCTGCATGCGCACCCTGGATGTAGGCGGCGACAAGCAGCTGCCCTATTTCCCCATCGTCGAGGAAAATCCCTTCCTTGGCTGGCGGGGGATCCGGCTCACCCTGGATCACCCCGAACTGTTCCTGGTGCAGCTCAAGGCGATGCTGCGAGCCAGCGAAGGGCTGGACAATCTGGCCATCATGCTGCCGATGATCAGCAGCGTCAGCGAAATCAAGGCCTCCCGCCGCCTGCTGGATCAGGCCTGGCGAGAAGTGTCGGAAGAGGCGGCCAGCCGGGAGGCGGTGATCCGCTACCCGAGCCTGGGGGTGATGATCGAGGTGCCTTCCGCCCTCTACATCCTGCCCGAAATGGCGCCGCTCATCGATTTCTGGTCGGTGGGCAGCAACGATCTGACCCAGTACCTGCTGGCGGTGGATCGCAACAACGCCAGGGTCGCCAACATCTACGATGCCTTCCATCCGGCGGTGATCCGCGCCCTGCAACTGCTGGTCGATGCCTCTCATCGTTACCAGAAGCCGGTGTCGGTGTGTGGCGAGCTGGCCGGTGATCCGGTCGGGGTGCTGCTGCTGCTGGCCATGGGCTATCGCCGCTTCAGCATGAACACGCACAACATCGCCCGCATCAAGTACGTGCTGCGCCAGTCCACCCTGAGCGAACTGACGGTGCTGCTGACGGATGGCCTCAAGCACGACAACCCGCACGTGCTGCGCGGCCTGTTTGCCCGCTATCTGGAAGAGCACGGCCTGGGCGGTTTGCTGCGCGCCGGTCACAAAACGAAACAGACTGATTGATAATCATGCCTTGTCCCTGCTGACGAATGATCGGAAAATGCGGCTTTTCTTATGACTGGGGCCGCATATGCAGCACGATGGATATTGGGTTTTCTCGCAGATTGATCCCGTAGCATTCAGTTTGGGACCACTATCGGTACGCTGGTATGGTCTCATGTACCTGTTTGGTTTCGCCTTTGCCATGTGGCTGGCGGGGCGCCGCGCGGATGCGCCGAACAGTGGCTGGACCCGCAACGAGGTCTCCGACCTGCTGTTTTACGGCTTCCTCGGGGTGATCCTGGGTGGCCGGGTCGGTTACGTGCTGTTCTACAACTTCGACATGTTCCTGGCCGATCCTCTCTACCTGTTCAAGATCTGGACCGGTGGCATGTCGTTCCACGGCGGCCTGATCGGGGTCATCACCGCCATGGTCTGGTTTGCCCACAAGACCAATCGCCACTTCTTCACCGTGGCTGACTTCGTGGCACCGCTCATTCCGTTCGGCCTCGGCGTCGGTCGCATCGGCAACTTCCTCAACGGCGAGCTGTGGGGCCGGGTCACCGATGTGCCCTGGGCCATCATCTTCCCGGAGGCGGGCCCCGAGCCACGTCACCCGTCCCAGCTCTATCAGTTCGCGCTGGAAGGGGTGGTACTGTTCATCATCCTCAACCTGTTCTGGCGCAAAAACCCGCCCCGGGGCGCCATCTCCGGCATGTTCCTGCTGTTCTACGGCCTGTTCCGCTTCCTGGTGGAATTCGTGCGCCAGCCGGACAGCCAGCTCGGTCTCTACTTCCAGGAGATCAGCATGGGCCAGATCCTCTCCACCCCGATGATCATCATCGGTGCCCTGATGATCTGGGTTGCCTACAAGCGGCCGCAGCTGTTCGGTAACAGTGTCAAGGAGGCAAAGTAATGCGAGCCTATCTCGACCTGATGCAGAAGATCCTCGATGAAGGGACCGTCAAATCCGACCGTACCGGTACCGGCACCGTCTCCCTGTTCGGCCATCAGATGCGCTTCAATCTGGCGGAAGGCTTCCCGCTGGTCACCACCAAGAAGTGCCACCTGCGCTCCATCATTCACGAGCTGCTGTGGTTCCTCAATGGCGATACCAACACCGCCTACCTGAAAGAGCACGGCGTCAGCATCTGGGACGAGTGGGCCGACGAGAACGGCGATCTTGGGCCGGTGTATGGCGCCCAGTGGCGCTCCTGGCCGGCGGCTGACGGGTCTGTCATCGATCAGATCCAGAAGGCGGTGGACGACATCAAGCACAATCCGGATTCGCGCCGCATCATCGTCTCCGCCTGGAACGTGGGCGAGCTGGACAAGATGGCGCTGGCTCCCTGCCACGCCTTCTTCCAGTTCTACGTGGCCGACGGCAAGCTCTCCTGCCAGCTCTACCAGCGCAGCTGTGACGTGTTCCTCGGCCTGCCGTTCAACATCGCCAGCTACGCCCTGCTGACCCACATGATGGCCCAGCAGTGTGACCTGGAAGTGGGCGACTTCGTCTGGACCGGCGGTGATGTGCACCTCTACTCCAACCACATGGAGCAGACCGCACTGCAGCTCTCCCGCGAGCCGCGCCCGCTGCCGACCCTGGTGATCAAGCGCAAGCCGGACTCCATCTTCGAGTACAGGTTCGAGGATTTCGAGATAGAGGGTTACGACCCCCATCCCGGCATCAAGGCGCCCGTCGCCATCTGATGTGAAAGGCGCCTATGAGGCGCCTTTTTTATGCATAAAAGCCACGGGGTATTCACTCCGATGACTGAGCTTCGAGTGATATCCGGGTGGGAGAAAACCTGCTTATAGCAGACATGTTTGATTTTGCTTTCGGTTTTCTCGTTGTATTTCGCAGTAAGAAACGATTTTCCATTAATTGTTATGGGATATAGACTCAAAACAAAGTAATACTGTGGATAATTTAACCATGAGCGACGTAATCAAAAAGTTCCTCAAGCTGGAGGCCGCCTCCGGAATAATTCTGATCATGGCGGCCATGCTGGCGATGATCCTGGCCAACAGCGGCCTGGCCGGCAGCTATCAGGCCTTCCTCGATACCCAGGTGCAGGTGCGCATCGCCGCCCTCGACATCAACAAGCCGCTGCTGCTCTGGATCAACGATGGCTTCATGGCCGTCTTCTTCCTGCTGGTCGGCCTCGAGGTGAAGCGCGAGATGCTGGAAGGGGCCCTCTCTTCCCGGGTGCAGGCCACCTTCCCGGCCATCGCCGCGGTGGGCGGCATGCTGGCGCCCGCGCTCATCTATGCCTTCTTTAACTACTCGGATGAAGTGGCGCGCGCCGGCTGGGCCATTCCCGCCGCCACCGACATTGCCTTCGCCCTCGGGGTGATGGCGCTGCTGGGCAAGCGGGTGCCGGTGAGCCTCAAGGTGTTCCTGCTGGCGCTGGCCATCATGGATGACCTGGGCGTGATCATCATCATCGCGCTGTTCTACACCCAGCAGCTGTCGCTGACGGCGCTGGCGATCGGCATCCTGGCGACCCTGACCCTGCTGTGGATGAACCGCCGCGGCGAGGATCGGATCAGCCTCTACATGCTGGTGGGGCTGGTGCTCTGGGTGGCGGTGCTGAAATCGGGCGTCCATGCGACCCTGGCCGGGGTCATCGTGGGCTTCATGATCCCGCTCAACGGCAAGCGTTATGCCTCGCCACTCAAGCAGCTGGAGCATGCCCTGCACCCCTGGAGTGCCTACCTGATCCTGCCGCTGTTCGCCTTTGCCAATGCCGGGGTATCGCTGGAGGGGATCGGTCTCTCCGCCCTGCTGAGCCCGGTGCCGCTCGGCATCATGCTGGGGCTGTTCATCGGCAAGCCGCTCGGGGTGTTCACCATCAGCTGGCTGGCGGTGAAGCTCGGCATTGCCCAATTGCCCAACGGGGTCAACTTCAAACAGATCTTTGCGGTCAGCATCCTGTGCGGCATCGGCTTTACCATGTCGATGTTCATCGCCTCGCTGGCCTTCGAGCACGGCGGGTTGGATTACGGCAGCTATTCGCGCCTCGGGATCCTGGTGGGATCGACCCTGGCGGCGATCGTCGGTTATCTCGCCCTGCGCATGGCGCTCCCGAACCGGGAGGCCGACCAAAGCACGGAGGGATTATGAAAAGACTAGGATGGCTGGCCTTGCTGGTGCTGAGCCAGACGGCCTGGGCCGGCAGTCTGCAGGATTGCCAGCAGGATGCGGCCTCGGCCGGCTGCTCGGCCTACCTCAACGGGGTGGTCGACAGCGCCCTGATGCTGGGGGACAAGCAGGCCAAGGCCCAGTTTGGCGAGACCTTCGCCGAGCGGGCGCTGAGCAGCCGGGCCGGCGAGCGGGTCAAACAGTCCAACAAGCGTTACTGCGGGGAGCGGATGCCGGATCCGGCCCGCCTCAAGGCCCATCTGCAGGCGCAGTTCGACGCGAACAAGGTTGACTCGATCAGCGACATGTATGACATTCTGGCGGCTGAACTCAGTTGCTACCGGAGTCCGCGCAGCGCGGGAACCCCATCGGATGTCACACCTTAACTACAATCATCTTTACTATTTTTGGATGACTCAGAAGAAGGGCTCCGTCACGCAAGCGGCGGAAGCCCTCTTCTTGACGCCGCAGACCGTCACCGGCCAGATCAAGCTGCTGGAGCAGCGCCTGGGCGGCAAGCTGCTGATGCGCAAAGGGCGCTCCCTCGAGGCGACCGAGCTGGGTCAGCTGGTGTTTCGCTATGCCGACAAGATGTTCAGCCTCTCCTACGAGATGCTGGATATCGTCAACTACCGCAAGGAGAGCCAGATCCTGTTCGACGTCGGCATCGCCGATGCGCTCTCCAAACGCCTTGCCAGCCGTGTACTGCTCTCCGTCATCCCCAACGACGGTTCCATCCACCTGCGCTGCTTCGAATCGACCCACGAGTTGCTGCTGGAACAGCTGAGCGAGCACAAGCTCGACATGATCCTCTCCGACTGCCCGGTGGACTCCAGCCAGCACGCCGGTCTGCTCTCCAAGCGGCTCGGTGGCTGCGGGGTCAGCTTCTTCTGCAAGGCGCCACTGCCGTCGCTGCCTTTTCCGGCCTGTCTGGAGGAGCGCAAGCTGCTGATCCCGGGTAGGCGCACCGCCATGGGCCGCCAGCTGACCCAGTGGTTCGAGCAGCAGGGGGTATCGCCCAGCATCCTCGGTGAGTTTGACGATGCGGCCCTGATGAAGGCGTTCGGCTTCTTCAACCAGGGTATCTTCATGGCGCCCACCATCTATCGGGAGGAGATCCTGGAGGGGGAGGAAGTGATGCTGCTGGGAGAGACCCAGGATCTGATGGAGGAGTACTACGTCATCTTCGCCGAACGGATGATCCAGCATCCGGCGGTAAAACGGGTATGCGAGAGCGATTTCTCCTTTCTGTTTGCCGGTCAGGAGGATTTCACCACGATTCAACCGGCAACCCTGTCATTTTAAATCGACGGGCCACAGAGTATGATTCTTGCCTCGAACGAGAGGGAATGAGATGCAACTGGAAGAGATGGAGGCAAATGCAAGCCGGGCGGTCGCTCTGCTCAAGGCGCTGGCCAACGAGCGGCGCTTGTTTATCCTGTGTCAGCTGCTGGAGCGGGAGCTGTCGGTGGGCGAGCTCAACGAACGGCTGGGTTTGAGCCAGTCGGCGTTGTCACAGCATCTGGCTGTGTTGCGGCGGGATGAACTGGTGGAGACGCGCAAGGAGGCCCAGACGGTCTACTATTCGCTGCGCAGCCACGAGGTGCGCGAGATGATAGGATTGCTGCACAAGTTGTACTGCAGCGAACAGAAATAAAAAACCGGCACGAAGGCCGGTTTTTTTAGCTTTGTTCAGCAGATGCTGAATTAAGCCATAGCTTTGATCTGGGCAGACAGGCGGCTCTTGTGACGAGCAGCTTTGTTCTTGTGGATCAGGCCTTTGGTCGCCATACGATCCATGATCGGCTGAGCAACAGCGAAAGCGGCAGTCGCGGCAGCCTTGTCGCCGGAGGCGATGGCAGCGATGACTTTCTTCAGGTAGGTACGGGTCATGGAACGACGGCTAGCGTTGTGCTGACGACGTTTCTCTGACTGAAGAGCGCGCTTCTTAGCAGATTTGATGTTAGCCAAGGTAAAACTCCTAAAACTGTCTTAGCGAGTGTATTGAAAAGGCCCGGAAATATGCCTTCTCAACCACATATTGTCAAATGATTTGTGCAAATAAACACCGCCCCCCGGTGGTGTGTCAGATGGGAGACGGTTAAACTGTCGGCCGATTCTAACAGCATTCTTTTCTTTCCGACAGTTCCAGAGGCCTCGTCTTGAGTAAGAAATTGATCAAATCCGGCATGATAGTGTCCGGAATGACGTTGGCGTCCCGCGTGATGGGCTTGGTGCGCGATGTGGTCATCGCAAATCTGCTCGGTGCCGGGGTGGCCGCAGACGTCTTCTTCTTTGCCAACCGCATTCCCAACTTTCTGCGTCGCCTGTTCGCCGAAGGTGCCTTCAACCAGGCCTTTGTTCCCGTGATGACGGAGTACAAGAAAAAGGGCGACGAGAGCGAAGTGCGCGAGTTGCTGGCCGCAGTGGCGGGCACTCTCGGGGGGATCGTCACCGTGGTCACCCTGCTCGGGGTGTTGGGCTCCGGGGTACTGACCGCCCTGTTCGGCTGGGGCTGGTTCTGGGACTGGTTGCACGGCGGGCCGGCGGCCGAGAAGTTCGAGATGGCGAGCCTGATGCTCAAGATCACCTTCCCCTATCTCTGGTTCATCACCTTTACCGCCATGGCGGGGGCCATCCTCAATACCTTCGGCCGCTTCGGGGTCTCCTCCTTCACGCCGATCTTTCTCAACATCACCATGATCGCCGCCGCCTGGTGGATTTCGCCCTGGCTCGACGACCCCGAGCTGGCGTTGGCCATCGGTGTCTTCCTCGGCGGTCTGGTGCAGTTCCTGTTCCAGTTTCCGTTCCTGCGCCAGATCAACATGCTGGTGTGGCCCAAGTGGGGTTGGCACCATCCGGGGGTGGTGAAGATCCGCACCCTGATGATCCCGGCGCTGTTCGGGGTGTCGGTCAGCCAGATCAACCTGCTGGTCAACACCATGCTCGCCTCCTTCCTCGCGACCGGCGCCATCAGCTATCTCTATTACTCGGACCGACTGCTGGAGTTCCCGCTCGGCATGTTCGGTGTCGCCATCAGCACCGTGATCCTGCCGGCGCTGGCCAAAAAACACGTGGATGCCGATCCGGCCGACTTCTCCCGCACCATGGACTGGGGGGTGCGGATGGTGATGCTGCTCGGCCTGCCGGCCATGGTGGGCATCGCCGTGTTGCGCGAACCCATTCTGCGGGTGCTGTTCATGCGCGGTGAGTTCGGGTTGCACGAGGTGAGCATGTCCAGCGCCAGCCTGCTGGCATCCACCACGGGCCTGCTGTCGCTGATGCTGATCAAGGTGCTGGCCCCCGGCTACTACGCCCGCCAGGATACCCGCACTCCGGTGCGGATCGGGATGATGTCGATGGCGGCCAACATGGCCTGCAACCTCATCTTCATCTATCCGCTCGGTTACGTGGGGCTGGCGCTGTCGACTGCCTGCTCTGGCACGCTGAACGCGGCCCTGCTGTTCAAGGGGCTCCATCAGCAGAACGTCTACCGGCCCTCCCGCCACACCGGGGTATTTTGCCTCAAGCTGCTGACCGCAAGTCTGCTGATGGGGGGCGTGCTCCTTTACCTCTCGCCAGATCTGGCCCAATGGGGCGCCTGGCACATGAGCAAGGCGAGCATGCAGTTGACCATGCTGCTGGTGCTGGGGGGCGCCATCTATGCTGGTGTCCTGCTGGCGCTGGGCATTCGGCCAAAAGATCTGAGAGCGGGGCGGGATGACTGAGTCGGCGCGCCATGGCGGAAGTCCCGCTTGAGCCTGCAATCAGGGCGGGATGGCTGAAATCGGGTCAGCAACAGGGCTGACCCAGAGTGCCGCCTGATATATAATCCGGCGATTTTCATAGCAGCGACGCACAAGGCATTGATGGAGCTTATCCGCGGTATTCACAATATCAAGCCCCGTCACCGGGGGTGTGTATTGACCATTGGCAACTTTGATGGGGTTCATCAGGGTCATCATGCCGTGCTGTCTCGCCTGCAGGAAAAAGCAGCCCAGCTGGGCTTGCCGGCCTGCGTCATGCTGTTTGAACCGCAGCCGCTGGAGCTTTTTGCCGGGGCTGCGGCGCCGGCTCGCCTCAGCCGCCTGCGGGAGAAGTATGAAGCGCTCAAGGGGATGCAGATCGATCGCATGCTCTGCGTGCGTTTCAACCATCGCTTCGCCGAGCAGTCTGCCACCACCTTCATCGAGCAACTGCTGGTGGAGAAACTCGGCGTGCACTATCTGGTGGTGGGCGACGATTTTCGTTTCGGCAAGGGGCGGGAAGGGGACTTCCACCTGCTGGAAGAGGCTGGCCGGCGCTTCGGTTTCGAGGTGATCAGTACCCAGAGCTTCCAGTTGTCCCGCCAGCGGGTCAGCAGCACCTTGGTGCGCGAGGCCCTCGCGGCTGGCCGCATGGCGGAGGTGGAGCTGATGCTCGGCCGTCCCTATACCATCAGCGGCCGGGTGGCCCACGGCGACAAGCTGGGCCGCACCATAGGTTTTCCCACCGCCAATCTGGCCCTCAAGCGCCAGGTGATCCCGGTCGGTGGCGTGTTCGCGGTGGAAGTGTTATGTTCCGGCAAGACCTTCCCCGGTGTCGCCAATGTGGGTGTACGGCCGACCTTGAGCGGTACACAAGCCAGATTGGAAGTACATCTATTTGATTTTTCTGGCGACCTATATGGTCAACAGGTCAAGGTGCTGCTTCGCCACAAGCTGCGCGAAGAGCAGAAGTTTGCCTCTTTCACCGCCTTGAAAGAGCAGATCGAACGAGATGCCCTGGCGGCCCGAGCCTGGTTCGGGCTGCCACTACTCCATTTACCCAGCACTCTTTTAGAAAAGAAGGGAACCCAGGACTGATGAGCGACTATAAACACACCCTGAATCTTCCGGAAACCGAGTTTCCGATGCGTGGCGATCTGGCCAAGCGCGAACCCAACATGCTGAAACGTTGGTACGATCAGGATCTTTACGGCGCCATTCGCCGCGCCAAAGCGGGCAAGCCTTCGTTCATTCTGCACGATGGCCCCCCCTATGCGAACGGCAGCATTCACATCGGTCACTCGGTCAACAAGATCCTCAAAGACATCATCATCAAGTCCAAGGGCCTCTCCGGTTTCGACTCCCCCTACGTGCCGGGCTGGGATTGCCACGGTCTGCCCATCGAACTGAAAGTGGAAGGCATGGTCGGCAAGCCGGGCGAGAAGGTTTCCGCCGCCGAGTTCCGCGCCGAGTGCCGCAAGTACGCCAAGACCCAGATCGAAGCGCAGAAGACCGACTTCATCCGGCTGGGCGTGCTGGGTGACTGGGAACACCCCTACCTGACCATGGATTTCGGCACCGAAGCCAACATCATCCGCTCCATGGCCAAGATCGTTGAAAACGGCCACCTGCACAAAGGCTCCAAGCCGGTGCACTGGTGTACCGATTGTGGCTCCGCGCTGGCCGAAGCCGAAGTGGAATACTACGACAAGAACTCCCCCTCCATCGATGTGCGCTTCAAGGCCGTCGACGAGGCGGGTGTTGCCGCCAAGTTTGACTGCGCCGAAGGCCATACCGGCAAGGGCCCGATCTCTGCCGTGATCTGGACCACCACCCCCTGGACTCTGCCCGCCAACCGCGGCATCGCCATGCACGCCGATCTGGACTATGCGCTGGTGCAGGTGGAAGGGGAGCATCCCGAGCGTCTGATCCTGGCCGCCGAGCTGGTCAAGGACGTGATGGACCGCGCCGGTATCGAGCAGTTCCACAATCTGGGCTACGCCAAGGGCGCAGCACTCGAGCTGCTGCGCTTCAACCACCCCTTCTACAGCTTCGACGTACCGGTGGTGCTGGGTGACCACGTCACTCTGGATGCCGGTACCGGCGCGGTACACACCGCCCCTGGCCACGGTCAGGAAGACTTTGTGGTCGGTCAGAAGTACGGTCTGGAAGTGGCCAACCCGGTTGGCAGCAACGGCGTTTACTTGCCGGATACCGAACTGTTTGCCGGCCAGCACGTGTTCAAGGCCAACGCCTCCGTGGTCGAGGTGCTGACCGAGCGCGGCGCCCTGCTGCACCACAAGGTGTTCAACCACTCTTACCCGCACTGCTGGCGTCACAAGACCCCGATCATCTTCCGTGCCACCCCGCAGTGGTTCATCAGCATGGAGCAGAAGGGTCTGCGCAAACGCGCGCTGGAAGAGATCGAGCGCATCGAGCAAGACGGCATCAAACAGCACGGCCAGAGCGGCTGGGTGCCGGCCTGGGGTAAAAACCGCATCCAGGCGATGGTCGAGAACCGTCCTGACTGGTGTATCTCCCGTCAGCGTACCTGGGGCGTGCCCATCTCCCTGTTCGTCCACAAGGAGACCCAGGAGCTGCACCCGGAATCCGTGCGCCTGATGCACGAAGTGGCCAAGCGGGTCGAGCAGTCCGGCATCCAGGCCTGGTGGGATCTGGACAAGGCCGAGCTGCTGGGCAGCGACGCCGACCTGTACGACAAGGTGCCTGACACCCTGGACGTCTGGTTTGACTCAGGTTCGACTCACTCCTCCGTGGTCGACGCCCGTCCCGAGTTCAACGGCAACCCGGCCGACATGTATCTGGAAGGCTCTGACCAGCACCGCGGCTGGTTCATGTCCTCCCTGATGATCGGCGTGGCGATGAAAGACAAGGCTCCCTACAACCAGGTGCTGACTCACGGCTTCACCGTGGATGGCCAGGGTCGCAAGATGTCCAAGTCCATCGGCAACGTGGTGAGCCCGCAGGACGTGATGAACAAGCTGGGTGCCGACATCCTGCGTCTGTGGGTCGCCAGCACCGACTACACCGGCGAGATGACCGTCTCCGACGAGATCCTCAAACGCTCTGCCGACGCCTATCGCCGCATCCGCAACACCGCCCGTTTCCTCTTGGCCAACTTGAACGGCTTCAATCCGGCGACCGACATGGTGGCACCTGCCGACATGGTGGTGGTGGATCGCTGGGCCGTGGGCCGTGCCAAAGCGGTACAGGCCGAGATCATGGCGGCGTTCGACGAGTACAACTTCCACGGTGTGACCCAGAAGCTGATGCAGTTCTGCTCCATCGAGATGGGCTCCTTCTATCTGGACGTCATCAAGGACCGTCAGTACACCGCCAAGGCTGACAGCCTGGCCCGTCGCTCCTGCCAGACCGCCCTCTATCACATCGCCGAAGCCATGGTGCGCTGGATGGCGCCGATCATGAGCTTCACCGCCGACGAGATCTGGGCGCTGCTGCCGGGTGAGCGCGGTGAGTTCGTGTTCACCGAGGAGTGGTACGACGGCCTGTTCGGGCTGGAAGCGGGTGAAACCCTCAACGACGATTTCTGGGCCGAGATCCTGACCGTGCGCGGTGAAGTGAACAAGGCGCTGGAAGTGGCCCGTGGCGAGAAGCGCATCGGTGGTTCCCTGCAGGCCGAGCTGACTCTGTTCGCCAAGCCGGCACTGGCTGCGCGTCTGAACGCCCTGGCCGATGAGCTGCGCTTCGTGCTGCTCACCTCCAAGGCCAAGGTTGTCAGCGTCGATGCCGCCCCGGCAGACGCCGTGGCGACCGAGCGCGATGACCTGTGGCTGAGTGTGGCCCAGTCTGCTGCCGCCAAGTGCGACCGCTGCTGGCACCATGTGGAAGACGTGGGCACCATCGCTGGTCACGAAGAGATCTGTGGCCGCTGCGTCACCAACGTCGAGGGTGACGGCGAAACTCGTCAATTTGCCTGATGAACATGACTCACCATAAAAGCGGCCTGCGTTGGCTGTGGCTGGCAGTGCTGGCCTTTGTACTGGACCAGGCGAGCAAGCTCGCCGTGGTCAAGCTGCTGCCATTTGGCTACCCGGGGGTGGAGATCACCCCCTTCTTCAACCTGGTCCATGTCTACAACAAGGGGGCGGCTTTCAGCTTCCTGGCCGATCAGGGCGGCTGGCAGCGCTGGTTCTTCGCGGTGCTGGCGTTTGCCATCTGTGGCTTGCTGATCCACTGGCTGCGCAAGCAGTCCGTCGCTCAGCGCTGGAGCGGCATCGCCTACTCGCTGATCATCGGCGGGGCGCTCGGCAACGTGTTTGACCGGCTGGTGCTGGGTCACGTGGTCGACTTCCTCGATTTCTACTGGCAGCGCGCCCACTGGCCGGCGTTCAACCTGGCGGACAGTTTCATCTTCATCGGCGCCGCCATGATAGTGCTGGACGGTTTTCGCAGTGAGAAGAAGAAGGATGTGACGCCATGAGCCAGCCGATTGCGGCAGACAGCAGCGTGCTGTTTCACTTCGCCATCAAGCTGGAAGATGGTTCGGTGGCTGACAGCACTGCGCTGCAAGGCAAGCCTGCCCGCCTGCGGATGGGCGATGGCAGCCTGACCTCCAGTTTCGAGCAGTGCCTGCTGGGGCTGCGCGAAGGGGAGAGCAAGAGCTTCACGCTGGCACCGGAAGAGGCCTTTGGCCTCTCCAATCCCGACAACATCTATCATCTGGACCGCGCCAAGTTCGGTGCCGATGTAGAACCCAAGGTCGGCACCATCATCCTGTTCGACCAGCCCAACGGCAGCGAGCTGCCGGGTATCATCCGGGCGGTGGCAGGCATGTCGGTGACGGTCGATTTCAACCATCCCCTGGCCGGTCACACCGTCACGTTCGAGGTGGAGATCCTGGGGGTTGATGACGAGGAAGCGGTTCACTGATGAATATTCTTCTGGCCAATCCCCGTGGTTTCTGTGCCGGTGTCGACCGGGCGATCAGCATCGTCGAGAGCGCGCTGGAGAAGTTCGGCGCCCCCATCTATGTCCGTCACGAGGTGGTGCACAACCGCTATGTGGTGAACAAGCTCAAGGAGGCGGGCGCCGTCTTCGTCGAAGAGCTGGATGAGGTGCCGGATGACAGCATCGTCATCTTCTCCGCCCACGGCGTCTCCAAGGCGGTGCGCGAGATGGCCAAGTCCCGCGCCCTCAAGGTGTTCGATGCCACTTGCCCGCTGGTG
Source organism: Aeromonas sp. V90_14 (assembly GCF_029967615.1). NCBI lineage: Bacteria > Pseudomonadati > Pseudomonadota > Gammaproteobacteria > Aeromonadales > Aeromonadaceae > Aeromonas > Aeromonas sp. V90_14. The sequence goes on along the minus strand of NZ_JASCAS010000043.1, from coordinate 73,792 downwards.
ACCAAGGTGCACATGGAGGTCCATCGCGCCAGTCGCAAGGGCTCCGAGGCCGTGCTCATCGGTCATGCCGGTCACCCCGAGGTGATCGGCACCATGGGTCAGTACGAGAATCGCGAGGGGGGCATGTATCTGGTGGAGACGCCGGAAGACGTGGCCAAGCTCAAGGTGAAGAACCCGGACGACCTCTGCTTCGTCACCCAGACCACCCTCAGCGTGGACGAGACTTCGGACGTCATCGATGCCTTGCGTGTCCACTTCCCCAAGATCCAGGGGCCGCGCAAGGACGACATCTGCTACGCCACCCAGAACCGGCAGGACGCGGTGCGGGAGATGGCGGGGCTGGTGGACGCCATGCTGGTGGTGGGGTCGCGCAACTCCTCCAACTCCAACCGCTTGCGGGAGCTGGCCGAGAAGGTGGGGGCCAAAGCCTACCTCATCGACGACGCCTCCATGATCGAGGCGGACTGGCTGGCGGGAGTAGAGGCGATCGGCGTCACCGCCGGTGCTTCCGCCCCCGAGGTGCTGGTGCAGTCGGTCATCACACGCCTGCGCGAGCTGGGCGGCAAGGTGGTGGCCGAGCATCCCGGTCGTGAAGAGAACGTGGTGTTTGAGGTGCCGCCGGAGCTGCGTATCCTTTGAGTCAGCCATCCCGTGCGGGATAGTGCCATGAGTGCCTGAGCCACCTCCTGCGAGGTGGCTTTTTCATGGGCGATTCTTATGACTCTTGTTGCCCGGTTTGTGGCGAGATTGCAGCGAAATTTGATGATGTATGTCCAAGATCTGAGTAGATTGAATTGCAAGCGAAGGTCTGCGGTCTAGACTGCTGATGATCTTCTCATCTGGCTTGATGGCACATGGATATGCGAACGAGCCTCCCCGACAAAATCAGAGCGAAACAGGATGTTTTTGCGTTCAGGTTTTAGCCTCATCGAGCTGATGGTCACCGTTGCGCTCATCTCTATCCTGCTGACGTTGGGAGTTCCCTCCTTTAGCGCGATATTGCGCAACATGACGCTGACCAGCCAGGCCAACAACTTCGTGGCCGCCATCAACCTCGCCCGCTCCGAAGCCATTCGCCGCAATACCGCGGTCACGCTCTCCGCGACCGCCAGCAACCTGACCCAGAACCACTGGGAATCGGGCTGGCAGATCTGGGTCGATCGCAACGGCAACGGCACCCTCGACAACGGTGAACTGCTGCGGCTCTTTCCCGACATGGGGGCCGGTACTCTGGTCAGCAATACGTCGCTGGTGCGTTTCAGTGGCAATGGCTTTCTCGACGGGCGTCAGCAGGTGGCGCTGGTGTTTTCTCTGCAGCCGCCGGAGTGCGCCCAAGAGGCATCGCGCGACATCACGATCACCCCGGCCGGGCGCCCATCCATCGTGGAGACCAGCTGCATATGAAACGACATCAGGGGGTATCTCTGCTTGAGATCATGATTGCCGTGCTGGTGCTGTCGATCGGCATTCTCGGCATGGCGACTCTGCAGTTGCAGGCGCTCAAGAGCAATCAATCGGCGCTCACCCGCACTGAAGCGACCCAGTTCGGCTACATGATCACCGACATGATGCGAGCCAATCGCAGCGCGGCCCTGCTCGGTCAATACAACGTCGGGCTGGGAGAGGCCGTCTCCGGCAGCTCGATGGCGATACAGGATGTGCAGTACTGGAAGCAGGCGCTGACCGGCCTGCCGGGCGGTGACGGGGCCATTGCCGTCAGCGCCGGGCAGGCGACCATCACCATCCAGTGGGATGCCAGCCGGCTGGCCACCGAGCCTGCGCTGCACAGCATGACCCTGAGGACGGATCTGTGAGCGGGCGGAGCACCTTGTTGCGTCAGGCCGGTGTCGGTCTGGTGGAGGTGATGATCGCCCTGCTGCTGTCACTGCTGACGGTCGGGGTCATCATTCAAGTGCTGCTTGGCAACCACAAAACCTATCTGACCGGCGAGGCCATCGCCCGGGTTCAGGAGGACAGCCGGTTTGCCGTCAACCTGCTGCAGCAGGAGCTGCGGATGGTGGGCTACCAGGGTTGCCTCAGCAAGCAGGGCGTGAACATCACCAACACCCTGAACGGTGGTACGGCGCTGCCCTACAACTTCACCGTCTATCTGCGCGGCTATGACAATGTCACTGCGACGCTGCCCACGGCGTTGTCTGCCCTGTTTACCGCTGCCGAGCCCAAACCCAAACCGGGAACCGACGTGCTGCTGGTGCAGGGGCCGACCGGCGCCGGGGTGCCGGTCACTCGCAACAACAGCGCCGCCCAGCTGTTCGTGCAGCAACTCTCCAGCAAGGCCAACTACTGCGGCACCGGCAAGCAGGGCTACAGCGACCTGTGCGAGGGGGACATCGTCATGGTGTCCGACTGCCAGAAGGCGCGGATCTTCCAGATCACCCAGACCCAGGTGGTGGGTGGCGGCAGCGAGGTCAATATCGGCCACTCCAACGACAACAAATACACCCCGGGCAATGCCGTCAGCTCCTGGGGCGGCGCCAGCAGCCCGGTCGAGGAGCGCTTCGGGGCCGGCTCGGTATTGAGCCGGATGGAGACCCGGATCTATTACATTGCTCGCCCCTCTGCCAACGCACCCTATGCCCTGTATCGCAAGAGCGGTCTGGCTGCCGGCATGCTGCTGGTGGACGGGGTCACCGATGTTCAGCTGACCTTCGGCGAGGATCAGAACCGGGATCGGGCGGCGGATCGCTATGTGAGCGCCGCCAGCAACCCGAACTGGGACAACGTGCTGGGGATCGGCGTTCAACTGCTGATGCGCAGCGGCCAGGGCAACGTGGTATCGGATCCGCAGACCATTAGTTTTGCCGGCGCCACCTTCCAGGCTGTCGACAGTCACTGGTACTGGGTGGCCGAAACCACGGTCGCCCTGCGTAACCGGCTGCCATGAGGAGGGAGGCATGATGGCTCGACAAGGGGGAATGGCATTGGTGATCAGCCTGATTTTTCTTGCTGTGGTGAGCCTTCTGGCGATGGCTAGCATGCAGAGCGCTCTGCTGCAGGAGAAGATGGCGGGCAACCAGAAGGAGTCACAGCAGGCGCTGCAGGCGGCGGAGGCGGCGCTGCGTGCTGCCGAGCGCTATCTGGAGGCGGGCAGTTCAGGCCCCTACGACAACAGTGCCGGCCTCTATGAGTTCGTCAGCGTGGCGGTGGATCCCGCCTCTCCTTCCACGGCCTGGCGCACCTATGCCAATAGCGGCCTGACCGGACGGGCCCCCGAATATTTCATCGAGCGGTTGCCCTATACCCAGGGCAGCAACGAGAGTCTGGCGGTTGACGAGCCCATCAGCGAGCGCCGCCTCTATCGCATCACGGCAAGGGGATTCGGACTCTCGGATGAGAGCCGGGTGCTGTTGCAATCGACCTACAGCCGCTAGGAGAACAACCCATGCGTGCATCTGGCTACGGACTCTCGGCCCTGCTGCTCTGCTCCCAGGTGCAGGCGGCCCTCGACATCGCCCAGGTTCCCCTCTATCTGGGTACCCGGGCCGAACCCAACATCATGTTCAGCCTCGATGACTCAGGTTCGATGCACTTCGAGTTGATGCCGGAGGGGTTGATCGAGAACAGCGCCCGCTACGTCTATCCCAGAGCCGACAACGTCTATGGCAGCGAGGATTATGACAACCGGACCGTGACCTTCACCAGCAACAACGACCGCAACGCCTATACCCGCTCAAGCAACAACAACAAACTCTACTACAACCCGCAACAGAGCTATCGGCCCTGGGCCAAGGCGGACGGCACCCTGATGGCGAATGCCAGCATCAGCTGCGCACCGCACAATCCCTTCAATACCGCCGCCGGCTGTCGTGATCTGACCAAGAACAACCGCTCCAAGTCCCTGCGTTACTACACCGGGTTCTCCTCCACCGATTACAACGACGATGAAACCTTCTGGCCTGCCGTCTACTTTGCCTACAAGGGCAGTGGCGACGTGAAGAAGGTGGGCAGCTATACCCGGGTGGAGATAAAGTCCGGCAACACCTATGGCGGGCGCCCCAATCGCAGCGATTGCAAGAGCGCCCCCGTTTGTACCTATGACGAGGAGATCCAGAACTTCGCCAACTGGTACACCTACTACCGCTCCCGGATCCTGGCGGCTCGTGCCGGGGTCGGCCGCGCTTTTGCAAGCCAGGGGCAGGCCCTACGGGTGGGGTTTGCCACCATCAATGCCAGCGGCAGCGTGATCCGCGGGGTGGCACCTTTTTCCGGCACCGATCGCAGCGCTTTTTTCAGTGACCTCTACAGCCGCGATATTCCGGCCGCCGGCACGCCGCTGCGCACCAGCCTGAAAGATGTGGGGGAGTACTTCTCCCGCACCGACAACAACGGCCCCTGGGCGGCCAGTGCCGGCAGCACCTTGCCCCACCTCACCTGCCGGCAGAGCTACAACATCCTGATGACCGATGGCTATTGGAACGGGGATACCCCCTCGGTAGGGGATCTGGACAAGGATGGTTACAGCAATACTCTGGCCGACGTGGCCTACAAATACTGGAAAACCGACCTGCGTGCCGATCTGGCCGACAAGGTGCCGACCAGCACGGCGGATCCCGCCAACTGGCAGCATCTGGTCAACTTTACCGTTGGACTCGGGGTCAACGGGTCGCTCAATCCGGCCAACGGCATCCCGAACAGCTGGCCCAATCCCCATGATCCGGATGACAAGGAGTACAAGAACGCGACCTACATTCCGGAGTACAAGATTGATGACCTGTGGCACGCGGCACTCAACAGCAAGGGCAGCTTTTTCAGCGCGGGCGACCCCGACATCTTTGCTGCAGCCCTGAGCAGCACCCTGGCCCAGATCGCGGCTCGCAACAGCTCCGCCAGCTCGGTGACCGCCAACGCCACCCGGCTGGACAGCAATACCCACATCTACCAGGCCCGCTACAACAGCGGCGACTGGTCGGGGCAACTCATCTCCATCCCCCTCAACAGCGATGGGTCGCTGGGCAACATGGCCTGGGATGCCGCAACCCTGATCCCGGCACACACCTCCCGCAGCATCTTTACTCGACAAAACGGAGTCGGCATTCCTTTCACCTGGGCCGCTCTCAATGCCACCAACCGTGCCCTGTTCAACCTTGCTGGCGACAGCCAGGGGGAAAACCGGGTTGCCTATTTGCGCGGTGATCGCAGTCGCGAGCAGAGCAATGGCGGTCTGTTTCGCAGCCGCAGCGATCTGCTGGGGGACATCATCAACTCGGATCCCGTCTATGTCGGCAGCCGGGATTACGGCTACGGCAGCGCCACCGGCCTGACCCAGGCGGAGCGGGACGGTTATCTGAGTTTCCTCGGTTCGACGGCTATTCGCAGCCGTACTCCCATGCTCTACGTGGGGGCCAATGACGGCATGCTGCACGGTTTTAGGGTCGCCAACGGGGTGGAGACCCTGGCCTACATCCCTGCCAGCCTGTTGGGAGATCTGAGCTTGCTGACCAAGCCGGATTACAGCCATCGTTACTATGTCGATGGCACGGCCAAGGTAGGCGATGCCTATCTTGGCAGCAGCTGGAAAACCGTGCTGCTGGGATCGACCGGTGCTGGCGGCAAGGCCGTGTTTGCCATCGACGTGACGGCGCCGGACAACTTCACCGCCGACAAGATGCTGTGGGAGTTTACCAATGCCGAGATGGGGGTGGCGCTGGCCGCGCCGACCCTGGTTCGGGTCAAATCCGGCAACAAATGGGTGGCGCTGGTGGCCAACGGCTACAACAGCACCAGCCAAACGGCGCGCCTGTTCGTGCTGGATCTGGCGACCGGCGCGGTGATCAAGGAGATAGATACCCAGGTGGGCTCGGCCAGCGAGCCCAATGGTCTCTCATCCCCCTTGCCGGTAGATGAGGATGGCGACCGGGTGGCGGACTATGTCTACGCCGGCGATCTGCAGGGCAATCTGTGGAAATTCGATTTGACCGACAACAACAGCGCCCAGTGGGGGAGTGCCTTCAAGACCGGCAACAAGCCAAAACCGCTGTTTCAGGCGTGCAACGGAACCTGCTCCGCCAGCACGCGTCAACCCGTCACCATGCGCCCGCTGGCCATCCGTCATCCCAAGGGGGGCATCATGGTGCTGATGGGAACGGGCAGCTATTTCACCAATGACGATAAGTTGCTGCCGGCGACCCCCAGGCTGGAGGCCGTCTATGGCATCTGGGATACGGGGGCTAGCGTGCTCAGCAGCCAGCTGTTGCAGCAGAGCATTACCCACGAGTACTCCGCCAATGGCACCACCATCAAGTTCAACGTGAGGGTGGTGTCCAATACGGCGGTCAACTACACCAGCCAGAAAGGGTGGTATCTGGTGCTCAAATCCCCTGCGCTGAGCAAGGGGGTGGGGGAGCGAGCCGTGTCAGAGATGCTTTATCGCAACAAGCGGCTGATCTTCAACACCCTGATCCCCTCGGCGGACGCCTGTGACTTCGGTGGGCGCTCCTGGTTGATGGAGCTGGATCCCGTTTCGGGGGCGCGTTTGACCTACTCGGTGTTCGACGTCAATGGCGATGGCGCGGTCAACGATGACGACTATGTGGGGATCAAGGACAGTGGCGGCAACGACATCAAGGTGCCGGTCAGCGGCAAGCAGTTTGACGAGCTCACCACGACACCGAGTGTGGTGGAAGATGCCGACATGGAGCGCAAGTACATCAGTGGCTCCAGCGGCAACATTTCGGTCACTCTGGAAGAGGGGGCGGGTGATCTGGGTGGTCGCCAGTCCTGGTTGCAACTGGAGTAGAGGTGGAGATGGAGCGTGGATTTTCCCTGATGGAGCTGATGATTGCGGTAGCCGTGATGGCCATTCTGACCGTGATCGCCTATCCCAGTTACAACAGCTACATGGCCTCTGCCAAGCGGGCAGAGGCCAAGGCCGCCCTGCTGGAGGCGGCGCAATACATGGAGCGACAGTTTACCGCCGACGGCAACTATGATGGTGGCAACCTGGCCTCCGCCGGGCTGGCTACTTTGCCCAGGGATGGCGGGACTGCCTATTACAATCTGGCGCTCAACGCCAGCGGCGCCAGCTATACCCTGACGGCGATCCCGACCGGGGTGATGAACGGCGATCCTTGCGGCCTGCTGACCCTTGATCAGGGCGGGCTGCAGGGGGTATCGATGGCCAGCATGACGGCAGCCGAGTGCTGGTAGTTTGTCACCAGCAGGCAGCGGGAGTCTTGGTATCGGCCTTGTTGAGGGTCAGGGTATTGCAGATGGTGCTGCCGCTCTTGTCGCCTACCTGTGCTCCCTTGCTGGTGGCGATCAGGGTATAGCTGGTTGCGGTGGCACCTGAAATGGAGAAGTCATAGTAGCTGCTGGTGGGGTTGCCCACTTGGGATGGGGTGGCGCTGTAACTGGTATTGGAAACCCGGAACTCTTCCTGTTTCAGCTGCATGCTGAGCAAGCCCTTGAGCGCCTCGGCCCGGCGGGATTTGCGCAAACCATCGGTAAAGCTGGGATAGGCGACAGACGCTATGATGGCGACGATGGCGACCACGACGATCAGTTCAAGCAAGGTGATTCCGGACTGTTTGATTCTCATGGGGCGGCATGCTTCGTGAAACAGGTTGATACTATAGGATAGTACTGACAGTAGACCCTACTGGCACGTGCAAAAAGAAAGGAGTTGTGAGCTGATGGAAGGCAGAAAGGGCAGATCCGCCGGTTTTACCCTGATAGAGCTGATGGTTGCCCTGTCCTTGGTCGCCCTGTTGCTGACCGTGGCCATCCCCAGTTATCAATCCCTGCGCCAGGATCAGATGGTCAAGGCAGCCACCCAGGCGGTCTACACCGACATGATGCTGCTCAAGTCCGAAGCGCTCAAACGCAACCGAAATTTGCAAATGATCCTGTTCAACAGCGGCACCGGCAACTGGTGCTATCGCATCAGCATCGATGGCAGTTGCGCCAGTTGCAACGATACCTGTTCCAGCATCGAGGGGCGTAAAGGCGCTGATGCCAGTGAATTTCCCGGGATCATTCTGACGGGTACCTACACGGAATCCTCAAGCCAGATACGTCCCATCAGCTTCTCTCCCCGGCGCGGTACCCTGCCAAGCGGCAGCATCACGGTGAGCTCCTCGGCCGCCAGTATGAAGGTTGTCACCAACAACCTTGGACGGGTACGTACCTGTGCCGTCAGCAACCTGGTGGGAGAGGTAGCATGCAACTGAAAATACGGGGTTTCAACCTGGTCGAGTTGATGGTGGCTATGGTGGCGGGCTTGCTGCTGGTGGCCGCAGTCATTTCGCTGTTTGCCACCATTCTCAAGGCCAATTACACCGCCATGCAGACCAGCCGTCTGAATCAGGAAGTTCAGTTGCTGACGGACATGATGGCACGAGACATCCAGCGGGCCGGGTATGACGCTAACGCCACCCAGTTTCTTGCCGCTCCTTCTGGCAGCCGGTCCAGTTTCTATTTTGATACGGCCACGGATCTGATGGGGGAAACCGCGACGGGCTCCGGCCTGTATACCTGTATCAGGGTGCGCTATGACAACGATGAAAATGGAGTGTTGAGCAGCGATGACACCCTGGTTTACAGCTACAGCAGTAGTAGCAAGGGGATCAAGCAAGGGACCGGGACTACTACCTGTGGTAACGGAAGCCTGATCTCCAGCGACGATACCATAGAGATCACCGCCATGACCCTCAAGCTTTTAACAAGTAGCCAGACCAATGGCGCTAGGGCGTTGCAATTGGTGGTGAGTGGGCGGTTCAAGGCTACCCCTGCACTAACTTTGACGCTGCAGCGGGATATTAAACTGCGCAATGATGGGTACTGACATGAGCCGACAAGCCGGTTTTACCACCTTCACCATCACTTTGTTGCTGGTGCTGATCCTGCTGGGCATTTCACTGCTGGTTGGCAAGATGCTGGTGGCAGATCGGCGAGTGACCCTCAACGAGGTGCTCTATCGTCAGGCCATGGCAATGGCGGAAGTGGCTCTGGCCGATGGACTGGGGCGGTTGACGCTGGACCCTACCTGGCGTACCAGCGGTGCCACGACTACCTTGACCACGGGCAGCTATACCTTGTCATCCTCTGATGATACTGCCATCACGGTGGGGTCGGTGGTCGTGACGCCGATAAGGGTTCGTTCCCAGGCGACTCTTAGTAACAGTCAGGCCCAGGCGGCAGTCGAAACCAAGGTTGTACGTTTCAGCGTATTGGCCGGCTCTCCTGCCGCGCCTCTGACCGTGGCTGGCGGCATGGCGGTCGGCGGCAACTTCACCATAGTGGCGAATCCCAATGGTGGCGGGCTGGGGGTACCACTGTCGGTCTGGACCAGCGGTAATGTCGATCTGATAACGGGGACCGGACAGACTTGTCATCAGGGGGACTACGACGGCGGCTGTTCGGCCAACATCAGCCAGAAGGGGGACAAGCAGCCGGATATCAAGGATAACGATACTGCCTTCCCGACCGATCTGGTCTGGTATCTGTTCAATGAAAAGGATGATGCCAACGGTTGGGCCAATCTGGAGGCTAGGGCGACCCAGAAGCTGACAAACTGCAGTTCGCTAGGTCCTGCCTCAACTGGACTCATCATTGTGGATGGGGACTGCAAACCTTCTTCCAACGTTGGCTCCGCAACGGCGCCTGTGATTCTCATCGTGCGCAATGGCAATCTGGCGGTCAACGGCAATACGGTGCTGTATGGCTTGGTGTTTGCCTACTCATCCAACCCCGCAGCAGCCGGGACGGATGTGAAGCTGACCGGTGGGGCCATCGTGTATGGCGCCATGGTTTCCAACTATCAACTGGGCAACGCCAACGGTACCTACGATGCCAAGTATGATGCCAGTGTCCTGAGCAACATCTCGAATGGTGCCGCATTCCAGATCGTCAATCAGGTGCCCGGCAGCTGGCGAGACTGGTAAGGGGATATGGAGATGAAAGGGCAAAAAGGATTTGGCCTGCTGGAGATCCTGATCACGCTGGTGGTGCTGGGTGTGGGTATTGTCGGCCTGGTCGCCATGTCCAAGTCGGCGCTGACGGTTTCGCAGGATGGCCGGCGTTATGAGACGGCGATGCGACTGGCAGAGTCAAAACTGGATGAGTTTCGCAACTTCAATAGCGTAGTGAACGCGACGGCCCCACTGACCGCCTACAACCAGATTGCCTCCGCCAACTCGACAGTAACCTTGTCGGGTGAAGCCTACTCGGTGGCATGGACGGTGGCCAATCAGTATCTGAATGGCTCAACCTGGCAAAACGTGGCACCGGCGGGCTATCGCCTGAGTTACCCGGGCCGCAAGGCGATCACGGTCAACGTCGGGTGGACGGACAGCGAAGGACAGGCTCGTACATTGCAACTGGCTGGCAATGTTTCGCCCATTGAGTCTTTGAGCTCCTCCCAACTGGATGGCGGTCTGAATACGGCGAGACAGGGCCCCAAGGTCAACTACACCCCCGGGGTGGCCCCTGACGTCATCTCGGTGGAACTGGGGGATGGCAACAAACAGGAGACCAGCAAGCCACTGCCGACCGTGACATCCAAAGATGGTCTGGTAGGCAAGCTGGTCCAGTTCGAGACGGTGACTTATAAACCCGCTGCGGGCGGCAACACCCAGCAGGTGCTGCAGGACATGGCATCCGTCTCCTGTTCTTGTAGTTATGGCTCCAGCCTGAGCGCCTACTTGCCGGGTCAGGCCTACAGTTCAGCCAGCAACCAGCTCTATTGGAAATCAGGCTCGCTGCAGACCAAAACCACGGGGACGCTCGACAGCAGCGTCAATGGCCAGCCCACGCTCTGTACCAGCTGCTGCAAGGATCACTTCGACGGTAGTGGCTCCAGCTTTACCAACTTCTATGCTCCGCTCAACACCAGCCGAGTACGCTACAGCAGCAGCCTCAGCACGGCGAACAGCGGCAAGTACGTGGATGCCTGCCGTTTCGTCCGGCTGGATGGCTATTATCGCCCCCTGCCTGACTGGAACTTGGTCAAGGTAGTGGTGACCACTGCTGATTTCCTGGCCAAGCCAGCGAACCAGGCCAGTTATCAGAAATACATCAAGTATGTGGTCAAGACCTACATCGACTGGCAGAAGTCGACCCTGAACTGGACCCAGGGGGCCTCCGCCACCTTGCCGACCATCACCGATTTTTCAGCCTGGTTGGCTACCAACGCGGAAGCCGGGGGCGATACCACGACCGGGATCACCGTCAACACGGGTACGGCGCAGCTCATCGCCCGCGGCATCTATGTGGATGTGCTCGACCCTGTCTATCTGGTGGGGATTGATACCAGCGCGGTGGACTATCTGACCAAGGTGCCGTTTCAGGACATCAACCTGACCATGCTGGCGGAATGGGCCATGGCTCCGCAGAACTTGTTGACGGGCAATGCCACCGACTATGCCGCCGTCACCAACGAGACGGTCAAGACGGTGGTGGATCTCAACAACTACTATTTCGGCAGTTACAGCCGCGGCTACATGACGGCGAAGAAATCGACCAAGGACAGCAACCAGGTGCTGCAGAGCGTCACCGTGCGTGTCACTGCCTATCAGGGGAATTCCGGCATCACGGCTTCGCTCATCTCGCCACGGGACCAGTCGCTGGCGCAGACGGCGGACATGCTGGTCAAGGTGGATACAGGATCGCAGACGGTACCGACCGTCAGTGTCAGTGGCTGGATCCAGTGTCTGACCCGAGGGACGGGTGGCAAGAATCCCCCACCGGTAGCGTGCAGCAAGAATACGTTCAACAGGTTGAGCATCACGACCCCCAACTCCGGGGCCACCTGCCGCATCGACTATCCACAGGCCAACAACCAGCCTGCAGCTTATCTGTGTACAGCCCCGGCGAACTCGACGCTGGCTATCAACCTTGCCTATTCCAACCAGGGCAGCACCACCTATATGTTGCAGCCACCCTCCTTCAGCGTGCAGATGACGCAACAGTCCAACAATCAGGTGTTGAGCGGCCCCTGTTCACTGCTGGTGGACAACGGAGTGACCAACGCGACCAGCCTGACTTGCACCCCTTGAGCCTTGGGCGCTGGCACAGCCAGCGCCTTTTCTTTATCATTCCCCATCATTTTCGAATTCAAGATGCATCGCCATGGCAAAAGCCCTCTCTCTGATGCTTGCCCAGTTGAATCTGACGGTAGGCGCCATCGAAGATAACTGTGACAAGGTGCTGGCGGCAGCCGCCGAAGCCAACCGGCAAGGTGCCGATCTGCTGGTCTGCTCCGAACTGGCCCTGACCGGCTACCCGCCGGAAGATTTGCTGCTGCGCGCCGACCTGATGATCCGGGTGGAGGCCGCGCTGACCCGCATCGCGGCATGGCAGGGGGCTTGCGCCATTCTGGTGGGTCACCCCTGGCGCGACGGGGAGGCACTCTACAACGCCGCCTCCCTCTACGAGCAAGGCAAGCTGGTCGCACGCTACTTCAAGCAGGACTTGCCCAACTATGGGGTATTCGACGAGAAGCGCTACTTCACGGCGGCGACCGAGACCTGTGTGGTCCCCTTCCGTGGTCATCAGTTGGGGTTGCTCATCTGTGAAGACCTCTGGCAGCCGGGTCCGGCGCTGGCCGCCAAGGCCGCGGGGGCCGAGCTGCTGCTCACCATCAATGCCTCACCCTATGATCAGGAAAAGCCCTGGATCCGCCGTGAGCTGATGGCCGAGCGCTGCGATCAGACCGGTCTGCCGTTGGTCTACCTCAATCAGGTATGTGGTCAAGACGAGCTGATCTTCGACGGCTGTTCCAAGGTGTTCAACAGCCAGGGCGAGCTGACCCACAAGCTGGCCCCCTTTGCCGAAGAGCTGGCGCTGGTGCGCTTTGCCGATGGCCAGCCAGTGAAAGAGCGGGAACCCGCCGCGCCGCTGGAACCATTGGCCGAGACCTATCAGGCGCTGGTGCTGGCGGTGCGCGACTATGTCACCAAGAACGGGTTCCACGGCGCCGTGCTGGGCCTCTCCGGCGGTATAGACTCGGCACTGACCCTGGCCATCGCGGCCGATGCCATCGGCGCCGACAAGGTGCAGGCGGTGATGATGCCGTTCCGCTACACCGCCCAGATGAGTGTGGAAGATGCCAAGGAGCAGGCCGAGCGGATGGGGGTGGAGTTCAATATCATCTCCATCGAGCCCATGTTCGAGGGCTTTATGGCCCAGCTGGCACCGCTGTTTGAAGGTACCGCTCGCGACACCACCGAAGAGAACTTGCAGGCGCGCTGCCGTGGCGTGCTGTTGATGGCGCTCTCCAACAAGCGTCGCCGCATCGTGCTGACCACCGGCAACAAGAGTGAGATGGCGGTGGGCTATGCCACCCTGTACGGCGACATGGCCGGTGGTTTCGACGTGCTCAAGGACGTCCCCAAGACGCTGGTCTTCAAGCTGTGCGAATACCGCAATTCCGTCGATTATGTGATCCCGCAGCGGGTCATCGACCGTCCTCCTTCGGCAGAATTGGCACCGGACCAGGTGGATCAGGACAGCCTGCCGCCCTATGACATCCTGGATGCCATCCTCAAGCGCTATGTGGAAGAGGATGCGTCCGTAGCCGACATGGTGGCGGAAGGCTTCGAGGAGGCGGTGGTGCGCAAGGTGATCCGGCTGGTGGATCTCAACGAATACAAGCGCCGTCAGGCGGCGGTCGGGCCCCGCATCACGGCCCGCAACTTTGGTAAGGATCGCCGTTACCCCATCACGTCCGGGTTTGGCAAACAGAACTGGTAAGGAGTCACCATGAAGAAGATTGAAGCCATCATCAAACCGTTCAAGCTGGACGATGTGCGCGAGGCCCTGGCCGAGATCGGCATCAACGGCATGACAGTGTCCGAGGTCAAGGGCTTCGGCCGTCAGAAAGGCCACACCGAGCTCTATCGCGGCGCCGAGTACATGGTCGACTTCCTGCCCAAGGTGAAGGTGGAGCTGGTGGTACAGGACGAGGATCTGGATGCCTGCCTGGAGGCGATCCAGAACACCGCCCGCACTGGCAAGATTGGTGACGGCAAGATCTTCGTTTGCGAGGTGGAGCGCGTCATTCGTATCCGTACTGGCGAAGAGAACGAAGACGCCATCTGATGAGATGGCTGTGCCTCGTGATAAGACAACGAATGGAGACTCGATCCTGCTGATGTCCTGGATGCGCCTCGTTGCGGCGGCCGGCCTGCTGGCCGGTCTGACCGCCTGTAGTACCCGCCCGCCGGCCCAGCCGGAAAACCTGTGCCAGATCTTTCGTGAGAAACCGGACTGGCACAAGGCGGCGCTCAAGATGAACGAGAAGTGGGGAACCCCGATCCACGTGGTGATGGCCATGATGTATCAGGAATCCTCCTTCGTGCACGATGCCCAGCCGCCGATGCAGTATTTCCTCTTCATCCCGACCGGGCGGGCCAGCTCCGCCTACGGCTATGCCCAGGTCAAAGATGAAACCTGGGCTGACTACCAGCGGGAAACCGGCAACGGCTGGAGCGATCGCGACGACTTTGCCGACGCCATCGACTTCATGGGCTGGTACACTCACAAGGCCCAGCGGCTGAACGGCACCTCCAAGTGGGATGCGTATGGCCAGTATCTCAACTATCACGAAGGGTGGGGTGGCTATCGGCGTGGCAGCTACCGCAGCAAGGGGTGGCTGATGAAGACATCCCGCAAGGTAGAGGCCCGCGCCCAGCGCTACGGCGCCCAGTATCGACAATGCAAGGATCAGCTCTCCAGCGGGGGCTGGTTCTGGTAACCAAATCAGGAGTCAGAAATGCCGTTATTGGACAGTTTTACCGTTGACCACACCCGCATGGCTGCGCCGGCGGTGCGTGTGGCCAAGACCATGCAGACCCCGAACAAGGACACCATCACAGTGTTCGATCTGCGTTTCTGCGTGCCGAACCAGGAGATCCTCTCCGAGCGCGGCATCCACACCCTCGAGCACCTGTTTGCCGGCTTCATGCGTGACCACCTGAACGGCAACGGGGTGGAGATCATCGACATCTCTCCCATGGGCTGCCGGACCGGCTTCTACATGAGCCTGATCGGTGCGCCGGACGAAGCCCGGGTTGGCGCCGCCTGGCAGGCCGCCATGAGCGACGTGCTGACCGTGCAGGAGCAGGGCAAGATCCCCGAGCTGAACGAGTATCAGTGCGGTACCTACAGCATGCACTCACTGGAAGAGGCCCATGCCATCGCCCGCCACGTGCTGGAGCGCGGCATCGGCGTCAACCGCAATGACGAGCTGGCCCTGCCGGAAGAGAAGCTGAAAAGCCTCTGAACCCGGGATGGCAAACATGAAAAAGGCCGGTCAATGACCGGCCTTTTTGCGTGCTGACGGAATCAGGATGGCAGCGGCATCACCCGGTTGCGACCCAGCTCCTTGGCTTTGTAGAGCAGCTTGTCGGTGCGCTCGACCAGGCTGTCGCCCGTCTCCTGACCGCTGTATTCACCGACCCCGAACGAGGCGGTGATGTGGTCGATGCGCCGGCCCGACTTGCGATCCAGGATCGACATCTTCTCGATGGCCCGGCGCAGGCTCTCCGCCATCTGGCGGCTCAGCGCCAGACTGCGCATGGGGACCAGCAGGGCAAACTCCTCGCCGCCGAGGCGGTAGGCGGTGACGCCCTCCTTGCAGGTTTCCCGCAGCCGCTTGCTGAAGGCGCGCAGCACCTGGTCTCCCAGCAGGTGGCCATATTCGTCGTTGAAGTTCTTGAAGCGGTCTATGTCCGACAGGATCAGGGAGAAGGGCTGCTTGCTGCGGATCAGGCTCTCTATCTCCAGATCGAAGGCGCGCCGGTTGAGCAGGCTGGTGAGGGCATCCTCGTTGGCCAGCTTGCGGGTCTCGTTGAGCGCCTCGCGCAGCTCCTTGATCTCCTTCTCGGCGCTGCTGAGCTGGTTGCGAAAGTGCATGGTGGACATGCGCACGTCCCGCGACTCGCGCACCAGATCCCGCAGGATCCCCATGGTGTCTTCCAGGCTCAGCCCCTCGTCGTCGATGAGGCTCAATCGGTCGAAGCTCTTGTCAAGCATGTCCTGAAACATGCCGGTGTCGGAGAGGGCATCCTGCATGGTGTGACCAAGCTCGTTGGCCATGGCGGCCAGATTGAGCTTCATGGTTTCCATCTGCTGCTCATCTTGCGCGGCGAGGTGCTGGTGATAGAGGCGTTCGCAGGTGGTGAGAGAGCAGGTTCCCTGCAGCTTGATGGCCTGATCGATGGCCTGATTGAGCTCGGGCATGCTGGCCGCCACGTAGTTATACCAAAGGGTGTAATTATCCGGCGTGGTGGGGATTTGATACTTGATCATCAGGGGAACCGCCTGCTTGAGATAGGCGGCGGATTGGGCGAACGAGTCCTTGCTCATGAGTTCCATGTCTCATCATGCCTGCAAACTGTGCATAGTATGACAGAGAGATTGGCCAAAAGGCAGTCGATGGATGCCATTCGCCCCCCCCTCCGATATAATGGCACCGTTACCACCTACCCTAAGGCCTGCTTATGTCTCAAAAAGATCCTTTCCTCGAACGCGAGGCCGAAAAATACGAGAACCCCATCGCCAGTCGCGAGATGATCCTCGACCTCATCAAGGGCCATGAAAAGCCCATGTCCCGTGAAGAGCTGGCAAAGGTCCTCAAGCTGACCGAAGAAGAGCCGCTGGAAGCCCTGCGCCGTCGTCTGCGCGCCATGGAGCGTGATGGTCAGCTGGTATTCACTCGCAACCAGTGTTACGCCTTGCCGGATCGCCTGAATCTGGTGAAAGGCTATGTGCTCGGCCACAAAGATGGCTTCGGTTTTCTGCGCCCCGAGGGTGGTGGCCCGGATCTGTTCCTGAACAACCGCGAGATGCAGCGCCTGATGCACGGCGACTACGCTCTGGTGCAACCTACCGAGATCGACCGCAAGGGGCGCCAGGAGGCGCGTCTGGTACGTCTGCTCAAATCCCGTGAAGCGGACATCGTCGGTCGCTATTTCGTCGAGAACGGCGTCGGCTTCGTGGTGCCGGATGACAGCCGCATCGGCCAGGACATCATCATCCCGGAAGGGGAGAACAAGGGGGCTCGCCAGAGCCAGGTAGTGGTCGTGCGCATCAATCAGCGCGCCACAGCCCGCTTCAACGCGGTCGGCACCGTCTTGGAAGTGCTGGGCGAAAACATGGCGCCCGGCATGGAGATCGAGATCGCCCTGCGTACCCACGGTATTCCGCACACTTGGCCGGAAGAGGTGACCAAAGAGGTTGCCGGTCTGGGCGAACAGGTGCCGGAGAAGGCCAAAGAGGGTCGTATCGACCTGCGTGCCCTGCCGCTGGTCACCATCGACGGGGAAGATGCCCGTGACTTCGATGACGCCGTCTTCTGTGAAGCCAAGCGCGGTGGCGGCTGGCGCCTGTGGGTCGCCATTGCCGACGTTTCAGCCTACGTGAAGCCGGGCACCGCCCTCGACACCGAAGCCTACCAGCGCGGCAACTCGGTCTACTTCCCCGAATTCGTGGTACCCATGCTGCCTGAGGTGCTCTCCAACGGCCTCTGCTCGCTCAACCCGCAGGTTGACCGCCTCTGCATGGTGTGCGAGATGACCATCTCCGCCGCCGGCCGCATGTCTGGCTACAAGTTCTACGAAGCGGTGATGAACTCCCATGCCCGTATGACCTACACCAAGGTGGCGGCGATCCTGGAAGGGGATCCCAAGCTGCGTCAGCAGTACGAGCCGCTGGTGGGTCACATCGAAGAGCTCAACAACCTCTACAAGGCGCTCAAGCATGCCCGCCATCAGCGCGGTGCGGTGGAGTTCGAGAGCGAAGAGACCCGCTTCATCTTCAACGCCCAGCGCAAGATCGACCGCATCGTGCCGCTGGTGCGCAACGACGCCCACAAGATCATCGAAGAGTGCATGATCCAGGCGAACGTGGCCGCGGCCCGCTACATCGAGAAGAACGAGGCCGCTGCCCTGTTCCGGGTGCACGACCGTCCGGGCGAAGAGCGTCTGACCGGCTTCCGTGACTTCCTGGCCGAGCTGGGTCTGGAGCTCAAGGGGGGCCTCGAGCCCGAGCCGAAGGATTTCGCCGACCTGGCTGCCAAGTTTGAAGGGCGCCCGGATGCGGAGCTGCTCTCCACCATGCTGCTGCGCTCCATGCGTCAGGCCATCTATCAGGCCGACAATATCGGTCACTTCGGGCTGGCGCTGAAGTCCTACGCTCACTTCACCTCGCCGATCCGTCGCTACCCTGACCTCATCCTGCACCGCGCGATCAAGTATCAGACCGCCAAGGAGCAGCAGGCCAACCTGCGCCACAAGTGGACCCCGAGCGGTGGCTACCACTACCAGCTGGAAGAAGTGGACCCGATGGGCGAGCACTGCTCCATGACCGAGCGCCGTGCCGATGACGCCACTCGCGACGTGGCAGACTGGCTCAAGTGCGAGTACATGCTGGATCACGTGGGTGACGAGTTTGACGGCGTCATCGCCAGCGTCACCGGCTTTGGCTTCTTCGTGCGTCTGGCCGAGATCCACATCGATGGTCTGGTGCACGTCAGCACCCTCACCAACGACTACTACCAGTTCGACCCGCTGCACCAGCAACTGATCGGCGAGAATTTCCGCCGCCGCTACCGTCTGGGTGACAAGGTGCGGGTCAAGGTGATGGGCGTGAATCTGGACGATCGCAAGATCGACTTCGTGATGGTGGAAGAGCCGCTCAAGGCAACCGGCAAGAACGCCAAAGAGATGGCGCGCAAGCAGGCCGAGATCAAGAAAGAGAAGGCCAAAAGCGCCGAACGCCACGAAAAACGCAAAGAGAAAGAGGGCAAGGACCACGGCAAATCTGCCAAGGGCGGCCGTGCCAAACCCAGCAACAGACGACCGAGCAAAAAAGCTCGCGACAAGGCCAAGAGCACTAAATGAGTACTGAACTGATCTACGGCATTCACGCTGTATCCGCGCTGCTGGAGCGCACCCCGGAGCGTTTCATCGAAGTGTGGGCCCTCAAGGGCCGCGATGACGACCGGCTGCAACCCCTGCTGGCGGAGCTGGATGCGCTCGGCCTCAAGGTGCAGAGCGTGAACCGCAAGACGCTCGACGACAAGGCTGAGGGTAACAATCACCAGGGCATCATGGCCCGTGTGAAAGAGGCGCCCAAGCTGGCTGAGCACGATCTGGCCAGCCTGCTGGACAAGTTGGCCGAGCAACAGACTCAACCCTTCCTGCTGGTGCTGGACGGGGTGACCGATCCGCACAATCTGGGCGCCTGCCTGCGCAGCGCCGATGCGGCCGGCGTGCATGCGGTGATCGTGCCGCGCGACAAGGCCACCGGCCTGACCCCGATCGTGCGCAAGGTCGCCTGTGGCGCCGCCGAAGTGGTGCCGCTCATTCAGGTCACCAACCTGGCTCGCAGCCTGCGCGAGCTGCAGGAGCGTGGCGTCTGGATCGTCGGTACCGCTGGCGAGGCGGATCACGATGTGTTCCAGGCCAAGCTGACCGGCCCGATGGCGCTGGTGATGGGCGCAGAGGGCAAGGGTATGCGTCGTCTGACCCGCGAGCACTGCGACGAGCTGGTGAGCATCCCGATGGCAGGGGCGGTATCCAGCCTCAACGTCTCGGTAGCGACCGGTGTCTGCCTGTTTGAAGCCGTGCGCCAGCGTCGTGCCTGAGGCAAGCTGAATGGACAGACCCCCGTTTTGCCGGGATCGGGTCACAGATGAGCAGGAGGCCGCGCGCCTCCTCTCTTTTGCCCGTACGCTGACCCTGAGCCCCCGTGCCTGCCTCTGGCATGCTGGCGATCGACCCGATCTGCTGGTGATGGTGGAGCAGGGACTGCTGCGGGCCAAGGTGGTGCTGGCGGATGGCCGCGAGTACATCAAGGAGTTCTACTGGGAGGGGGATGAGTTCCTCGACTTCCACCACTTGCTCAGTGGCGAGCCGGCCCGCTACAGCGTGGAGGCGCTGGAGCCCTGTCGGCTCTTGCTGTTCAATCTGGCCGACCTGCGCACGCTCTCCTGCTGGCCCGCCTGGTATCAGCATCTGCTGGCGGTGCAGTTGCGCATCAAGGAGGAGAAAGAGCTGCTGCTGCTGACCGAGAGTCCGCAGGCTCGCTATCAGCACTTTCTGCGCAGTTTCCCCGCACTGGAGGCCAGGGTGCCCGATCACCAGATCGCCGCCTACCTCGGCATCACCCCCATCAGCCTGAGCCGCATTCGAAAACGGCTGAAGGATCTTAACAAAGGTTAATGCCGACCCGCGTGCGGCTGGCTATGCTGCCCTTCTCATCGTGAGCAAGGAACCCCCATGAACTGGTCTCTCAAGTCTTTTGAACAACTCGACGTCAACGAACTCTATGAACTGCTCACCCTGAGATCCCGGGTCTTCGTGGTGGAGCAGACTTGCGTCTTTCTCGATCTGGACGGCGTCGACAAGCGCCCCGACGTGCTGCACCTGCTCGGTTGGCAGGATGGGGCTCTGGTGGCCTATGCCAGGCTGATGGCGCCCGGTGTGGCAAAGGCGCAGCAGGTGGTGATCGGTCGGGTGGTGACCGCGCCCGAGGCGAGAGGTGATGGTCTGGGCCATCGGCTGATGCAGCAGGCGCGGCAGGAGTGTGCCCGGCTGTGGCCCGGGGTCAGCATCTATCTCGGGGCCCAGGCACACCTGCAAGGTTTCTACGGTCGTCACGGCTTCACTGCCGTGGGTGAACCCTATCTGGAAGATGACATTCCCCACATCGGCATGAGCTCCTCTTAATACCTTTTAAGCATAACAATGAAATTATTATGTCTTGAGGTAGTAAAGAAAACGGGTGCCTGGCGCCATGTTAGTGGGTACCCTCTGAGTGATTAATCGGCAACAGTTGATGGATAGGTTTTAAAAATGGTCTTTTACCCCATTAATTCAGAACAAGATTCAGCGATTGAGCCGTTGAGCCATTTTATTAGCGTTCGCCACTCGAGCGGCTGTCGCTGATGGAGTTGTTGCGCAAGCGGTTCGCGCTGGACCTGCAAACCTTCGCCATCATCACCCTGGTGCTGGGCAATCTGGCCCAGGCCTTCTCCGACGTGCTGGTCAAGCTGATCGGCCCCGGCTTCAGCCCCTTCCAATACATGTTCCTGCGCCAGCTGCTGACCCTGCTGGTGCTGCTGCCCTTCATGCTGCGGGTACCGCGCTCGGCCTGGGGGTTGGGTGCCTGGAAGTGGCACCTGCTGCGTGGCCACCTCTGTCTGCTCGGCGGGGGCGGCATGATGCTGGCCCTGACCCAGCTGCCGCTGGCCACGGCCAACGCCATCTTCTACGTCTCCCCGTTGCTGACGCTGCCGCTGGCGGCCTGGCTGCTCAAGGAGAAGATCAATTCCCGTGTCTGGCTGCTGGGAGGCATGGGGCTGCTCGGGGTAGTGTTCGTGCTGCGGCCGGGGGATTTCCATCTGGCCGGGCTGGGCGCCCTGGTGACCGCTTTCACCCTGGCGCTGTTCAACATCACGGGCCGCAAGTTGCCAGCCGGGATCTCGGTGGTGGCGACCCTGTTCTGGGCCAATCTGCTGGCTCTGCCGTTGACCGCCGGGCTGGCGGTACATCAATGGCAGCCGGTGGACTGGCGACTGCTGGTGCTGATCGGCGGCAGCGGCGTCATGCAGCTGCTCTATCACGCCAGCTGCTTCTACGCCTATCGCCAGGTTGAGGCCAACCGCATCGCGGCGACCGAGTATTCCGGCCTGATGTTCGTGGTGCTGCTGGGGGTCTGGTTGTTTGGCGAGATCCCGGCGTGGAACCTCTGGGTCGGGGTCAGCTTCATCCTGCTGGCCATTCACTGGCAGCGCCGATTGCGCTGATGACATGCCCATCGGCAGCAGGCCGATGGGTGAGAAAAACAGGCATCTTATGAGGCCGCTCTCTGTCATCGCCGGGCAAACCGGCTATGCTGGGCGGCCTGTTGCTATCGGAACCCTGTCGTGACCCCTACCATCTTTGCAGCCATCCTGTTGGCCGCCCTGCTGCACGCGCTCTGGAATGCGCTGGCCAAGCGCCAGGCCGAGGGGCGAGTCAGCGTCTTGCTGGTCTCCCTCTGCTCCGGCCTGTTTGCCGCCCCCTTGCTGCCCTTGGTGGGTTGGCCGGTGGCGGCCGAATATCCCTGGCTGGCGCTCTCCATTTTGCTGCACTGCGGCTACTGTCTTTTTCTCGGTCGAGCCTACCGGCTGGGTGAGTTTGGCCAGATCTATCCGCTGGCCCGGGGCAGCGCTCCTCTGGTGACCCTGCTGTTCGGGGCCCTGCTGCTGGGCGAAGTGCCGGGAATGGTGGCGGTGACGGGGGCCGTGGTGCTGGTGAGCGGCGTGCTGCTGATGGCATGGCGAGGTGGTCTGCGGCTGGCGCCGGCCGCGCTGCAGTCGGTGCTCATCACTGCACTGTTTACCGCCTCCTACACCTTGTCCGATGGGGCGGGAGCCCGCTCGGCCGGTGAGCCGATACGTTACACCCTCTGGTTGTTCGCCCTCACCGCGTTGATGATGCCGCTGCTGATGCGCTGGCAGAGTCGCACCGCCTGGCGCGAGCTGGGGCCTGCGGCGTGGCGCAGCGGCGCCATCGGGGGCGCCCTGTCGCTGTTGGCCTACGGGATCGTCATCTGGGCCATGACCAAGGCGCCCATCGGCCTGGTGGCGGCCCTGCGCGAGAGCAGCGTGCTGTTTGCGGTGCTGCTCTCCTGGGGCTGGCTGGGGGAGACGCTGGGGCGGGTCCGGTTGCTGGCCGCCCTGGTGATCCTGGGCGGCATCCTGCTGATCCGCCTCGGCTAGGGGGCGGCTGCTTAAGGCATCCGGGCCGGCCGGTCAGGGAGTGACCCGGGTCGTGAGGGTGAACCCTTCCTCACAGGAGGCCAGTTGCACCTGGACCTGCCCCAGTTCGGCCAGGCTACCCACGTGGGTGCCGCCACAGGGGATGGTGACCTCCCGGCCTTCCAGCGAGCAGTGCCAGTAACGGGAGTCGATGATCGCCTCGCCGGCCCGGCTGCGGCGGATCTCGCCACCGGCCGCCAGCCAGTCTGCCAACTGCTGGTTGATCCTCTCTTCTATCTGCGGCAGGTCTGCCAGCAGCGCCTCGCTGTTGACTCCCTTCTTGCGCAGGCTCTTGCCGATCCGGTACTGCTCGCGCGAGCCCATGGGCTCGACCCGCGAGGTCTGGATGGCGAGGCGGTCGAAGTCCGGCTGATCTAGCGCATCCCGCTCGCTGACCTCCTTGCGCCAGTAGGGGACGAGTGCCCGGTTGAGCGCCAGTGCCGCCAGATGACAGCCGCTGTGGCCCAGGCTCAGGGCGTGGCGAGCCTCGGCATCCACCCGCAGTGTCACCTGGCTGCCCACTGGCAGCGCACAGTGACCGGCCAGCGGGTGCACCACCACGAAGCGCCATCCTTCTGCGCCCCGCTTGACCGGGATCGCCTGGTCGACGAACAGCTCCCCATCCGGGCTGATGGCCCCCATGCGGCAGGGGCCGACGGTCGCGTCACCGCCCTCCCAATGCACGGTACCCACGTCACCCGGCTGATCGGGCCAGAGGTGGCTCTGGGGATGAAAGGGGGTGAGGTCGGTGACCAGCAGGCTGGTGTCGCCGCTCTGGCAGCAGATGACGCTGGCCTGCTCCTGATGGTGGCCCAGCACGAAGCTGGCTCGGGTATGTGGCATGGATGGCTCCCGCAAATCGAAGAGGAAGAGAGCCGCCAGCATACGCCAAAGCGCAGGTCGGCTCATTAACCTCGGTTAACGAGCCGGCCTTGGGAGTGGATGGTGGGCTAGATCATGGCGACCAGCAGGTAGGCGTTGAGCCCGATCACCAGAGCGACGATGAGGCGGCCGACTGCCTGGGTCACCGGGTGGTTGCGATATTGCCCCATCAGGGCGCGATCGCCGGTCAATATCAGCAGCGGGATCAGGGCCAGCGCGATGCCGAAGCTCAGCACCACCTGGCTCAGCACCAGGATTTCGGTGGTGTTGAGGCCCATGGCGATCACCACGAAGGCGGGAGCCATGGTGATGGCGCGGCGCAGCCAGAGCGGGATGGTGAAGCGCACGAAGCCCTGCATCACCACTTGGCCGGCCAGCGTGCCCACCACGGTAGAGCTGATGCCGGAGGCGACCAGCGAGAGGCCGAACAGGGTGGCGGCCGCCTGGCCCAGCAGCGGGGTCAGGGTCTGGTAGGCCGACTCCAGCTCCGCTACCTGCTGGTTGCCGGAGCTGTGGAAGGCGGCCGCCGCCATGGCCATCATGGCCAGGTTGACGAAGCCGGCGATGGTCATGGCGATGGCCACGTCGACCCGGGTGGTGTGCAGCCGCTGGGGGACCGAACCTTGATCCTGGGTGTGCTGGGTCAGTGCAGAGTGCAGGTAGATGACGTGGGGCATCACGGTGGCACCGAGCACGCCGGCCGCCAGATAGACGGCATCGCTGTTGGGCAGGCCGGGGAAGAGGGCGCCCTCCAGCAGGCTCGGCAGGTGGGGACGGGAGAACACCAGCTCGACGATGTAGGCCGCCGCCACGAACAGCAGCAGGCCGCCCACCACGAACTCCAGCGGTTTCTGGCCGCGGGACTGCAGCATCAGAATGCCCCAGGTGACCACGGCGGTGATGCCGGCCCCTTCCAGCAGAGTAACCCCGAGCAGCAGCTTGAAGCCCACGGCTGCACCGATGAATTCGGCCAGATCGGTGGCCATGGCGATGATCTCCGCCTGAACCCAGTAGGCCCAGACCGCCGGCTTGGGCAGCCGGTCGCGAATGTGTTCCGCCAGGTTCTTGCCGGTGACGATGCCGAGCTTGGCCGAGAGGGTCTGCACCAGCATGGCCATCAGGTTGGCCCACACCACCACCCACAGCAGCTGATAGCCGAAGGTGGAACCGGCCTGGATGTTGGTGGCGAAGTTGCCCGGATCTATGTAGCCGATGGCGGCGATAAAGGCCGGCCCGAGCAGGGTCAGTTTGAATTTGCGGGCCGGGATGGCCGTGGTCAGCGCGGGTTGCATGGTATCAGCCTCCATAAGTGCATGGAGATAGAATAGATCTAAATGATAATTATTATCAATTGAAGTTTTGTATTGTTCCCATAGATAAAAACATCGGTGGCGGCTGGTTGCAGTGGGGGATGGGATTTTGTACAATACGCCGCCCTAGAAAAGCAGCGTCTAAACACCATTATGTTCCTTGCCTCCGAGGTCTGGCTGCACCTGGGCGGAGGCTGAATTAATCCGTAAGGAGCTAAAATGCGTCATTACGAAATCGTCTTCATGGTTCATCCGGACCAGAGCGAGCAAGTACCTGGCATGATCGAGCGTTACACCGGCGCCATCACCACCTCCGGTGGTACCATTCATCGCCTGGAAGATTGGGGCCGTCGTCAGCTGGCTTACCCGATCGACAAACTGCACAAAGCCCACTACGTTCTGATGAACGTAGAAGCAGAGCAAGCCGTTATCGATGAGCTGGAAACCAACTTCCGCTTCAACGATGCCGTTATCCGCAACATGATCATGCGCACCAAGCACGCCGTGACTGAAGTTTCTCCGATGGCCAAGGCCAAGGAAGAGCGCTTCACCCGTCGTGACGACGAGCGCCGCGAAGAAGCTACTGAAGCTGCTTCCGAAGAGTAATTCTGGATCACTGACTAGAGGATAAAGGCCATGGCACGTTATTTCCGTCGTCGTAAGTTCTGCCGCTTCACCGCCGAGAACGTTACCGAGATCGACTACAAAGATATCGTTACTCTGAAAAACTACATCACTGAATCTGGCAAGATCGTACCGAGCCGTATCACCGGTACCCGCGCCAAGTATCAGCGTCAGCTGGCACGCGCCATCAAGCGTGCTCGTTACCTGGCTCTGCTGCCGTACACCGATCTGCACAACAAGTAAGAATCGGTCCGGCGCTTAAGCCTAACTCAACGAAATTTATAGAGGAAAGGTAATGCAAGTTATCCTGCTCGACAAAATCGCCAAACTGGGCGGTCTGGGTGACCAAGTTTCCGTGAAAGCTGGTTATGCCCGTAACTACCTGATCCCGCAAGGCAAAGCTGTTATGGCTACCAAGGCCAACATCGAGACCTTCGATGCTCGCCGTGCTGAACTGGAGGCCAAACTGGCTGCCGGTAAAGCTGCCGCTGAAGAGCGCGCTGCCAAGCTGGGTGAACTGGCTGCCGTTGTTATCGCCTCCAAGTCTGGCGACGAAGGCAAGCTGTTCGGTTCCATCGGTACCCGTGACGTGGCTGAAGCCATCACTGCTGCCGGCGTAGCCGTTGCCAAGAGCGAAGTCCGCATGGGCAACGTTCTGCGTAACACCGGTGACTACGAAGTTGTTGTTCAGCTGCACGCTGACGTCAAAGCAACCGTACAGATCCAGGTTGTTGCCCTGTAATAGCGATTCGCTTTTGCAGAAAAACCCGCGCATTTGCGCGGGTTTTTTATTTTCAGGCCCAGGGTTAGAGTAAGGATCCGTTCTTCTGGAGGAGATCCCTATGGCCTGGGTCGAAGGTCGCGTCCTTGAGCGTATCGAGTGGACGCCTACCCTGTTCTCCCTGCGTGTGGCGGCCGAGCTGGCCCCCTACAAGGCGGGGCAATTCACCAAACTGGCCCTCGAGCAGGGCGATCGCCGCGTCCAGCGGGCCTACTCCTTCGTCAACCCCCCGTCAGCCCCCTATCACGAGTTCTATTTCGTCGAGATCCCCGATGGGGAACTGACTCCATCCCTCGGTTCCCTGCAAGCGGGCGACAGCCTGCTGGTGCAATCCCTGGCGACCGGTTTTCTGACCCTGGACGAGATACCGGCCGGGCGCGATCTCTGGCTGCTCTCCACCGGTACCGCCATCGGCCCCTTTCTCTCCATGCTGGCCGACGGGGAAGCCTTCGCCCGTTTCGAGAACCTGGTGCTGGTGCACGGGGTGCGCAAGGGAGAAGAGCTGAGCTACCGGGAGCTTATCGCAGGTTTTGCCGCCCGCCACGGCGAGCGTTTTCGCTATGTGCCCTTCGTCAGCCGGGAGGAATGGCCCGAGGCGATGGCGGGGCGGATCCCGGCCGCCATCGCCGACGGCCGGCTGCAGGCGCGGGTCGGGCTGGAATTTGCCCCCGAGCTGAGTCAGGTGCTGATCTGCGGCAACCCGGCCATGGTGAAGGAGACCCAGCAGACCCTGTTGTCATTGGGGCTGGCCAAGAACCTGCGGCGGGCGCCCGGCAACATCAGTGCGGAGAACTACTGGTAGAGAAATGGACACAGGGGCCTCGGCTCCTGTGTCAGGGTGACGGGGATGAGGATCAATTCTTCTTGCCGTTGCCTTTCTGCTTGTTGTGGCCCTGGCCCGGGTTGTTGCCGCTGTGGATGCTGCGGTTGTAGTGGTCCCGGTACTTGCCGTCCATCTTGTCGCAGTTGAGCTGGATGCGGCTGTCGCCGATGCCGAGATCCAGGCAGTTATTTTGCCACCAGTCGTACTCTTTCTGATCCCAGTTGATGTCCAGCTTGATGTCGTCGGTGGAGAGTTTGACGCCATCGTTGTTCTTGGAGGGGGGGGCCGCCATGGCCATGCCTTGGACAAGCAGCAGGGAGAGCAGCAGTATGGATTTGTGCATGATGACCTCGAGTGCGGAAGGATTGGTCTCAGTGTAGAAGCTGGCGCCTTAACCGGGCCGGAACCGGACACGACGTCAGCTGGCGGGCATGTCATGCCGGCTTGCCGCGGGTGGGCAGGCGATCAGGCTAGCGGGGTGTGCAGCGGCAGACAACGGGGAGGCGCCGACAATTTGCCCAATCTGGTCGCAGCCTGTCCGTTTGTGAAGGTATCTGAGTCAATTCAAGTGATTAGCCTTCATTCTGTGGCTCGGCTGACTATAATCGGCAGCCAACTTTTCCTGCATATCGCACCCCCTTCATCATGACTACACAGGCTTCTACCGTGCTGCGCTACCCCAAGGGGTGGTTCGCCTTGACCACGGTGTACAGTTTTACCGGGCTGGCCATTCTGGCCTCCATCGTCTTCTCCCTGCTGCTGTTTCTCTCCATCGACGAGAACCCCCTGATGAAGTGGCTGTTTGGCGGCCTGGCCATCATCTTCGAGCTGGGCAAGTTCTACGTCTGGTACGAGTACGGCGAGTGCAAGGCGCGGCGGGAACTGAGCGGGGCCTTCTGGTCGCTGCTGTTCTACAGCGTGCTGGCCGCCATCTCCATCGGTGGCAGCATCGGCGGTATCAACAGCGCCACCAACACCATCCTCAATCAGCAGGCGCGCCATGAGCGGGAGATCGCCCGCTTCGACGAGCAGATCGCCAGCATAGAGCGGCAGATCCAGCTCAACGAGGAGGCGGCCCGCAAGTACATCGAGATGGCGCGCATCTCCAGCGGCGTCAGCGGGTTGCAGCAGGCCAACACCAAGCTCAGGCTGCGTCAGGACGAGCTGCGCCAGGAGCGCGATGCCAAGCCCATCAACGAGCAATCCTCCATGCTGGGGCTGATGAGCAGCCTGGCGGACGGGGTGGGCATGAGCATCAGCCAGGTGCAATTTCTGCTGGTCTGCTTCCTCTCCGTGCTGCTCGACGTGTTCGGCGCCTTCTTCGTCAGCCTGATCGGCGAGGAGAACCGCTTTCGCCGCAGCTGGCTGTGGCAGCAGGCCAGGGAGCAGACCCTGGCCCGCCAGGCGGAGGCGGCGGCCATGGTGCCCGCCGTGATGGCCAGACCGGAGCCCGAGCCGGAAGTGGTGGCTCAGGTGCGCAGCGCGCTGGAGAGCGGCGAGCTCAAGTGCAGCAAGCGGCGGGTCGCAGAGGCGCTGTCGCTGTCGCTGGAGGAGGTGGATCGGGTGTTCCAGCATCTGCTGGCCCAGGGGGTGCTGGGACAGGGCAGCAACCGCCACTACCATCTCAGCTCGCAGGGGAGTTGATCATCAGGCCACCGCAGGGTGGCCTTTTTATTGCCGCGCGGGGGCTGTGCTAGTGGGTCAGCACCATCATCAGGCTGAGGAAGGCGGCCAGCCCGCCGCCGATGCCGATGATCCAGTAAAAGCCCTTGGCCCCCTGTTTGAGCGGGATGTGGAAGTAGAGCAGAAACGCCCACCACCCCAGGGCCAGCAACAGAGGAATAAGAAACATTCGAGCCATGGTGTCCTCGCTGTTATTCTGTTGACCCTTGATCAATCAACAGGATGGATTGTGCAATGACGCAGCTACAGATTACCGCATTCGGCGACCCCTCGGTACTCAGGCTCAACCCTTCCCTGGACAAGGTGCCAGCCGACGGCGAAGTGCGGGTGCGCATCTGCTTTGCGGGGGTCAACCCCATCGATGCCAAGACCCGGGCCGGCCTCGGCTGGGCGGCGGCCCAGAACAAGGACAAGCTGCCCTGGACGCCGGGCTATGACGTGGCCGGGGTGGTGGAGAAGGTCGGCCCCGGCGTCACCGCGCTGGCCGAGGGGGATCGAGTGTGCGGCATGGTGGGCTTTCCCCTCGCGGCCGGTGGCTACGGCGAGTCCGTGGTGGCGCGCGAGGAGGAGCTGGTCAGGCTGGAGGATATTGGCCTCAGACAGGGGGCGGCGCTGCCGCTGGCGGGCCTCACCGCCTGGCAGGGACTGTTTGAACACGGCGCCCTCAAGGCGGGGCAACGGGTGCTGATCCTGGCCGGTGCCGGCGGCGTCGGCCACCTGGCGGTGCAGTTTGCCAGCGCCTATGGCGCCGAGGTGGTGGCGACGGCGAGTCGCGACAACCACAGCTTCCTGCACGGGCTGGGGGCCAGTGGGATGGTGGATTACCATGTCGCAGACTGGGTCACCCAGGTGGGTCAGGTCGATCTGGTGCTGGATCTGGTGGGGGGCGAGAGTGGCAAGGCGGCGCTCGCCTGCGTCAAGCCGGGTGGCCGGTTGGTGACTGTGCCCACCATCACTGCCCAGCAGATCAAGGATGCTGCGGCTGGCAGCGCCATTGAGGTGCTCGGCATGCTGGTGCACCCCGACCGCCAGCAACTGAGCCAGATGCTGACCCTGCTGCGTCAGGGTGAGGTTCAGGTCACGGTCGCCGGGGAGTATGCCCTGGCCGAGGGGGCGCTGGCCCATCAGGCCATCGAGCAGGGCCACGTGCGTGGCAAGCTGTTGCTGCGCATGCCCGCCGCGGACGGTCTGGCCGGATGAACGGCATCACCGAGCTGGGGCTCGGCTGGCTGTTTCTGAGCGCCTTCACCTCAGCCACCCTGCTGCCCGGCAGCTCGGAAGTGCTGCTGGGGGCCATGGCGACCAAGGGGGAGTGGAGCATGGCCAGCCTGCTGCTGTGGGCGACGCTGGGCAACACCCTCGGCTCCATGACCACCTGGTGGCTCGGCTGGCTCGCCACCTTCAAGAAAAAACCGGAAGATTTTCAAGGCCGTGGGGAACAAAAAGCCCTAGGCTGGCTCAAACAACATGGCCACTGGTGTCTTCTGCTGGCCTGGACGCCGGTGATCGGCGATGGTCTCTGTCTGCTGGCCGGCTGGCTGCGTCTCTCCTTCTGGCGCTCTCTCATTCTCATCGGGCTCGGCAAATTGTTGCGTTATGCCCTGGTCTTTCTGCTGGCCAGGCAGATCTTCTAGCTTCACTCACGAGGTAACCGTGAACAAACTCATTCCATTAAGCATGCTTCTGGGCTTCTCCCTGCCCGTGCTGGCGGCACCCACTCTGGTGTCGGAACAGGTCAAGGAAGAGGGCAAGCTCGGCATTCCCTACCAGATGTACAAGCTGGACAACGGCCTGACCGTCATTCTGGCGCCCGACAAATCCGATCCCCTGGTGCACCTGGACGTCACCTACCACGTGGGCTCGGCCCGCGAGCAGGTGGGCAAGTCCGGTTTCGCCCACTTCTTCGAGCACATGATGTTCCAGGGCTCCAAGCATGTGGGGGATCAGGAGCACATGCGGATCATCAACGAAGCTGGCGGTGACATGAACGGCACCACCAACAAGGATCGCACCAACTACTACGAGACCGTGCCGGCCAACCAGCTGGAGAAGGTGCTCTGGCTGGAGGCCGACCGCATGGGCTTTTTGCTCGATGCGGTGAGCCAGAAGAAGTTCGAGATCCAGCGCGCCACCGTCAAGAACGAGCGGGCCCAGCGCATCGACAATCAGCCCTATGGCCTGGTGAGCGAGAAGGTGGGCGAGGCGCTCTACCCGCGCACCCACCCTTACTCCTGGCAGCCCATCGGCTACGTGGAGGATCTCGACCGGGTCGACGTCAACGACCTCAAGCAGTTCTTCCTGCGCTGGTACGGCCCCAACAACGCCACCCTGACCCTGGGCGGCGACTTCGATACCAAGCAGGCGCTGGCCTGGATTGAGCAGTATTTCGGCTCCATCCCGCGTGGCCCGGACGTGGCCGAGCCGACCCCTGCACCCGTCACCCTGCCCGAGACCCGTTACGTGACGCTTGAGGACAAGGTGCACCTGCCGCTGCTCTACATCAGCTACCCGACCGTGTCGCTCGGCGATCCGCAGGAGCCGGCGCTCGACATGTTTGCCGATGTACTGGGCGGCTCCGCCAGCTCCATGCTCTACCAGTCGCTGGTCAAGAGCGGCAAGGCGATTGATGCGGGTGCCTCCCACTACTGCGAGGAGCTGGCCTGTACCCTGACCGTCTACGCCTATCCCAACCCGGCGGTGGACGGCAGCCTGAAGACCCTCAAGAGCGAGGTAGACAAGGTGATCGGCGAGTTCGCCGGTCGCGGCCTCAAGCCGGAGGATCTGGAGAAGGCGATCAACAGCTATCGCGCCTCGGCCATCTGGGGTCTGGACAGCGTCTCCGGCAAGGTGAGCCAGCTCGCCATGGGTCAGGTGTTCGCCCAGGATCCCAACTATGTGTTCAAGAGCCTGGATGCCATCGGCAAGGTGACCCCGGAGCAGGTCAAGACCGCCTACGACAAGTTCATCCTGAACAAGCCGGCGGTGGTGCTGAGCGTGGTGCCCAAGGGCAAGAGCGACTGGCAGGCCGCCAAGCCCAACTTCATCCCGGCCAAGCGCGAGCTGCCGGATTACAGCAAGCATGATCAGGTACTGGCCGAGCGACCGGTGAAAGACGATTTTGATCGCAGCGTGCAGCCCAAGGCGGCCGATGCGGTGAGCGTCAAGGTGCCCGCCATCTGGCACGGCAAGCTCGACAAGGGGATCGAGATCATCGGCACCCAGAGCGACGAGATCCCCGCCGTCTCCATCATGGTCGCCCTGCCGGGTGGCATGCGGGCCGAGGGCAAGGGCGAGCTGGGGCTGGCCAGCCTCACCGCCAGCATGATGGGGCAGGGCTCGGTGCGCCTGACCGAGGCCCAGCTCAGCGACGAGCTGCAAAAGCTCGGCTCCAGTGTCAGCGTCTCCAGCGCCCAGTACAACAACCTGGTCACCATCAGCAGCCTGACCGACAAGCTGCCGCAGACCCTGGCGCTGGTGCGCGAGGTGTTTGAGCGGCCCGGCATGCGCGAAGCCGATTTCGAGCGGGTCAAGGCGCAGATGCTGCAAGGGATGAAGCAGAGCGAGCAACAGCCGGAGTGGCTGGCCGGTCAGGCATTCCGCGAGCTGGTCTACGGCAAGCAGAACCGCCTCGGTCAGCCGGGTGACGGCGTGCTGGCCGATGTCGAGAAACTGACCCTGGCGGATGTGAAGCGCTTCTACCAGAACTTCTACAACCCGACCAACGCCAAGGTGGTGGTGGTGGGTGACGTGACCCAGGCCCAGGTGGAGGATCAACTCGCCTTCCTGACCCAGTGGAAGGGGGCCGAGCCCTCTCTGGGCAGCCTCAAGCCGGCGGGCGAGCAGGCCAAGCCGGGCATCTATCTGGTGGACAAGCCGGGGGCGCCCCAGTCGGTGATCCGCATCGGCCGCCGCGCCATGCCGTTCGATACCACGGGTGACTACTTCACCGCCGGGCTGATGAACTTCAACCTGGGCGGTAACTTCAACAGCCGCATCAACCTCAACCTGCGCGAAGACAAGGGCTACACCTATGGTGCCAGCTCGGGCTTCTCCGCCAACCGGGAGGCGGGTACCTTCGCCACCGGTGCCAACGTGCGGGCCGATGCGACCGTGGATGCCATCCGCCAGTTCCTCAAGGAGATGGACAACTACCGCAAGAGCGGGCCGACTCCGGTCGAGCTCGCCTACATGCGCAGCGCCGTCTCCCAGCAGGATGCCCTCTCCTACGAGACCCTGGGCCAGAAGGCGGGCTTCCTGCTGCAGATGATCATGTACGACCTGAAGCCGGACTATGTGCAGGCCCAGAACAACCTGATCAAGACGGTGTCGGCCGAGACGCTCAAGGCCAGTGCGGCACGCTGGCTTGACCCGGCCGAGATGGTGATTGTGGTGGTGGGGGACAAGCAAAAGCTTGAAAAACCCTTGAAGGAGCTTCATCTTCCCATCTATCCGCTGCAGCTGCCCTGAGGGCGCTACATAATAAAGAGCGCCGCCCCCCTGTGGGGCGGCCACACATGAGCCGTGAATATGACTACGACAAGCTTGTCACTCACCGAGTTGTTGACCGCCCTGGGTTCGCCGGAACGGCTGACCGCCCTCAAGGGGATCAGGCGCGGGATCGAACGTGAATGTCTGCGCATCACCCCGGAAGGAACCCTGGCCCAGACCGATCACCCCCGCAGTCTGGGCTCGGCGCTGACCCATGCCAACATCACCACCGATTACTCGGAGAGCCTGCTGGAGTTCATCACGCCGGCCACCGACTCCATCGACAGCCTGATGGAACAGCTTGGCGACATCCACCGTCACACCATCCACCATCTCGGTGATGAGCGGATCTGGCCGCTCTCCATGCCCTGCTTCGTCGGCGACGAGGAGAATATCCGGCTGGCCCAGTACGGCAGCTCAAACATCGGCCGGATGAAGACCCTCTACCGGCAGGGGCTGAAGAACCGCTACGGTAGCCTGATGCAGGTGATCGCCGGGGTGCACTTCAACTTCTCCATGCCGGACAGCTTCTGGTGCGAGTGGCAGGAGCTGGTATGCGAGGGGTGCTGCAGCCAGCGCTTCATCTCCGACAAGTACATGGGGCTGATTCGCAACGTCTACCGCTTCGGCTGGCTGGTGCCCTATCTGTTCGGTGCCTCGCCGGCCATCTGCGACTCCTTCCTGAAGGGGCGCAAGAGCAATCTGCCGTTCCAGAAGACCGGCAAGGGCACCCTCTACCTGCCTTATGCCACCGCGCTGCGGTTGTCGGATCTGGGCTACACCAACAGCGCCCAGGCGGGGCTCAAGATCAGCCACGACAGCCTGCCGGCCTATGTGAGCAGCCTGCGTCGCGCCATCAACACCCATGATCCCGACTTCGCCAAGATCGGTGTCAAGGTGAACGGCGAATACCGTCAGCTCAACGACAACGTGCTGCAGCTGGAAAACGAGCTGTACGCTCCGATCAGGCCCAAGCGCACCCCGCGCAGCGGCGAGAAGCCGTCGGATGCGCTGGAGCAGCGCGGCATCGAATACATCGAGCTGCGCACCGTGGATGTGAACCCCTTCACCCCGTACGGCATCGAGGTGGATCAGATCCGCTTCTTCGACCTGTTCCTGGTCTGGTGCCTGCTGCGCCCGTCCCCGGTGCTGGGCGACGAGGAGATTGCCCGCAATCGCCGCAACCAGACCAAGGTGGTGCTGGAGGGGCGTCGTCCCGGCCTCGAGCTGGAAGACGAGCAGGGTCATGCCATCGGCCTGAAGGAGTACGGTCTCAAGCTGTTCGACGAGCTGGCCGAGGTCGCCGCGCTGCTGGATCGCTGCTGCGGTCGCAACCGCTACCGCGAGACCCTGGCAATGCACCGCGAGAAGCTGCTCAATCCCGAGCTCACCTACTCCGCCCGCCTGCTCAAGCAGTTGCTGGAGAGCGGCCAGGACAACGGCTGCTTCGGCGACGAGCTGGCCAACCGCTACCGGGAAGAGATGCTGGCCGGTGAGCTGCAGTACTGGGACGAGGCCTACTTTGCCGGTGAGGCACGCGACTCGCTGGCCAAGCAGCGGGAACGCGAGCGCAGCGACAGCCTGTCGTTCGACGACTTCCTGGCCGACTACTTCGGGACAAGCAAGACCCCGGCCTGACGGGATCCACTTCTGCTGCAAGCCGCTCTTCGGAGCGGCTTTTTTATTCGCGCTCTCCAGTGGGCGGTTGGCCGTCACGGGCCCGAAAATAACTGTGAGTCAGCCTTCACTTCAGCAGCGCGATGGGCGGTTTTATTGTCAATCGGCTCACATTTTCCTCTTTTGCAGCTTGAGTCTGATGGGCTTGCCGCCTAATTTCTCGATCACTGAAACGATTCAGCTTAAACAAAAACAAGAGACACGAGGATAAATCCATGTTGAAGAGACTTTCCATTGCCGTACTGTTCGCGCTGGGCGCCAGCTCGGGCCAGGCTGCCGAATTCCTGCTGACCGACTCCCAGCAGGGGCTGGATGTGGGGGACTGGAAGATCACCAGCGACAAGCTGGGGATCAAGAGTCCGGCACCGTTCAGCATCGAGAAGAAACGGCTGCATGGCGGGCGTCAGGAGGGGGTGGACCTGCTGATTGTCGACAACGGGGTGATGAAGATAACCCTGAT
The DNA here is from genome assembly GCF_029967615.1 of Aeromonas sp. V90_14. Lineage (NCBI taxonomy): Bacteria > Pseudomonadati > Pseudomonadota > Gammaproteobacteria > Aeromonadales > Aeromonadaceae > Aeromonas > Aeromonas sp. V90_14. Next base: position 38,299 of record NZ_JASCAS010000043.1, on the reverse strand, counting down.
CCCGACCCGTGGCATGGGGATCAAGGAGGTCAGAGCCGCCGATCTGCGTCTCGGCTGGGATTCGCCGGTCAAGGAGGTGGTCAATCCGGCCTTCATCGATCTGGAGAGCCGCGCCGGGCTCGGCTGGCTCGATGGCTTCAACGAGATGTTGGTGCGCTGTGGCTACGAGTGGACCGGTCACCCGGGAGTGGATGACGACGGCCGCCTCAAGAGTCTGCATGGCCGGGTGCAGAACATTCCGGCCTCCGTGGTCAGCGTGACCATAGACGAGGAGCCGCCCTACGCCATTCACCTACTGGGCCGGGTGGATGAGCGCACCTTCAAGATGAGCGAGCTGGTCACCTGGACCCAGCTGAGCGTCGTGCCCGGTCAGGCGGAGTTTGCCCTGCAGGACAAGCTGACCAACCACGCCGACTACGAGAACGAGTACCAGATCATCTACCACGGCAACTTCGGGGCCCCCATCCTGGAGGAGGGGGCGCGCGTCAGCACCCCGGTGCAGCAGATCTCTCCGTTCAACGACTACGCCAAGGCGGGGCTGAAGAGCTGGCAAATCTATCTGGGGCCGACCAAGGGCTTCGACGAGATGGTGTTCAATCTGGTGCCCTACAGCGACGCCGAGGGCAATACCCTGGCGGTGCTGAACAATCGGGCGGGCAGCGCCGGTGTGGCGGTTGGTTACAACACGCACCAGTTGCCCGTGCTGACCCTGTGGAAGAACACCGACACCCGGGCTCAGGGCTATGTGACCGGCATTGAACCCGGTACCAGCTATGCCTACAGCACCAAGTACCAGCGCCCGCTGGGGCTGGTCCCCAAAATTCAGCCGGGGGAGACCAAGACCTTCGATCTGACCTACCGCCTGCTGCAGAATGCCGACGAGGTGAAGCAGGCTCTGGCCAGCGTGGAGCAGATCCAGGCCGGTCGTCCCACCGAACTGCGTGACCAGCCGCTGGTCAAGCTGCCGTAAGCAACGGACAAAAAGCAAAAAGCCGCTCTTGCAGCGGCTTTTTTATTTCCGGAAATCCGAGCGGTCTCAGACGTGGTTGTACTCAGACATGGTTATACATGGCCTCGATTTCGCTCTGGTACTTGGACTCGATGATCTTGCGGCGCAGCTTCATGGTGGGGGTCAGTTCCCCCAGTTCCATGGAGAAGGCGCTCGGCAGCAGGGTGAACTTCTTCACCTGCTCGAACTTGGCCAGCTCTTTTTGCAGATCCTGAATGCGCGCCTCGAAGAACTCCACCACCTTGGAGTGGCGCAGCAGCTCGGTCTTGCACTGGTACTGCAGGTTGATGGAGCGGGCGTACTCTTCCAGCGACTCGAAGCAGGGCACGATCAGCGCCGACACGAAGTGGCGGGCATCGGCGACGATGGCGATCTGCTCGATGAAGCGATCCTTGCCGATGGTGCCTTCCACCAGCTGCGGGGCCACGTACTTGCCGTTGGAGGTCTTCATCAGCTCCTTGAGGCGCTCGGTGAAGTAGATGTTGCCTTCGCTGTCGAGTTCGCCGGCATCACCGGTACGCAGGAAACCATCCTCGGTCATCACCTCGGCGGTCGCTTCCGGCTTGTTGTAGTAGCCGCGCATCACGGTGGGGGAACGCACCAGCAGTTCGTTGTTCTCACCCAGCTTCACCTCGATGCCGCAGAGGGCCGTGCCGATGGAGCCCAGCTTGAACTGGCTGTCTTCGTAGCAGCAGACGGTGGCGGTGGTCTCGGTCATGCCGTAGCCGTACTTGAGGTTGAGCCCCATGGCCTGGAAGAAGAAGTTCACCTCGTCGGCGAGGCGAGCGCCGGCCACCGGCAGGAAGCGGGTGCGGCCGCCGAAGCGGGCGCGCAGCTTGCGAAACACCAGTCGCTCGGCGAGCCAGAGCTGGCCGTAGAGCAGCGGGGAGGCGGTTTTGCCCGCCTGGCGGGTGGCGACCATCTGCTTGCCCACTTTGGTGGCCCAGCCGAACAGGGTCTGGCGCAGACGCGGTGCCTGGGCCACCCTGGCCTGGATCATGGCGTAGGCCTTCTCGTAGAGGCGCGGTACGGCGCACATCACGGTGGGCTGCACCTCGCCGATGACATCCATCACCTTCTGCGGATCGCGGATGTAGACGTTCTCGGCGCCGCAATAGAGCACGTAGTAGCTCCAGGCCCGCTCGAACACGTGGCTGAGCGGCAGCATGCAGAGCGACACATCCTGCTCGTTCAGATCGAGGCGGCTGTTGTGCATTTCGAAACAGGCGGCGATGTTGGCGAAATCGAGCATGACCCCCTTGGGTTCACCCGTGGTGCCCGAGGTGTAGATCAGGGTCAGCAGGTCGTCCATCCGGTACTGGCTCTCGCGCTCGCGCAATACCTGCTCGCTGGGCTGGTGATTGCCGGAGACCAGAAACGTCTGGAAGTGACTTGCCTGCGGGCAGCCGCGCAGGTTGACGCTGCCGTCGAGGGCGATCAGCTGGCGGATCTCGCCGCTTTCAATGAGTTGCAGCGCCTGGTCGAACTGAGGCTGTTCGCCGACGAACAGTACCTTGATGCCGGCATCTTTGACGATGTAGCGCAGCTGATCCAGGGTGCTGGTGGGGTAGATGGGGACGCTGACGCCGCGGGCGGCCAGGATGCCGAGATCTGCCTGGGTCCACTCCGGCATGTTGCGGGCATAGATGCCGACCATCTCGGTGGGCTGGTGGCCGGCGCGGATCAGCGCCTGGGCACAGTAGTCCATGGCCTGTCCCAGAGTACGCCAGCCGATGGCACGCCACTGGCCATCCTGTTGTACGCGCAGGGCGGCCTTGTTGCCAAGCCGGGCGATACGCTCCCGCATCAGTCGAACCAGGTGGTGTTTCGGCATCAGTCAGACATCCTCAAGTAACAGTTGTACGCCCTAAGGGGCACTGAAAAATCGCGCTGGAGTTTAAACTCTAAGATTACAGCTTACAAGTGTTCGCCATTTGTCTTGGATCACAAAGTCGTCAATTAGGGGGCGCTTGAGGCATGATGGGGGCTGACATGCGGAGCCATTCAGGGAGGGTGAACAATGAGTGTCGGCATCAAGGGGGTGGTGACCGGGGTATTGCTGTTATTGGCGGGGGCCGGCGGGCTCTGGTTTACGCTGGGAGGCACGGAGAGCGAGGAGGACAACCCCTGGCTGAGCGGCGCCGAGGGCTATGCGCAGGCGCAGCAGCTGGCCCTGCACAAGGGCTATCCGCTGCTCTACGTGATCGAGCGCGCCAAATGCCGGCGCTGCAAGCTGTTGGAGACCAGCCTGTGGCAGTCAGAGGAGATGGCGCCGGTGCTGGCCCGGCTGGTCAAGGTGCGCCTCAATCCGGATGCGGGGGATGGCAGCGAGCACATTCTGCGCCGCTTCCCGCAGGTGGCGACGCCGCCCGGCATCTATGTGCAGCAGCCGGGCGAGCCGCTCAAGCCCATCAAGATAGTGGTGGATATCCAGCAGATCTGGATGCCCGGGGTGACCTGGCAGCGCGGCTTCTTCATGCCGCTCTCCGCCGCCGGGTTCGAGGCGGTGCTGCACACCACTCAGAGCCTGCAGGATCCGGCCCTCGACAACGCGCCGCTGCTGTAGTGCTGCAGATGTAGTGCCGCAGATGTAGCGCGGCGGTTTAGCCGAAGTCGAACAGGCGGGACATCAGCACGGCATCTTCCCGATCCTGGCCGGTGCCGTAGTAGTCGGCACGCCGGCAGTACTCGGCAAACCCTTCGCTCTCGTAGAGGCTGATGGCGGTGCTGTTGCCGGCCCGCACCTCGAGGAACCAGGCCTCGGCCTTGTTGGCCTTGCTGCGGGTGAGGTACTCCCTGAGCAGCGCCCGCCCCAACCCCTTGCCCTGAAAGTCGGGGTGCACGCAGATGTTCATCAGCGAGCTGTCGCCCGCCACCAGATCCGAAATGTAGAAACCGGCCAGCTGGCCGTCGACCAGCAGCAGGCCGTTGAGGTAGCGGGGCCCGAAGCAGGAGAGCAGGTTGGCCTGGCTCCAGGGCTCCTTGTGGGCAGCCTGTTCGATGGGGTAGATGAGCTCGAAGTCGGTCTCGAGCAGGGGACGAAATTGCACCATGGTGGCTCCGGGTCGGGGCGGCTAAGCGAAGAGAGGGTGGGGCCTGGCACTCAGCCGAGGCGCCCCTTGAGCTGCTGCCACAGCGCCCGTTTCTGGGCCGGGCTGGGCGCGAGCGGACAGATCAGGGCCTCTGGCCAGGCGGGATCGGCCGCCTCCAGCCAGAGCAGGGGCGGAGTGTGGCCAACGGGCAGGCTGCTCAGCAGGCTGACCTCGTCGCTGCCGATGCCGAGCAGCTGGCAGAGATCCGCCAGCAGGCCGGGGGCGGGCAGTCGGCTCGCCAGGATCCAGAGCTTGCCGCTTGGCGGCTCGCTCGGCACGGCCGAGGCGGGGGTCGCCTCCTGCTCGCTTGCCGGGATCTCATTGGCCGGCGCGGGCGCCACCTGATGGCCCGCCAGCAGGGCTGGCCGGCGCAGTTGCCAGCTCGGGATGCCCATCCGGGCCAGCAGGTGTTGCCGCAGGCGACCGGATGCCTGGTCAGGTTGCTTGGGGGCGGGCTCCCGCGCCGTGGTCAGCTGCACTGGATCTTGCATGGGCGATGACTCAGTCTTGATCTGCATTGATGAAAAAAGCTCTGCGCAGGGTACACTCGAACGCGTTTTGCTGCATCTTTTGCGGTATGTTTTAGCCAGGTGAGGCGGCCCGGCACTCGGCAACCGGCCGGTGTGAGCCACAGGCGGCCTCCCGACAATCCAACAAGCAGGACAGGGAACCTTCGATTGCGTCGCGGGTGTGCCGGTTCCAGACAACCCCAGTATCGGAAGTGTGCCTATGCCACCTTTAGCATCACAGAATCTTCGTCTCGCCCCCATTCACGAGCGCCTGCCACGCCTGCTGTCGGCCCTCGGCGAGGGGCTCTACGAGCGCCAGGATGCCCTGCGGCTCGGCCTGCTGGCGGCCCTGTGCGGCGAGAGCGTGTTTCTGCTGGGCCCGCCTGGCATCGCCAAGAGCCTGATCGCGCGGCGTCTCAAGCTGGCCTTCTTCGATGCCCGCCACTTCGAATACCTGATGACCCGCTTCAGCACGCCGGAGGAGGTGTTCGGCCCCCTCTCCATTCAGGCGCTGAAGGAGGATGGCAAGTATCTGCGGCTTACCGCCGGCTACCTGCCGGAGGCCGAGGTGGTGTTCCTCGACGAGATCTGGAAGGCGGGCCCCGCCATCCTCAACACCCTGCTGACCGCCATCAACGAGCGGCAGTTTCGCAACGGCGACAGCCAGCACCCCATCCCCATGCGGCTGCTGGTGACCGCCTCCAACGAGCTACCGGCCCCCGACAGCGGGTTGGAAGCGCTCTACGACCGGATGCTGGTGCGGATCTGGATGGACCGGGTGCAGGAGAAGGCCAACTTCCAGGCCATGCTGGCCAGCGACGGTCAGTCCCACCAGAATCTACCGCCCTCGGTGCAGATCCACGGCGAGGAGTACCTGGAGTGGCAGGAGCAGATCGACCGGATCCGGTTGCCGGACGACTGCTTCGAGCTCATCTATCAACTGCGCCAGCAGCTCGACAGCCAGCTGGCCCACAGCTGCTACGTGTCGGATCGGCGCTGGAAGAAGGCCGTCAGGCTCATCAAGGCGAGCGCCTTTTTCAACGGCCGCGACGAGGTGGCCCCGCTCGATCTGCTGCTGTTCAAGGATTGCCTCTGGCATGACGAGGCCTCGCGCACCGCCCTGCTGGAGATGATGACCGAGTTCTCCCGTCTCTACGGCTATCAGCAGCTGGCCATGACCCGTCAGCTGATGGGGCTGCGGGAGCAGTTCAAGCTGCTCAAACAGAGCGTGGCCCAGCGCCTGTGCTGCAAGGCCAGAAAGCGCCAGCAGTGGTTCGGGCGCCGCGCCCGCGGCATCCAGATCCCGCTGGCCAACGCCCGCCCGTTCGGCAAACTGGCGCACTTCCACCTGCTCACCCCGGCGGCGCTGGATGGCGACGATCCGGAGCGGCTGGTTGAGACGCTGGTGTTCGACCGCACCCTGCTCTCCCACTGGCATCCCACCGGCGAGGCACTGGTGGGCTGGCCGCTCGGCAACCCCAAGGAGGGCCACTACGAGCTGGTGCTGGACGACGAACTGCGGCTGCACGTGCTGGACTTGCAGCGCCAGCAAATCCCCCTGGTGCTGGTGGAGCGCAACCCCATCCCCGAGGTGGTGATCGCCCCCTGGCAGGCCGCCCTGACCGGGCTGCTGGCAGAGGCTGGCGTGCTGGCACAGGAGCTCAAGCGCCAGCGCAACCTGTTCGAGCGCCATCAGCAGCACCTCTTCATCGGCCGCCACTGGCTGCAGCAGGTGGAGGACAGCTTCTTCGTGCTGAACCGGGATCTGGACCAGCTGCGCAGCGACCTCAGCCACTGGCACGACCGGCTGCCGCAGCTGGACGCCTGAACCATGGCGAGCGCGAAAGGGACTGTGGTGAGCCTGGTCGGCGGAGGTCGCCATGCTTGAGATCGGCATGATGGATCTGGGGCTGCTTATCGGCGAGGGGGAGCTGGCGGGCGAGATGGCACTGCTGTTGGCCTCCACTCCCAAGATCTCCGAGTTCATCAAGCGCTCCCCGCTGCAGGGCAAATTGTTGCAAAAGCGCATCCGCCGCTGGAGCGAACAGCTGGGGGAGGAGATGCGCCACAAGCCGGTGCCGGTGGCGCTGGAGCAGGAGTATCGCCTCTATCAGGCCCACAAGGGGTTGCCGCTGGCCGAGCTGATGGGGCGCCTGCCGGCCCTGCTGGACGGGCTGGAGCAGTACAGTCCCTTCGCTGGCGAGGCGCGCAGCCTGGTGCGCCAGCTGATGGCCCACCCCACCGACAGCCAGCGCCAGCTGCTGATCGAGAAGTGGCGCACCAGCCTGGTGGGCAGCCTGCTGCAGTTGCAGCAGCAGATCGCCGAGGCGGAGCGGGAGAAGCAGCGCCAGGAGATCGAAGATCAGCTGCTGGCGAGCCGTACCCTGGCCGATGCGCTGGACCCTAACCAGATCTCCGCCGGCGGGCTGTGGGATCTGGCGCAGGGCAGCTGGCACAAGCGCAGCCTGGTGCTGGTCAAGCAGTACGCCCGTATGCTGCAGCGCGAGCCGCTGCTGGCGGAGATCGCCAACCTGCTGGGGCGCAGCCAGCAGGACAACCGGGCCAACGACTCGCCGGTGCCGCCGGTGCAGGTGCATGAGCTGGAGGAGGTGCAGACCGACGACGTGCCGGACGATCTGGTGGGTATTCACCCGGCCAGCGATCTGATGCGACTGTTGCCGAGCGAGGCGGTGATGCTGGCGCTGCCGGAGCTGGAACTGGAGTTCTACCGCCGCTATCTGGAGCGGCGCCTGCTCAGCTACCAGTCGCGCGGCACCCTGCCGCGCCAGCGCATCATGCTGCGCACCCCGGAACTCGGCGGACGCCAGCTGCAGCAACGGGGGCCCTTCATCGTCTGCATCGACACCTCGGGCTCCATGGGGGGATACCCGGAGGAGTGTGCCAAGGCGCTGTTTCTGGCGTTGCTCAAGGTGGCGATGGACGAGAAGCGGGGCTGCTACCTGATGCTCTTCTCCACCGAGGTGGCGACCCTGGAGATCACTGCCGACACCGGGCTCGACAAGGCGGAGCGTTTCCTCTCCATGAGTTTTCACGGCGGCACCGATCTGGTGCCCTGCCTCGAGAAGGCCCTGATCAAGCTGGATGACCCCGCCTTTGCCAAGGCGGACGTGCTGGTGGTCTCCGACTTCATCGCCCAGAGCCTGCCCCACAGCCTGCTGGAGCGGATGAACCGCCAGCGCAAGCAGCAGACCCGCTTTCACGCGGTGGCCATGTCCCGCCATGCCAAACCGGCGCTGCTGCGGGTGTTCGACAACAGCTGGCTGCTCGATTGCGGCCTGCGCGGGCGCCTGCTGCGGCGCTGGCAGCGCAGCTGAGCCAGGCCGTCAGCAGCGAGGCTGGTGGCCGAGTCCCCGTTCGTTGACCTGCTCCTGATCCAGCAGCGGCTGGCCGCTCGGCTGGGAGACGTAGAAGCCCCGCTTGCCGCTGCGCTTGACCCGATACATGGCCTGGTCGGCGCGGGCCAGTGCCGTGCTGAAATCATCCTGCGGCCGGATCGCCGCAATCCCCATGCTCAATCCCACCGAGGCGTCGCCGTTGGGCAGCTCGAACGGGGTGGAGATGGCGTTGATGCACTGGCGGGCCAGGTGGCTGGTACGGGGATCGTCGCAGCTCCAGGGCAGCAGCAGCACGAATTCGTCGCCGCCGAGCCGGCCTATCTTCACCCCCTCCTCGCAGCAGTCGCGCAGGCGGCGGGTGAGGGCGATCAGCAGCTCGTCGCCGGCGCGATGGCCCAGGTTGTCATTGACCTGCTTGAAGTCGTCGAGATCGATGAAGCAGATCGCCTGGTACTCCTGCGGGAACTGGCGCTGCAGCGCGGTGCGGTTGAGCAGGCCGGTGAGGGGATCCCGGTGGGCCAGCTGGGCCAGCTGCTGCTCGTACTCCTTCTCGTGGGTGATGTCGATGTGGGTACCCATCACCCGGATGGGATTGCCCTGTGCGTCCCGCTCCACCACCCGGCCCCGATCCAGCACCCAGGTGGTCTTGCCATCCTTGGCGATCATCCGGTGCATCACCTGATAAAACGGGCTCTTGCCGCTCAGGTGATCGAAGAAGGCCTGCAGTACCCGCTCCCTGTCCTCCGGGTGCAGGTGTTCGCGCCAGACGTCGAAGTGGGCCGACAGCTCCTTGGGCTGGTAGCCGAGCATGGCGCCCCAGCGGCGGTTGAAGATGATGAGCTTGCCGGTGGGCACATGGTTCTGCCAGATGCACAGGCCGGTGCCGTCCATGGCGGCTTCCAGCTTCTCCCGCGCATCCTCGGCAACCCGCTTGAGCCGTTCGTTCTCCTGCAGCAGCTTGTCGTAGGCCGCCTGCAGCTCCTGGTATGTCATCAACCCGCGCTTCCCTGTAGTGGATGGCGCTTATAGTCGATGCTGATTTTCCATCTGTAAAGAGGCACGAGGAGTCAGTGTGAGAGCCCGCCAGATCTGGCTGATTTTCTCTCTTTCTCCCTGGTGGCTGTGTGCTTGAACAAGGCAGGATATGATGGTCATAGTGAACACACCTGCCTAGCTGCACCACCAGAGGGGAAACTGAACCGGCATGAAACGCATCATGACCCTGATCCTGCTGACGGGATTGTGCACGCCCCTCGCCTGGGCGGCCCGGGCGCCGCTGACCGAACCCCAGCTCTCCCGCGAGCTGCAGCTGCTGGAAGAGGGCTTCCAGCCAGACCGTATATTCCGGCTGCGCATCGCCGCGCTGGTGGCGAGCAAGGATGAGTATCCCCTCGACGTGCAGGGGCGCATCGTGCGCCTGCAGTGCTGGGCCATGCCCGCCGAGTGGGACAGCGAGTATCGCGCCGTGGTGGCCTTTGCCGATCAGCAGCTGGCCATCGCCCGGGCCCGCAAGGACAGGATCACCGAGACTGGCCTGCTCACCTGTCGCGGCTTTCACCAGCAGCTGCTTGGCAACATGGACCAGGCCAAGGCCGACTATCAGCAGGCGCTGGTGCTGGCCCGCCGGCTCGGCGATCGGCTGCAGGAGGCCGACATCCTCAGCTTTCGCGGCGACATGTACGCCTATCAGGGGGAGCTGGCGGAGGGGCTGATGGAGCTTATCGAGGCGCACAAGCGCTTCGAGTCGCTCGGGCAGGACGGCAAGGCGCGGGAGGTGCTTGCCCAGATCGCCAACGCCTACCGGCGGATGGGGCTCTACGAGCGGGCCGAGGGCTACTTCAAGGAGCTGGAGCACGACTACGGCAACCTGGGGGATCAGGAGCGGCTGGTGGACATCCGCTCCCAGCAGGGGCTGCTCTATGCCGAGATGGGGGAGTATGAACGGGCTCTGCCGCTGATGATCCAGGCCGAGCAGCTCTACCGCTCCCAGCAGAAGGAGGGGCAGCTGGCCTGGATCCAGATCGAGATCGCCACCATCCTGCTCAACCAGAACAAGGTGGCCGAGGCGGTGGGCAAGTTGCAGCAGGCAGATGCCATCCTGCGTGGTGGCGAGAGCTCCGACAGCGTGACCCTGGGCCACTGGCAACTGGTGATGGGGATGGCGGAGGCGGCGCAGAGCAACCCGACCAAGGCGCTCTACTACCTGGCCCAGGCCGAGCCCATCTTCGTCAAGGAGAATAACCAGCGCTTCCTGGCACGGGTCTACGAGGTGCGGGCCCGGATCCTGGAGCAGCAGGGCCAGATCAACGGGGCACTGGCCAGCCTCAAACAGTACGTCGAGACCAAGCACTCTCTGGAGCGGGTACTCAGGGAGCAGCGTTCGTTGCAGATGCGCTTCGAGTTTGACCTGGCCCGCAAGGAGCTGGAGAACCAGGCCCTCAAGACCAAGCAGCTGCTGCAGGAGGCCAAGCTCAAGCAGCTGCAGGAGCGGCGCCACTGGCAATATGCAGTGGTCATTCTGTTGCTGGTGGTGATGGGCATGCTGGCGCTGCATCAGTTCAACCGCTCCCGCAAGATGCGCCGGCTTGCCATGACCGACGATCTGACCGGGCTGCACAACCGCCGCCAGATCCAGGCCAAGGGGCAGGCCTGGTTCAAGCAGGCGCGAGAGCATGGCCGGACCTTGTCGGTGCTGCAGCTCGACATCGATCACTTCAAGCAGGTCAACGATACATTGGGTCACCACATGGGTGACAAGGTGCTGGCCGAGGTGGCCAGTTGCGTCGCCGCCCAGTTGCGCTCCCTCGATCGGGTGGGGCGCAACGGTGGCGAGGAGTTTCTGGTGCTGCTGCCCGACACCTGCCTCGACGAGGCGGTCGAGGTGGCGGAGCGGATCCGCCATCGGGTCGCCCAGCTGCGCATCGACGGGATGCCGGAGGGGCAGCCGGTGCACGTCAGCATTGGTTGTGCCCAGTACAGTCCCCTCGACGAGAGCTTCGGCGATCTGGTGCAGCGGGCCGACGAGGCCATGTACCGGGCCAAGCAGGCGGGCCGCAACCAGGTGATGCGGGCCGAGTAGGGGGCGCAGGCCGCCCTGCTCGTCTGCAAAGCCGGGCTGGGTATTTTTCACTCGCGCGGGTATAATGTCGCGCAATTTTGCTTTGGCTCAGGTGAGAAGACCCATGTAACGCAACCCTCTTCCTCTCTCCACCGGTTGGTCTGATGCCAGCTTGGTGTGGCTCGTTGCGTATCCATGCCGGACCGTGAGTCAATGCGGCACTCCGGAATTATCCCACGGTGGCTTAAGGCCGCCGCCCAATAGAAGAACGTTGAATTATGTCAGCTGAATTTCTGAGTGAAGTCTCCAAGAGACGCACTTTTGCGATTATCTCGCACCCGGATGCGGGTAAAACCACCATCACCGAAAAAGTCCTGCTGTTCGGACAGGCCATTCAGCGCGCCGGTACCGTCAAGGGCCGTGGCTCGGGCCAGCACGCCAAATCCGACTGGATGGAGATGGAGAAGCAGCGTGGTATCTCCATCACTACCTCGGTGATGCAGTTCCCCTATGCCGACTGTCTGGTCAACCTGCTCGACACCCCGGGTCACGAGGACTTCTCCGAAGATACCTACCGTACCCTGACGGCGGTCGACTGCTGCCTGATGGTCATCGACGCCGCCAAGGGTGTTGAAGACCGGACCCGCAAGCTGATGGAAGTGACCCGGCTGCGCGACACCCCCATCCTCACCTTCATGAACAAGCTGGACCGTGAAGTGCGTGATCCGATGGAAGTGATGGACGAGGTGGAGCGCGAGCTCAACATCATGTGCGCCCCCATCACCTGGCCCATCGGCTGCGGCAAATCCTTCAAAGGGGTCTACCACCTCTACAAGGACGAGACCTATCTCTATCAGAGCGGTCAGGGCCACACCATCCAGGAGAAGCGGGTGGTCAAGGGGTTGAACAATTCCGAGCTGGACGCCGCCATCGGTGAAGATCTGGCGGCCCAGCTGCGCGGCGAGCTGGAGCTGGTACAGGGTGCCTCCCCCGAGTTCGATCACGATGCCTTCATCGCCGGCGAGATGACCCCGGTCTTCTTCGGTACTGCACTGGGCAACTTCGGTGTCGACCACATGCTGGACGGTCTGACCGACTGGGCACCGTCGCCCATGCCGCGCAAGGCCGAGAGCCGTGAAGTGGCCGCCACCGAGGAGAAGTTCTCAGGTTTCGTGTTCAAGATCCAGGCGAACATGGATCCGAAACACCGCGACCGCATCGCCTTTATGCGCATCGTGTCTGGCACCTACTCCAAGGGCATGAAGATGCGCCACGTGCGCATCGGCAAGGACGTGAACATCTCCGACGCCGTGACCTTCATGGCCGGTGACCGTGAGCAGGCGGAAGACGCCTTCGCCGGCGACATCATCGGTCTGCACAACCACGGCACCATCCAGATCGGCGACACCTTCACCCAGGGTGAAGATCTCAAGTTCACCGGTATCCCGAACTTCGCGCCGGAACTGTTCCGCCGCATCCGCCTGCGCGACCCGCTCAAGCAGAAGCAGCTGCTCAAGGGGCTGGTGCAGCTCTCGGAAGAGGGTGCGGTGCAGGTGTTCCGTCCGCTGATCAGCAACGATCTGATCGTTGGTGCGGTCGGTGTGCTGCAGTTCGACGTGGTGGTATCGCGCCTCAAGAGCGAATACAACGTCGAGGCGTTGTACGAGGCGGTCAACGTCTCCACCGCCCGCTGGGTGGAAGGGACCGACGTCAAGAAGTTCGAGGAGTTCAAGCGCAAGAACGAGGTCAACCTGGCACTTGATGGCGGTGACAACCTCACCTATATCGCGCCGACCATGGTCAACCTGCGCCTGGCCCAGGAGCGTCACCCTGACGTCCAGTTCCGCCAGACCCGCGAGCACTGATAAGGGCTTGCCCGCTAGGCAGACAAGATAAAAAAAGACCCCGCCCAGGCGGGGTCTTTTTTTATCAATTATCGTCATGTTCAACAAAAATACGTTTATGTTATGTTAAAACTGATTTTTTGATTCTAACAATATAAGCAATAACCGCTATTGATATTTATAACTATACAGCTTTTCGTTCATTTTAAAAGGAGCTGTGTATGATATTCAACCCTCAAGACTCTAAGATAGCAATTACTTTGTCAGAGCTAACGCTATTGGAGACCTCTGAGCCATGGTTTGATTCTTATAGCGAGCCATATATTTTATCTGTAGCGATTGATAGTACTGGTAACGCCAACCCTGAAATTAGCTTTAATTTTATGCCTTTCCCAAAGGTTCGTAGGAAGGCTACAGTGACCATGTTGGGGGATGGCCATCTCCTCTATGGCCCGAAAAATCCGGGAGAGTTTGTTGCGTTGTCAATACTGATTATGGAGTCAGATGCAGATATGCAAGAACGTGGCCGCATACTGAAAGAGCTTGTTGAAAGCAAAGCTGTTGAACTTGGGTTAAAAACTATAATTATTTCTAACCCGGGGTCTGCGGCAATAGTTGGTGTGCTCAAAGAGTTAACATCTTTTATTGCTGGGGTGCTTTCTAAAAATGGTGATGATGAACTCTTCAGATTGGAAGGTTCATTTTTACGAGACCAGCCTAATCCATACCATATCAATCGGATTTATACACAGCTCAATGAGTTTGTTAAAGTATCACTTAAAATAATACCTCTTGATACACCAAATGGTGAAGGAGCATCGGTTCAAAAATTAAAGTTATAAGTTAATGTTCTATAAAACTGATATAAAGTTTAGGTACACACAATATGCATGGGATATATGCATATACAGGCCCCGCTTCAGCGGGGTCTTTCGTTAGCGGTTTGCGGTCTTCAGAGAAGCGGATGTTCCTAGCTGGCCTCGCCCTCCATACCGCTGGCGAGGTTCGCCAACCAGCGTTTGACCAGCAGCAACTCCTCCTCGGCCAGCGGGGCGGCCAGCTCCTGCTCCAGCCGGGCGACCCTGGCCTTGGCCTCGGCCAGCAGCGTGGCACCCGCCGGGCTCAGGCTGAGCTGCTGGATGCGGCCATGCTGGAGGTGAGGGGTGCGGGCCAGCAGGCCGCTGCGCTCCAGGCTGGTCACCATGGGGCTCACCGTCTGGGGAGTGAGCAGGGTGAGGCGGGCGAGCTCGGCGTTGGAGCTGCCGGGGTAGGCATCCAGCATGGTGAGCAGGGCAAACTGGGGCGCCGTGATGGGCAGGTCCGCCAGTGCTCGCTCCATGCGCAGGCGCTGGGCGGCCGCGGCTTGGCGCAGCAGATAGCCGAGGTGGCCCGCTTCGCCGCGCTTGCCTTCGCCGGGGGCGGGCAGGGGGATGGGCAACTCTGTACTCAAGGGGGGCTTGTTTATCATGTCAGTGTGCTGATATGTTGTTCGTGCCCTGATATTAAGTCATGCCCAAGGAGAACACCAGAATGAGCACCCGCATCGATTACCCCGACTTTCGCCAGCTGCTGCCGGCGGCTCACGATGCCTTGATCGCCGCCGGCAAGGCGGTGGACGAGGCTGGCCTCGACAAGAGCCTGAGCGAGCTGGTGAAGCTGCGCGCCTCCCAGCTCAACGGTTGCAGCTTCTGCCTGCAGTATCACCTGAACATCGCCCGTCGCAGCGGGGTGGGACAGGCCAAGCTGGATCAGCTGGCGGCCTGGCGCGATGCCACCGTGTTCAGCGCCCCGGAGCGGGCGGCCCTGGCCTGGACCGAGAGCCTGACCCGGCTGCCGCCGGACGGTGTACCCGACGCCCTCTATGGCGAGCTGCGTGAGCACTTCAGCGAGGCCCAGATAGTGCAGCTATCGGTGACGGTGGCCACCATCAACAGCTGGAATCGGCTCGGGGTGGCGCTGCGTTTCGTGCCGCCTGCCGCCCAGCTTTGAGCGGCAGGCAAACAAAAGGGCGGCATTGGTGCCGCCCTTTTTCATCCTGAGTTGATCACTCAGGCCGGTCGCTGGCCATCGTCGGCGTCAAGCGCCAGCACCATGCAGATCTCGCAGGCATCGTGGCCGGTGCTGCCGAGCGGGCCCGGCAGGTGTTCAAAGCCCAGGGATTCGTAGAGCGCGGTGGCCTCGCGCAGCACGGCGGTGGTCTCCAGGTAGCAGCGCTGATACCCGAGTACGCGCGCCTCGTCCAGCGCCTGCAGCACCAGCCGGCGTCCCAGCCCCAGCCCGCGCAGGGAGGGCATGAAGTACATCTTCTGCAGCTCGCAGACTTGCCCCTCTTCACCCGCCAGCGGCGCTATGCCGCCCCCGCCGAGGATGGAGCCGTTCGGCCCCTCGATCACCCAGTAGCGGCTCTGCGCTCCCTGATAGGTCTCGTGCAGCCGATCCAGATTGGGGTCGGCCACCCCGTAGCCCTTGTCGGCGGTGAGCCCGTATTCGGCGGAGACGGCGCGGATCACGGCGGCAATCTGGCCGTTGTCGGCTGCCCGGATCGGGCGAATGCGGTAGCCCTGCTGGCGGCGGGCACGGGAGAGGGCGCTGCGATAGAGGCGCAGGCCGGTCCACAGCTGCTCGCGCTCGGCGAGGGTGAGCTGGGCCAGGGTCTCCTCCATGGCGCTGTCCATCTCCTGATGCAGATCCAGCAGCTGGGCCTGGCCGGCGATGGTGAGGCGCGCCTCCTTGCTGCGGCCATCGGACGGATGGGGGTGCCAGCTGATGAGCTCGCGCTCGGCCAGGCGGGCCAGCGGGCGGCTGGCGTTGGACTTGTCGATGCGCAGCCGTTCGGCCAGTTGCTGGTTGGTGGCGGGGCCGCTCTCCAGCTCGATCAGCAGATGGGCTTCGAGCGGGCTGAGCGCCAGTTCGCCGCACTGCTGGGAGAGCATGCCGAGTTCGCGTACCAGATCGCGCGACAGGGCGCGCAGGGGGCGGGGATCCATATCAGGGTTTCCTATTTGGTTGTCATCAACAACCAATATAGCCAACTAGTTGTTGCTAGCAACTTTTTTATTGCGCTGGCGAGGGTCGTGAAATGGCGGGCATAACGAGCGGACACAAAAAAGGGCCCGGGAGGGGGCCCAAACATTGGAAACCCGCGCGAGGGCGCGGATCCCATCCTTGGTCAGGCAAGGTGCCGGCGAGCGTTAGACCAGCTCGGCCAGCATGGTGTCGGCATAGGGAACCAGGGCGTCGCCCTGCTTCACTTTGGCGAGGTAGTCCGGGTTGGCGATGAGCGGGCGACCGATGGCGACGAGGTCGAAGCGGTCGGCCTTGATGGCCTCGGCTGCGGTCTCGGCGCTGTAGTTGCCCACCCCCACCAGATGACCGTCGTAGCGGGCGCGCAGGTAGTCGGAGGCGCGGCCGTCCAGGTAGTCGAAGGTGAGGCTGTCATCGAAGATGCCGAGGTGCACATAGGCCAGGTTGCGCTGGTTCAGCTCGGCCAGCAGGTGGTCGAACACGGCGCGATCCCGCGCATCCCCTTCGAGGTGCACATAGGCGCCGGGGGAGAGGCGCAGGCCCACCCGATCCGCGCCGATGCGGGCATTGATGGCATCCACCACCTCCAGCGCGAAGCGGCTCATGTTCTCGGGGCTGCCGCCGTAGTTGTCGGTGCGCAGGTTGCTGGCGTGGTGCAGGAACTGATCGATGAGGTAGCCGTTGGCACCATGGATCTCCACCCCGTCAAAGCCCGCTTCGATGGCGTTGGCGGCGGCCTGGGCGTAATCCTCGACCAGCTGGGCGATTTCGCTCTCGGTCAGGGCGCGCGGCACCTGATAGACCAGCTCGCGCATGCGCGGCACCGTGCCCTCATGGGCGACGGCAGAGGGGGCCAGCACTTCGGCGTGGTGGAAGAAGGGGTGGGAGAGACGACCCACGTGCCACAGCTGGGCAAAGATCTTGCCGCCCTTGGCATGCACGGCGCCGGTCACTTGCTTCCAGCCGGCGATCTGCTCGGCGCTGTAGATCCCCGGGGTATTGGGGTAGCCCTGCCCGTCCGGCCGGATGATGGTGGCTTCGGAGATGATGAGGCCGATGTCGGCGCGGCGCGCGTAATAGGCGGCCATCTGCTCGGTGGGCACCAGGCCCGGGCCTGCCATGCAGCGGGTGAGGGGAGCCATCATGAAACGGTTGGCGAGGGTGAGGGTGTCGTTGAGGCGATAGGGCTGAAACAGGGTATTCATGATCGTCTGTCCTGAGGGAGTGATTCTTGAACGTGCATTCAAGACGTTTTTTGTTTTGTGTGCAAGTCTTTTTTGAACGAGCATTCAACATGGGTTGGTGTTGCGGTCCCGCTGGGGTAAACTTGCCGCCCTCTTATTTCCCCTCACTGGCCCCTGGCCGGTGAATCCGCTTTTTCAACGGAGAAACCATGCGCAGCGCCGAGTTCAACCGGGACGACGTCTTGCGAAATGCCATGGAGGCATTTCGGGCCAAGGGTTACGCCAAGACCACCATGCAGGAGCTGGTGGCGGCGACCGGGTTGCATCCGGGCAGCCTCTACGCGGCGTTTGGCAACAAGCGCGGCCTGTTGCTGGCGGCAGTCGACCACTATGTGCAGGAGAAGAGCGCACTGCGGCGCAGCTTCTTCGCCGCCGCGAGCCCGCTGGCGGGGGTGCAGGCTTACCTCGAGCAGGTGGTGAACGACGCCCTCTGTGGCACCTGTCTGGTGACCCGCACCCTGATGGAGCTGGCGGAGCAGGACGAAGAGCTGCACCTGAAGCTCAAGGCCATCTATGGCGAGCTGGATGCCGATCTGGCTGCGGTGCTGAGCCTGGCCCTCGAGCGCGGCGAGCTGGCGGCCGGGCGCGACATCCCGACCCTGACCGCCTTTTTACTCATCAACATTCAGGGCCTGGTCACCTTCGCCCAGTGCCGGCCCGAGCCCGCCCTGCTGGGTGGCGTGGTCACCCAGTTGATGACGGCCCTGAGGGCGTAATGCGCCGCCCAGAAACAACCATGGCTCCCGCGGGAGCCATGGTTGTTTCTGGGGCGGTCACTCGCTGCCGGGTTACTCCGGATTCACCAGCTCTTTCATCAGATGCTTGAGCCACACCAGGGCCGGCTGCTGTGCATGCTGCTTTGGTATGCCAGACGCTGCGGGTTTACGCCGGGCTCACCAACTCCTTCATCAGCGCCTTTAACCAGATCAACGCCGGTTGCTGCGCGTGAACGGGATGCCAGACGCAGTTGAGGTGATAATCCGGCACATCTTCGGGCAGCGGCAGGCTTTTCAGCGGCCAGTGGCTGGCGAGCAGCTCGGCCACCATGCTGGGCAGCACCAGCAGGTGATCGCTCTGGCTGACGATGGCGGCGGCGGACATATAGCTCTGGCTGTTGACCGAGATGGTGCGGCTGAACCCCAGCGTCTTCAGATAGCGATCCAGGCTCGCCTCCGAGGTGCCGAGCGGCGAGTGGAACACGTGGGGCATCTCGATCAGCTGCGCCAAGCTGATGCGCTCTGCCAGCAGCGCCGGCTCATTCCCACTCTCTGCGAGCGCCGGAGCGGCCATCGGCAGATCGGCGCGCACCAGTCCGGCCAGCGGTTCGGTGAGCCAGGTCTCCTTGCCGAGGTACCCCGGCACCTGCATGTATTCGTCAAAGCCGAGCACGAGATCTATCTCGCCACTCGCCAGCTCGGCTTCGGGCAGGGTGTCGCGCAGGATGCGGATCTCGATGGTGACTCCGGGCGCCAGCCGTTTGAGACGCTGGATAAGCGGCGGGATCAGCACGCACTCCACGTAATCCGTGGTGCAGAGCACGAAGCGGCGCTTCGACTGGCTCGGCTCGAACACCTCCTCGTCGCTGAGCTGCTGCTCCAGCAGTCGCAGCGCCTGCTGTACACCAAGGTGCAGCCGCTGGGCGCGCGGGGTCGGCAGCATCCCCTGCGGGGTGCGCACCAGCAGCGGATCGCCAAAGAAGGTGCGCAGGCGATTGAGCGCATGGCTCATGGCGGGCTGGCTGATAAAGAGGGTTTCGGCAGCGCGGGTGACGCTGCCCTGCGCCATCAGGGCGTCAAAGGCGAGCAGCAGGTTGAGGTCGAGCTGGTGCAGTTTCATCAAGATTATTTGCCAGGCTTATGGGACAATCCATCCTATTCATTTGATGGATGTGAGCGCAACTTCTTACACTGCGACCACTGTTATTTTTCCAGGATCCCCGCGCCGCGTTTTCACGCCTGCGGGGTCTCAATCCATGCAAGGAGCCTTGCGATGAGCATCAAGATCATGAACACCACGCCGGCCGCTGACGGCTTCACCATGCCCGCCGAGTGGGCACACCAGCAGGCCGTCTGGATGATCTGGCCGTTTCGCCCGGACAACTGGCGTGAGGCCGGTCGCTTCGCGCAGGCCACCTTTGCCAAGGTGGCCGATGCCATCGGTGGCGCCACCCCGGTCTTTATGGGGGTGCCGGCCCAGTTTATGGCGCAGGCTCGCGCCATCATGCCTGCCCACGTCACCCTGGTCGAGATGAACAGTGATGACTGCTGGGCCCGCGACAGCGGCCCCACCATCGTCACCAACGCGGCCGGCGAGTGCCGTGGGGTGGATTGGGGCTTCAACGCCTGGGGCGGCCACAAGGGCGGTCTCTACTACCCCTGGGATCAAGACGAGCAAGTGGCGGCCCAGATGCTGGCACAGCACGGCATGGCCCGTTACGACGCGCCGCTCATTCTGGAAGGGGGCTCCATCCACGTCGATGGCGAAGGCACCTGCCTGACCACCGCCGAGTGCCTGCTCAACGAAAACCGCAACCCGCACCTGAGCAAGGAGCAGATCGAAGCGCACCTGCGCGACTATCTGGGTGTGCAGAGC
Source organism: Aeromonas sp. V90_14 (assembly GCF_029967615.1). Lineage (NCBI taxonomy): Bacteria > Pseudomonadati > Pseudomonadota > Gammaproteobacteria > Aeromonadales > Aeromonadaceae > Aeromonas > Aeromonas sp. V90_14. Next base: position 18,571 of record NZ_JASCAS010000043.1, on the reverse strand, counting down.
TTTATCTGGCTGGACGAAGGCGTCTACATGGACGAGACCGACGGCCACATCGACAACATGTGCTGCTTCGTGCGTCCGGGTGAAGTGGCCCTGCACTGGACTGACGACGAGACAGATCCCCAGTACGCCCGCTCTGTGGCCGCCCTCAAGGTGCTGGAAGCGGCGGTGGACGCCAAGGGTCGCAAGCTGAAAGTGTGGAAGCTGCCCCAGCCGGGCCCGCTCTACTGCACCCAGGAAGAGTCTGCCGGCGTCGAGAGCGGTACCGGTGTGCCGCGCGAGGCAGAAGGTCGTCTGGCCGGTTCCTACGTGAACTTCCTCATCACCAACGATCGCATCGTCTATCCGCAGCTGGATGCCGCCACCGATGGCGAAGCCCAGCGCATTCTGGAAGAGATCTTCCCGGAGCATAAGGTCGTCGGCGTGCCGGCCCGGGAGATCCTGCTGGGCGGTGGCAATATCCACTGTATTACTCAGCAAATCCCTTCAGGTCAGTAAGCTGGTCGAAGAGTGTAGAAATTCAAAACCCCACTCAGTGGGGTTTTATCTCTTGATGGTGTGATGGTCGCAGACGCTGATGCGGCGATCATCATGACAAACAGTCACCCTTCTACAGGAGATCCCCATGATCGAAGTGACAGAGGTTTCCATTGCCGAGTTGCGCGGTGCGCTCGAAGCTGGCCGCACCACAGCGGTCGAACTGGTCAAGGCCTATCTGGCCCGGATCGAGGCCTACAACGGCCCCGAGACCGACACCAAGCTCAACGCTTTGGTAGTGCCCAATCCCGATGCGCTGAAAGAGGCGCAAGCGTCTGATGAGCGCCGCGCCCGTGGCGAAACTCTGGGGCCGCTCGACGGCATCCCCTACACCGCCAAAGACAGCTATCTGGTCAAGGGGCTGACCGCTGCCTCCGGCAGCCCGGCTTTCAAGGATCTGGTGGCCCAGCGCGATGCCTTTACCGTTGAGCGGCTGCGTGCCGCCGGTGCCATCTGTCTTGGCAAAACCAATATGCCGCCGATGGCCAATGGCGGCATGCAGCGCGGCGTCTATGGCCGTGCCGAGAGCCCCTACAACGCCGACTACCTGACCGCGCCCTTTGCCTCCGGCTCCTCCAACGGTGCCGGCACCGCCACCGCCGCCAGCTTCTCCGCCTTTGGTCTCGCCGAAGAGACCTGGTCGAGCGGCCGTGGCCCGGCTTCCAACAACGGTCTGTGCGCCTATACCCCGTCCCGTGGCGTCATCTCGGTGCGCGGCAACTGGCCGCTAACCCCGACCATGGACGTGGTGGTGCCCTACGCCCGCACCATGAGAGATCTGCTGGAAGTGCTCGACGTGGTGGTCGCCGACGATAGCGATCCCCGTGGCGATCTGTGGCGCCTGCAGCCCTGGGTGCAACTGCCCAAGGCTTCCGAGGTGCGTCCGGCTTCCTACCTGGAGCTGGCCGCCAAGCCCGATGCCCTCAAGGGCAAGCGGCTCGGCGTGCCGCGCATGTTTATCAACAAGGATGAACTGGCCGGCACCAGCGAAAACCCCGGCATCGGCGGCCCGACTGGTCAGCGGATCCATACCCGCGAGGCCGTGATTGCGCTGTGGGAACAGGCCCGTCAGGCGCTGGAAGCCGCGGGCGCCGAAATCATCGAAGTGGACTTCCCGCTGGTCTCCAACTGCGAAGGGGACAGACCCGGCGCGCCGACCGTGTTCAATCGCGGCATCGTGAGCCCGGAGTTCCTCAACGACGAGCTGTGGGAGCTCTCCGGCTGGGCGTTCGACGACTTCCTGCGTGCCAACGGTGATCCCAAGCTGAATAAATTGGCCGATGTCAATGGGCCGAAGATCTTCCCCCACGATCCGGGCACCTTGCCGAACCGCGAGGGCGATCTGGCGGCGGGCATGGACGAGTACGTCAATATGGCCAAGCGTGGCCTCAAGCGTTTCGACGAGATTGCCTCGGTGCCGGACGGCCTGCGCGCTCTGGAAAAGACCCGCAAGCTGGACCTGGAGGACTGGATGGACGGGCTCAAGCTCGACGCCGTTCTGTTCCCCACCGTCGCCGACGTCGCCCCGGCTGATGCGGATGTGAATCCGGCCTCCGCCGATATCGCCTGGAGCAACGGCATCTGGGTTGCCAACGGCAACCTCGCCATTCGCCATCTCGGCGTGCCGACCGTCACCGTCCCCATGGGGGTGATGGCCGATATCGGTATGCCGGTGGGCCTGACCTTCGCCGGTCGCGCCTATGACGACAACAAGCTGCTGCGCTTTGCCTCGGCCTTCGAGTCCACCGGCAGCAAGCGCAGGGTGCCGCCACGGACGCCGCCGCTGGGGTGAGTGCTATTTGGAATTAAGTATTTCGGGTTAGTCCGATGATAACGAACAAAAATACCCGCCATATGGCGGGTGTTTTTTATTTTCAGTTTTGGGGCTGGGGTGAAAAAATTGGAGAGCAATGAGAGGACGAAAATATGATGCTCTCATTTTTCCTCTATAGGTGTACCGGCTTATGGGAGCAGGATATATCTGCTGAATTATCCAATAGTTCACCTTTGGTAGGTAATTGACTCACTGATGGATGATTGAAAAGTCCAGCAATATAGTGGGTGAATCATCTTTGAATTAAGGGGCTGTAAATAATTAAATCACCATATTTTCACTTCGGTGTGATCTGATATTGGAATGATAATAAGCTTTTCATCAAGCGTTTTAATATATGCATTTTTTGGTGTTAGCAATATTAGTGAGCCACTTCGTGACTTATTGTTTTCCTCTGGATATCCGGTTTCTATAATTGAAACGTGTTTTCCTCCGCCAATGTTAAAATTACGGAGGCCCATAGATATAGCTTCTGATGTTATATCTTGATTCCAAAACGGGAGGATGACTGATGCTGCAACAAAAATAAAAGGAGACAGCCAGTTCTGAATGCTTCTTTTAAATCCATGTCCAACGATAGAGTAAAAAAAAGCACATAACAAAGCTGATATGCTCATAAACCAAAGTATTAGCTGGGGTTTGTTAGCTGACATAGCGTGTTCAAAGAAAACGTAATGAGTTATAATCGAAATTACTATGGCAAGCCAGGTCATACATCTAAGGCTGTTTTTTCCTTTTTCTTTCTGTTCTTTGATACCGAGCTTAAAAAGCAAGATAAATCCATAAAAATAAAGTGACATGAACACAAATAGTATCGCTGTTACAACTACGAATGTATTTAATCCGAAAACGCCATCAACAAAAAAATCATAAGAGAAAAATTTATTTTCATGCATGTATATAATGAATAGATAAAAAGGTAAGAAACCTATCCATGCAGCAGTAATAACTCCTATAAAACACCTCAATGCTATTTGAGATGGCGTTAGTTTAATGTCTTCTTCATTTTTTGGAGCTAAAAACAAAAATCTGGGTTTTAGAAGTTCATCTATTATCTTAATCATCTTTAGCCTGCATACACTGGTTGTTTGATAGGTTTATTGTTTGCGAATCTACAAAACGCCGGTCAGATTAGCATTATCTGGTTTTTAATGAATCCCTCAAGTGGTATGTGCTTTAAGTGTACAGTTCTAGTTACTTCTCGTTTCTGTTGATTGTTACTGACTTCACCTTCTCTTCACACAAGCCCATTTTCCCTTCACAAATCCCCCGTATTTTCTGCCCACTGATAAATGGGCCCGGCTTGCCACAGGGGTGGCGAGGGGGCGGTTGGTTCGAGGGAGCAAGATGATGAAAGGTTGGATGAAGTGCGGATTGGCCGGGGCCCTGGTGCTGATGGCGAGTTTCTGGGGTGGCAGCGTGCGGGCGGCGGGGATGTCGCTGACGCAGGTGAGCGGCCCTGTCTATGTGGTGGAGGACAACTACTACGTCAAAGAGAACTCCATGGTCTATTTCGGTGCCAAGGGAGTGACGGTGGTGGGGGCGACCTGGACGCCGGACACCGCCCGCGAGCTGCACAAGCTGATCAAACGGGTCAGCCGCCAGCCGGTGCTGGAGGTGATCAACACCAACTACCACACCGACCGGGCGGGCGGTAACGCCTACTGGAAGTCCATCGGGGCCAAGGTGGTGGCGACGCGCCAGACCCGGGATCTGATGAAGAGCGACTGGGCCGAGATTGTCGCCTTTACCCGCAAGGGGCTGCCGGAGTACCCGGACTTGCCGCTGGTGTTGCCCAACGTGGTGCACGATGGTGACTTTACTCTGCAAGAGGGCAAGCTGCGCGCTTTCTACACAGGTCCGGCCCATACGCCGGACGGTATCTTTGTCTACTTCCCCGACGAGCAGGTGCTCTATGGCAACTGCATCCTCAAGGAGAAGCTGGGCAACCTGAGCTTTGCCGATGTGAAGGCCTATCCGCAGACCATCGAGCGGCTGAAAGCGATGAAGCTGCCGATCAAGACGGTGGTGGGCGGTCACGATTCACCGCTGCACGGCCCCGAGCTAATTGATCACTACGAGGCGCTGATCAAGGCCGCACCCCAGTCATAAGCCGCCCGACGGCAGCCGGATGACACGCTGGATGCACGATAAAAGAGACGCCTGGCCGGGCGTTGCTGGCAGGGGGACGCCCTTGCCCCCTGTTTCGGGCTGTTCAAGGGCGCCCCCCTTTCATAAGATGGGCCTCTCTTCACGCAGTTAGCGGGCCTTTCGTGATGCACGCCATTCAAGACGAACAACCCGATTCACTTGGCCGCCTCAAGCAGGCTTTCATCACCGGCATGTGGGCGTCCCTTGCCAGCATCATCATCGGCTTCGCCTTCAAGGTGTGGTTGGCGCAGTGGGTGGCCAAGGGGGATCTGGCGCTGTTCAACAGCGTGGTGGATTTGATCTCCCTCTCCTTGATCCTGATGACCGGCTTTCGCTCCTCCATGGTGGTGAGCTACTCCCAGACCAAAAACGATCGGGACATCATCAATATCTTCCGCTACTTCCTCATAGGCATGGTGCTGCTCACCTGGGGGCTGGTGATCCCCTACATCAAGCACGGGCTCCATATCCGGGCCGAATATCTGCAACTGGTGGGGGTCATCTTCGGGCTGGGGCTCAAGGTCTACTTCACCAATCTGGTGGCCATGTACCGGATGTACGGGATCTCCAACCGGGTCACCTGGCTGGAGCCGCTGGCCAACGGTCTGCTGTTTATGGCCTGCTATTTCGTACTTGGCCTGGATGCCCTTGCTTCGCTCTTCTACGGGCTGACGTTCTCTTCGCTTGGCATCGCCGGCTACATGTATCTGCACCGGCGTAGGGCCATCGCCACCCGGCCGCTGGCCAAGGTCGAGCTTGGCCCCGAGATGCGCAGCTATGTGAAGAAGAGCTTTACCGCGTCCCTCGAGGCGGGGGCCAGCATCCTGATGATCTACATCACGGTACTGCTCACCATCCGCCACTTTAGCCTCGACGAGCTGGGGGATTTTCAGGTGGTGGTGCGCCCCATCTTCACCTACATGACCACCCTGTTCGTCTTCCCCATCTACCGCTTCGTGCTGCCTGAGCTGGCGGTCAATCTGCGCAGCGGCGATCATCGCCAGATCCGCCTGATCCGGCGCTGGATCTTTCGCCTCAGTGCCATCGTCAGCCTGGTCTTTTTCCTGGTGATGCTGCTGGCGGGCAAGCCGCTGGTGTCGCTGTTGTTCCCGGCCGACTATCTGGGGGCCGTGCCGGTGCTGCTGCACTTCTCCCTCTTCTTCATCTTCATGATGCTCAACGGCTACCAGCTTGCCTACATCAAGGCCCACGGCCACTTTACCCAGAGCCTGCTGATCCGGGCGGTGGGCATAGTGGCGCTGGTGGCGGCCTATTACCTGGTGGCCCGCTTCACCACCAATGTGGTGGCCATTATCGTGGCGCTGGGCCTTGGCTATCTGGTGATGTTCGTGCTCTCCACCCTGGCCGAGCAGCGCATCCTGCGAGCCCTGCCACCGGAACTGGCGGCTGCACCGTAGGGGTGGAGCTGGTGTGTATCGGATAACAAAAAACGCCCGTGCGGGCGTTTTTTTATTGGCGGCGAAGGGCTGCTTAGCGCTTGCCCTTACTGCCTTTATTGCCCGCCAGCGCCTGCTTTCTGGCGCGCTGCTTCTGGGCTGCCTTGCTGCTGCGACGTGGCTCGGGCTCGAAGCGGGTCAGATCCGGTTCAAAGCCCGGGAACCACTGCTGGGGCAAGCGGGTGTCTAGCACCGCCTCCACCTTATCCAGCAGCGGCGCATCTTCTGGGCTGAACAAGGTGATGGCCAGCCCCTTGTTGCCGGCGCGGCCGGTGCGGCCGATACGGTGTACGTAATCCTCCGCCACAAACGGGAATTCCATATTGATCACGTAGTTGAGATCCGTGATGTCGAGGCCGCGGGCCGCCACATCGGTGGCCACCAGTGCCTGCAGGGTGCCGGCGCGAAACTCCAGCAGCACCTTCTCCCGCGCGCCTTGTGACAGGTCACCGTGGAAGGCCAGCGCGTTGATGCCGGCCTTGCCGAGCTGCTGGGCCAGCTTGTCGGCCCCTTGGCGGGTGCGGCTGAAGATCAGGGCCGGTGCCCAGCCTTTCACTTTCAGCATGTGTTCGACCAGTGCCAGCTTGCGATCGCCATCCACCGTATAGACCCGCTGCTCCACCTCGGCCGCCGTGGTGTTGCGCGGTGCCACTTCGATAAGTGCCGGGTCACGCAACAACACCTTGCTCAAGGCAAACAGGTTGTCATCGCAGGTGGCCGAAAACAGCAGGGTCTGGCGATCCGCCGGAATCTGTTTCAGCAGCTCCTTTATCTCGTCCATAAAGCCCATGTCGAGCATCCGGTCCGCCTCGTCAAACACCAGGTGGCGCAGCGCGGCCAGACTCAGCGCCCCCTGCCGCAGATGGTCGAGCAGCCGGCCCGGCGTGGCGATCAGCAGATCCACCCCGGCTTTCAGCGCCTCCACCTGTGCGGCGATACTCACCCCGCCGTAGACCAGCGTGCTGGTGAGGTCGGTGCCCTTGGCGTAGCGCGTGACGCTCTCATGTACCTGCACCGCCAGCTCACGGGTCGGCACCAGCACCAGGGCGCGGATGGGGCGGGGGGCATCGTTCGTCGGGTGTTGCAGCAACTGCTCCAGCAGCGGCAGCACGAAGGCGGCGGTCTTGCCGGTGCCGGTCTGGGCACCCGCCATCAGATCGCGCCCCGCCAGAATGACCGGGATGGCGCTGGCCTGCACTGGGGTCGGCGCGGCGTAGCCAAGCTCGGTCAGGGTCTGCTGCAAGCGGGGGGAGAGTGCCAGGTCGGCGAAGGAGGCAATGGACATAAGGGTACCCGTCGGGATGGGCGCGGCCACGCCGCGCTGGAAACAGTCTTGATGGCCGGCATGGTAACAGATGCGGGGCCGCGGGCAGAAGGCGCCGCCGGCTCAGCGGCAGTGAAACACCTCTTCCAGCGCGTCGACCACGGCGCGCACCCGGCTGGCTTTTTGCAGGTCGGGGTGGAGCACCAGCCAGATGTCGACCGGATCGCACAGGGTGGGCAGCACACGCACCAGTTCCGGCTCCTTGTCTGCCAGAAAGGTGGAGAGCAGGGCGATGCCGAGCCCCTGGCGGGCGGCCGCCAGCAACAGCAGCTGGGCGTTGCACTGCAGCACCACATTGGGCTCGTGCAGCGGCTCCCCGCACAGGCTGTGCCAGTGGCGGGAGACCAGCTCCCTGGCAAACAGCAGCAGGGCGTGCTGGCTGAGAGCGTGGCCGCTCTTGGGCGTGCCGTGGCGGGCCAGATAGTCGCGAGAGGCATAGAGCCCCATCTCTATGGTGGTGAGGCGCTTGATCACCAGCTCGTCGTTGTCCGGGCGCAGCCCGCGGATGGCGAGATCGGCCTCCTGGTAGGCGATGTCACTGACGCTGACCGCGGTCTGCAGGCTGAGCCGGATGCCGGGGTGGCGCTCGCGCAGCAGGGTGAGGGCGGGCAGCACGAAGGCCTGGGCCAGGGTGTCGGTGGTGGCGATGCGCACCTCGCCGCACAGGCTCTGATCGCCGGCGCTCGCCTTGCGTTCGATGGCCTTGATGGCCTGCTCCATGGCGCTGGCATCCGCCAGCATGGCCTCGCCGAGGGGGCTGAGATCATAGAGCTTGGGGGTGCGGATAAAGAGTTTGGAGCCGAGGTTCTGCTCCAGCGCCGTGATGCGTCGCCCCACGGTGGCCTGATCGACCCCCAGTACGCCGGCGGCGCCGCGCAGGGTGCCCTGCCGTGCCAATGCCAGAAAAAACCGCGCGTCGTCCCAGTTGATCATCGAGCCTCCCACTCAAAGTGCCCCGGCGGGGCGTGCCCATTAGAAGCCAGTGCCGGCGGGATCACAAGGCGAGAGTGCCCTTGCCGACATGCAGATAGATGTCACTGACATGCATTATTGAAGCAGGCTGATGCATTTGTGTCGCTGTCGAGGGGCCTCGATGGGCGCTATCATGGCGCCTCTCGTCAGCGGCCTTGCCCGCCCTCATCGGAGCCTTGCATGTCATCATCCCTCTGTGCCGCCGCCCCCTCTGCGGCGGCCACCTCCCATCGCGCCATCCTGCTGTTTCTGCCGCTGGCGCTGATGTCGGCGCTGCTCAACAGCAGCGTGCCCACCCCCCTCTATCCCCATTATCAGCAGGCGCTGGCCCTGAGCGATGTCAGCCTCACCCTCATCTACGGCGGCTATGCGGGCGGGGTGCTGATCTCCCTGTTCGGGGTGGGCAATCTGGCGGGCAGGGTGAGCGATCTGCGCGCCATGATCCTGCCAGCCCTGCTGGCGGTACTGGGGGGCGCCCTGCTGTTCTCCCTAGCGGACTCTTTCTGGTCGCTGTTGCTGGCGCGGGTGCTGGCCGGGATCGGCACCGGCGCCCTGACCGGCGCCGCCAACGTGGCTCTGCTGCGCTTCGGCCCGCGCGATGGCGGCAAGCGGGCCGCCCTCAGCGCGACCCTCTCCTTCACCGCCGGGTTAGCACTCGGCCCGGTGTTCAGCGGGTTGGCGCTGCAGCTGGAGTTCTATCCGACCCAACTGCCCTTCCTGCTCATCATGGGGCTGGCGGCCTGTGCCATGGCGGGGGTGGCGTTGAGCTGGCCCGCCAGCGCGCAAGGGGCGCCGGCTGCGACAACACAGCAGGGCAGGGGATCGCTGGGGGAGGGGCTCAAGGCTACCGGGGCGGCCTTCTTTATTTGTGCACTGGCGCTGTTTACCGCCTGGGCGGTGGCGGCCAGCCTGCTGGCCATCGGCCCCAAGGTGGCCAGCAGGCTGCTGGGGCTGCGGGATCTCGGCTTGTTCGGCTATCTCATCGCAGCCTACATGGTGCTCTCCGGCCTGTGTCAGCTCTGGGCCCGCCGGCTCAATGCCCGTCACACTTTGCAAAGCGGCGCCCTGGCGCTGGCGCTCTGCATGCTGCTGTTTGCCGGCGCCGTGCATGCCCAGTCGTGGTGGCTGGCGGTGCTCGGTTTGCTGGTGGCCGGTTATGCCCAGGGCGCGGTGTTCGTCGGCAGTGCGACCCTGGTCAACCGCATCGCGCCGGCTGCCAGCCACGCCCGGCTGGTGTCGCTCTTCTACGTGATCGCTTATGTGGCGAACTGGGTGCCGGTGCTGCTGGGCTGGGTCAGCGACGGGGCCGGCGTGCAGGCGGCGGTGGATCTGCTCACCGTCGGCAGCGTGCTGATCAGCCTGGGGCTGGCCTGGGCGGCCTGGCGCACCCGCTTCGAGCCGGCTGCCGGCTAGCGTGACTCAGTCGGCCAGCACCACCCGCTCGGCCGACAGATGCTGCATCCATTCGCGCAGGATCAAGAGGGCGGCGGCAAAGCGCCGGGTCTTGGAGAGGCTAGTGTGACTCAGTCGGCAAGCACCACCCGTCGGCCGACAAATGGTGCATCCATTCGCGCAGGATCAGCAGGGCGGCGGCAAAGCGCCGGGTCTTGGGCTGGATAGTGTGACTCAGTCGGCCAGCACTACCCGCTCGGCCGACAGATGGTGCATCCATTCGCGCAGGATCAAGAGGGCGGCGGCAAAGCGCCGGGTCTTGGGCAGGTTGGCGGCGGCCAGCGGATCACCCTCCACCATGGCGGCAAACTGGCCGAACAGCTGCTCCAGGCTCTCCCGGCTCAGTTCACGACTGCCGAGCACCTCGGCCAGCGGCAGCGGCGCCTGCAGGGTCACCACCTCATGGGGTGGCACCTCGGCGGCCAGCGGCATCAGCACGTCCTCTACCACCATGATGGCCTGCTCCAGCTCCAGCGCGCTCGGCGGATCCCGGCGAAACGGGCCCGGTGTCATGGCCTCGAGGCCGAAGCCCAAGGTGCGAGTGAAGCGGGTGCCGTCGGCCCGGGTCAGCTGCAGCTGGCTGCTGTGTTCCCCCAGGCTGAGTAGGATGGCGGTCTGGTTGCGGGTCATGGGGTCTCCTTAGTGGCGGTCGCGACTCAGCCTTATCCATACACCCGCCGCTACCTGCTGGCGAGGGCTTTCGGCGCCCCCCATCCGGGGAATACGGCTTGCAATATGTGGAAGTGATGGCATTCTGGATGTCTAGATGGTTGTCTTGTCGTTACCTTCAGGAGTTCAGATATGGATATTCGTACCGCCCCCCGTGCGCTTGCGCTCGCCCTGTTGCTGGCCAGCAGCCTTGCCACCGCCAACGAGGCGCTGGTGATCCAGACCGACTTCGGTCTCAAGGATGGTGCCGTCTCGGCCATGAAGGGGGTCGCCTTCGGGGTGGACCGCACCCTGCCGCTCTATGACCTGACCCACGAGATCCCGGCCTACAACATCTGGGAAGCCTCCTACCGCCTCTATCAGACCCTGCAGTACTGGCCCAAGGGGACCGTGTTCGTCAGCGTGGTGGATCCGGGGGTCGGCACCGATCGCAAGTCGGTGGTGCTCAAGACCAAGAGCGGCCACTACATCGTCAGCCCGGACAACGGTACCTTGACCCTGGTGGCCGAACACTTCGGCATCGATACCGTGCGCCAGATCGACGAGAAGACCAACCGGCTCAAGGGCTCCGAGAAGTCCTACACCTTCCACGGCCGTGACGTCTACGCCTACACCGGCGCCCGGCTCGCCTCCGGTGCCATCAGCTATGAGCAGGTGGGGCCCAAGCTGCCGGCCGAGGTGGTGAAGATCCCCTATCAGCCGGCAGTGGCCGAGCAGGATGGCACCCTCAAGGGCACCATTCCGATCCTGGACGTGCAGTACGGCAACGTCTGGACCAACATCGACGACAGCCTGCTGACCAAGGCGGGGATCAACAAGGGCGACAACGCCTGCATCAAGATCAGCGAAGGAGATGCACTGAAATACGAGGGCAAGGCCCCCTATGTCAGCAGCTTTGGCGATGTGCCGGAAGGCCAGCCGCTGGTCTACCTCAACAGCCTGTTGCAGGTGTCGGTGGCGCTGAACATGGACAGCTTCGCCGCCAAACATCAGGTGCAATCCGGCGCCAACTGGCATATCAGCCTGAAGAAGTGCTCTTGATAGCTAGCCGAGGTCGCCGGGTGACCGGTACACGGAGATAAAGAGGGCAGGCATCGACGGATGCCTGCCCTCTTGTCATGGCGTCCGCGACAGCGTGGTTGTTGTCAAAACACATATTTGCAAGGTGATGTTGATAATGATTGTCATTTGACTGGATAATCGCCGACTCCTCAGACCACTCACCCTTTGCACGATGAAAACCAGCCTCTTACTGGTCAGCCTGCTGATCCTGACCGCCTGCAATGACAACCATAGCCAGGCGCCCGTTCCCTCTGTGCCGGTGGTAACACCGCCCGTAGTAGAGCCGCCGGTGGAACCTCCGGTGGTGACGCCACCCACAGAGCCGCCGGTCGAACCGGTACCGACCCATACCCGCAGCGAGTTGACCGTGCGGTTCGATGTGACGGCCCGCCTGGGGCAGGGGGCCACCCTGCTGCTGCGCCAGGCCGCTACCGGCATCGCGGTGAGCGGGGAGGTGGGGGAGGAGCGCCCCCTGGTCATGACGCTGCCGGCCGGTTTGCTGCTGGATCAGCCGCTGGAGCTGGTGGGGCGCGACGGCAGCTATATTCTGCGCGCAGCGACGGCCCGGGTGGCCGATCTCGGCGCCACGACCCTGTCGGCCCGGCGCGCTGACGCACCTTCCTTGCGACTGGATGAAGAGGAGACGGCGCTGTTCCTGCTGGCCGACCGCAATGGGGACGGTACCCTTGATCAGGGCGAGTGGGGGCAGCTGGCACAGATCCGTCTGCAGCAGCAACCGCTCATTCAGGAGTATGCAACCCTGTTGCTGGCCCAGCGTCAGCCGGGAGCCGAGCTCAACTATCCGGACAGCTGGCAGATGCTGCTGGCCCTGCGTGCCGATCAGGGGGAGCGCAGCTGGTATCGGCGCAGCAACAGCGGCCCCATCGAGGCGGCGAGGCTGCTGCTCTATCCCGCCCAACCCAGCCAGCCCGACGAGCCGGAGACGGCCGACCTGCTGCGCCTTGATGAGCAGGGTCGGCTGACGAGCGGCACTGACTGGCGTTGCCTGCACGATGTGCGCAGCACCGCCGGGGTCAAGGGCAGCCAGTATTGGCTGCACGCCAGCGGCAGCAGTGCGTTGCCGCAGGCCAGCCGTGCCGGGCTGGGGGTGGAGCCAACCGGCTGCGGACGCAGGGACTGGCGACTGCCTGGCCTGGCCGAATTCGAACGGCTGCTGGCGGCGGACAAGCAGAGTTGGCGCTACCCCCACACCTTTGCCCTGGCTGTGCCAACCCGGATCTGGCTGCAGGACGGCGCCGGCCACCCCGCTCTTTACCAGCCCGCCACGGGCAGCTGGCTCGAGGAGGGGGAGGGCAGCGTGCTCTGGTATGTGCTGGCGCCCTATCCGGTACGCCCTTCGGTCATCCGTGACGACAGCATGCCCGACATGGCCGCCCTGCGCGCCCGGTATGCCGGCCCTGCCGCCCAATGGCCGGCGGCCAGGGTTGATGAGGGGGTCGAGTGGCAGGAGCTGGGGCCGCTGCCGGCGGTGCCCTTCCCGGCCGACAACCCTTACAGCCGGGCCAAGGTGGTGCTGGGTCAGCAACTGTTCTTCGACAAGCGGCTCTCCCGGGCGCAAGACATCAGCTGTGCCAGCTGCCACGATCCGCAAAAAGGGTGGAGCGACGGGCTGAGCGTCTCGGTGGGCCACCAGGGGCAGAAGGGGACCCGCAACGCCCCCTCGATTATCAACAGTGCCTTTAGCAGCAGCCAGTTCTGGGATGGCCGGGTCGGCTCCCTTGAGGAGCAGTCTTTGCACCCCATCCAGAACCCGGTGGAGATGGCGCTGGATCACGACGAACTGCTGGCGCGTCTGCAAGCCAGCCACGACTACCCGGCGGCCTTTGCCACGGCGTTCGGTGACGAGGGGATCAGCCTGGAGCGGATTGCCAAGGCGATCGCCACCTTCGAGCGCACCATCATCAGCCGCGACAGCGACTTCGAGCGCTTCGTCCAAGGCGACGGGCAGGCCCTGAGCGACAAGGCGCTGTGGGGGATGCACCTCTATCGCACCGATGGCCGCTGCATGAACTGCCACTCCGGGCCGCTGCTGAGCCAGTACCGGTTCGAGAGCGTGGGGCTGGCCTACTATGGCCGCAATCTGGAAGACCGCGGCCGCTTCCTGCACACCCGCCAAAAGGCAGACATGGGGCGCTTCAAGACCCCCAGCCTGCGGGACGTGGCGTTTACCGCACCTTATATGCACAACGGGGTCTTCCCCATCCTGGCGCAGCGCATCGGCAGTTCCGTGCAGGGGGTGGTGGCCACGTACAACTTCGGGGTGACCAAGTGGAGCAGCGGGGTGGGCTTCCCGACCGGGGTGGCGCAGTACGATCCCTTCTTCCCGCAAGCCTCCGATCACCTGCATGCGCTCGGTCTCTCCAACGACGAGCTGGATGCCATCGGCGAGTTTCTGCGTAGCGTGTCTGCCGAGCCGAGGCGCACTCCGGCCACGGTCGCCGAGCTCGGATTGAGCGGGGTGGTTGACGAGGCGCCGGTGCCTGCCATCGTGATCGATCTGCAGGTGACGCCGGCAGCGCCCCGGCTGGAAGTGGGCCAGACGCTGGCTTTGCAGGCCACACTGCGGCTCAGTGATGGCACGCGCAATCCGGCGCAGGGCCCCTTGCAGTGGCGCAGCATGACGCCGGAGCAGGTCAGCGTCGACGGCGATGGGGTGCTCCACGCTCTGGCGGTGGGACCTGCCCGGGTGCAGGTGAGTACGGGCGAGCGGATGCTGGAACTGGCGGTGCAGGTGGTGGATGCCCAGCCAGATTTCAGCCAGGGCTGCCGTCATCCCGAGCTGGCGGCGGGCGAGCTGATCTTCGTCTGTCCCCTGACTCGCGCGGAAGCGGACCGGCTGGCGCTGGCCTACGACGGCAGCGCCAGGGATGAAGATGGGGATTACAACCCCTTCCCCCACGACTATGTGGTGATGAGCCAGGAACGGGCTCGCGACTACTGCCAGCAGCTAGTGGCACGTGGCCACGATGATTGGCGCCTGCCGGCGGCCAGGGAGCTGACGGCGCTGTTTGCCGCCTATCATCAAGTCGGTGAGGAGATGAAGCTGCTGACGGAGCAGGGCTGGCCGCTCTACAGCCGGCTCTGGAGCAGTGATGCCCCCAACGACGACGGGGAGGCTCCCCTGCTCGATCCGGGCAGCGGCGAGCTCATCACGGATCTGCCACAAGAGGCTCACGGCGTCGCCTGCGTGCGGGCACGTTAAGGAATTCGAGTCATGATCTCGACAAGGGCGCTGCGGCGCCCTTTTCATGGCCGGTCCAGCTGTGAGCCTTACTGCCCCTTGAGTGGGGCGGCGGCAGGTTGGATCCTAATGGGCTGGGGCGGCAGCTCGCGGACGCTTACTACCACCTCATAGCGTTTGTCGGCTTCGGCCGGCGGAATGTTCTTGAACAGCGCCTGGGCGGTGGCCTGGGGATCCTGGCCCAGCTTGCTGGCGTGATAGAGGGGGGCGGGCAACGCCGGCGGGCGCGCATCGGTACGACCGGCGGGCGGGGCGGGCAGCTCGCAGGCCTGGGCCGACAGGCTGGCAAGCAGCAGAGTGAGCGCGAGGGGGCAACGTGACATGGGGATGACTCCATTCAGGGAAGATGGTCCATCAAACGCCAGGCGGACCGCTAGCTCAACGGCTTTTACGCTCCCTTTTCACCCTCTTTACAGTCATGACAACGGGCGCCTCGGCGCCCGTTGTGGATCCTGGCAACCGCGGGACTCAGAACTCGTTGGAGAGCGCCTTGTACCCCTTGACCAGATCGATGTTGGTGTGGGCCACATCCTCGGAGAACTCGGCGGCATCCACCGACACCCGCGGGATATGGTCCAGATCGCTCTGCTGGTTGATGCGGGTGGTGGAGGGGACGTAGAACTCCGGCGGCAGATCGCAGCCGTCCACCACCGAGTTGTGGCGCACCACTGCGCCGTCACCGATGTGGCAGTTGAACAGCACGCTGTTGAAGCCGATGAACACCCGGTTACCCACTTCGCACGGGCCGTGGACTATGCTGCGGTGGGCGATGGAGGTGTACTCGCCGATGGTGACCGCAGCGCCGGACTTGGAGTGGATGACGACCCCGTCCTGAATGTTGGAGTTGGCGCCGATGACGATGGGCTCCATGTCACCGCTGGCATCCACCTCGTCGGCGCGGATCACCGCATAGGGGCCGACAAACACGTTCTCCTTGATGATCACCTTGCCACAGATGATGGCTGTCTTGTCGATATAGGCTGACTCGTCGATGACCGGCAGATGGCCGGAGGGATTCTTGCGGATCATGTTACATCCTGTTGAAGAGGAAAGCGGACGGGAAGCAGGCCGGACGTGCGGGCCCGCCGGAGAGTCAGCTTACGCCTCGGTGCCGGGAGGGGAAACCCTTTACTGGTCTGACCCCGACATGGGCCGGCGCCCCGGCAGGGTGTTCCCTCTGGGCAAAATATGGGAGCATGGCCGTTCTCGAGGGCAAAACGGCCCGCTCGACATTATGTGCATAACCCTGGATACCCAAGATGAAGAAGATTGTTGTGCTGCTCGGCATGCTGCTGGCCCCCTGGTTCTCCTCTGCCGTGCAGGCCAAAGGGGAGGCCGGTGAATTTGACTATTACGCCATGGCGCTCTCCTGGTCACCGGAGCATTGCGCCATCAAGCCGGCCGACCGGGAGCAATGTTCCCGCCTGCTGGGATTCGTGCTGCACGGGCTCTGGCCCCAGTATCAGCGCGGCTACCCGAGCAGCTGTAGCCGCGAGCGGCTGGATCCGGCGATGGAGCAGCAGTTTGCCGGCCTCTATCCCAGCCGCTTCCTCTATCGCCATGAGTGGGAGAAGCACGGCACCTGCTCCGGTCTGAGCCAGCGCGGCTTTCATCAGCTGGCCAGCGACCTGCGCCAGAAAGTGAAGATCCCGGCCGCCTATCAGTCTCCCGCCGAGCCGCTGCGCAAGAGCCGCTTCCAGCTCAAGGCGGATCTGGCCAGCGCCAACGACTGGCTGGCCCCGGACAACATCACGGTGGCCTGTGCCGACGGTGGCCGCTTCCTGCGGGAGGTCTATATCTGCATCAACAAGGAGGGGACGGCAGCCGTCACCTGTTCCGACGAGATGCAAAAGCGCGAGTTGCGCTCCTGCGGTCAGCCGGACTTCTTGCTGCGCAGCGTACGTTGACCGCTTATCTTCATCAGGCCCCTCGCGGGCCTGATGTGCAATGAGGGTATGGGAAAGGAGTCTGATCAATGAAGAGCAAGCAAGGATTTTCGGGCGAGGAGCGGGCGCTGCTGCTCGGCGTGAAAGGGGTGGGGCCCACCGTCATCGGGCGGCTTGAACAGCTTGGCTACCACAATCTGGCGCAATTGGCCGAGGCCGACACCGGCCATATCGTGCAGCTGGTGGCCAGCATGCTGGGCTCGACCTGCTGGCAGAACAGCCCGCAGGCCCGGGCGGCCATCGATGGGGCCATCGCCCTGGCGCGCAGCCAGGTCGGAGGTGTCTCTACGGAGCAGCGAGAGGCGACATCATGACGCTGTTTGCCGAACTGGGGTTGCGCTACCCCATCATTCAGGCCCCCATGGCCGGTGTGCAGGACAGCGCGCTGGCACTGGCCGTGACTCGGGCCGGCGCGCTGGGCTCATTGCCTGCGGCCATGCTGAGCCTCACCACCTTGCGCGAAGAGCTGACCCGGCTGGCGGCGGGCGGGGAGGGGTCATTTAACATCAACTTCTTCTGTCACCGGCAGGAGGCGCCGGATCCCGCCGTCCAGGCCCGCTGGTTGCAGCGGCTGGCGCCTTACTATGACGAATACGGCGTGCGTGATGCTGCCGGCACGGCGGCCCCCAGTCGGGCCCCCTTCAATGCCGAGCATGCCGCCATGGTGGCCGAGTTCAAACCGGCCGTGGTCAGTTTTCATTTCGGACTGCCCGAGCCCGAGTTGCTGGCCAGGGTGAAGGCCAGCGGGGCCAAGGTATTTGCCAGCGCCACCACGGTCGCTGAAGCCCGCTGGCTCGCCGACCATGGCGCCGATGCCATCATCGCCCAGGGGCTGGAGGCCGGCGGCCATCGCGGCCATTTCCTCGAGGACGATCTCAGTCTGCAGCAGGGCACCTTTAGTTTGTTGCCACAGATAGTCGAGGCGGTGAGGCTGCCGGTCATCGCCGCCGGCGGCATTGTCGATGGCCGCGGCATTCGCGCCGCATTGGAGTTGGGGGCCAGCGCCGTGCAGATGGGCACCGCTTTTCTCTGTTGCCATGAAGCGACCACCTCGGCCCTGCACCGGGCGGCACTGCTCTCGCCAGCAGGGCGACACACGGCGCTGACCAACCTGTTCAGTGGTCGCCCGGCCCGCGGCATCGTCAATCGCCTGATGCGAGAGCTGGGCCCGCTGTCCAAAGATGTGCCTGCATTTCCTCATGCCAGTGGCGCGCTGGCACCACTGCGCAGTGCGGCCGAACAGCGGGGGGATACTGGGTGTTCGCCGCTCTGGGCCGGCCAGAATGTTTCTGGTTGCCGTGATTGGCCGGCTGCCGAGCTGATCTCGCGCTGGGTAAAAGAAGCCGGGTTGGCTGCAGTTATCCCTATATAGGAAGTCAGCGTGAGCGCTGGCTCAAGCGGGGGGATGGAAAACGGGGTAAAAGCAGACTCGGATCTCCCTGTTTTACTCGTTATTTGTGGATAAGTTTGTATAAAAGCTGTGCTTGGATATGAATAACTAAAAAAGTGCGCTTTTTTGCAATTTTATTGCATTCGCCCCCTTGCCAGCGTGATCAATCTCTCTATAATGCGCCCCATCGACACGGCAAGCGGCAACGCAAACAGCCAAGTCGATAACCTCGAAAAGCCTTTGCAAATAAGGCTTGACTCGAGAAGGCGGTTGAGTAGAATGCCACTCCCGCAGCAGCCAAAAGCTGCGTCGCTCTTTAACAATTTGAATCAAGCAATCTGTGTGGGCACTCACAGCATCGAGCATCAAAAACAATTTTTGATATCAATGTCTGATGAAGTGACCAAAGCAACTTTTAGTTGCAGCAGTTAATTCAGCAATTCATTGAGCCGCCTTAACAGGCAACCAAACTTAAATTGAAGAGTTTGATCATGGCTCAGATTGAACGCTGGCGGCAG